>NZ_SMCL01000003.1:0-433356 GCF_004343065.1 Neorhizobium sp. S3-V5DH
GTCGCCCTTCCGCAGTTGCGCTTCACTTCGCTCGCCATGACCAGCTTACGGTGGGACTTCCACCCACAAGAATGCGCCCATGCTGGGCGCACAACGAAAAAGGCCGTCGCTTGCGCGGCGGCCCTTTCCGGCGGTGGAATCTCTGGAACCTAGTGGCCTCCGCCTCCGGCGCCGGCAGGCGCCGCGGGTTTGGCAATCAGGAAGACGAAAAAGATCAAGCTGGCAAAAAGGCCGGTGAGCAACAGGAAAACGTCCATGAAGGAAAGCAGCCAGGATTGCTGGGTGATGATCCCGGAAATCTTCTGAAGCGCCGCAGAACTGCCGTCGAGTCCGTAGGAATTGAAGTTGGCGCCAACGCTCTCCAGCCAGTCGAGAGCTGCCGGATTGGCGTAGTTCACGTGTTCGGCCAACCGCTGGTAATGCGCGTCGGAACGCTGGGTCAGCATGGTGTTGATGATCGCCAGGCCAACGGCACCGCCGAGATTTCGCGTCAGGTTGAACAGGCCGGAAGCACCCTGGATGCGCGAGGGATGCAGCGTGCCGAGCGCGATATTGTTGATCGGCACCATGCACATCATCATCGACGCGCCGCGCAGGATCTGCGGCAGGAGCAACTCGTAGAAATCCCAGTCCGCCGTGATACCCGTCAGCAGCCAGGTGCCGAGTGCGAAGCCGCCGAAGCCGATCGCCATCATCACCCGAAGGTCGAGAACGTTCGTCAGGCGCCCGACGATCGGAGCGGAAACGAACATCGCAATGCCGGAGACGAACATGGTTTCGCCGATCATCAGCGAGTCATAGCCCCGGATGCGGCCGAGATAGAGGGGATAGAGATAGGTCAGGCCGTAAAGGCCGACGCCCATGACGAATGAAAAGAGCGAGCCGAAGGCGAAATTGGCATTGCCGAAGGCCCTGAGATCGACCACCGGGAATTCGATCTTGAAGGCGCGCCAGAAGAACACCACCGCCCCTAGGACGATGAACACCGTGCCCATGACGATATGTTCGTCGCTGAACCAGTCCTTGTTGTTGCCCTCCTCCAGGACGTATTCCAGCGAGCCGAGGAAAATCGCCATGGAGGCAAGCCCCCACCAGTCGAACTTCTTCCAGAGCTGCATCTGCGGCTTGTCGAAATCGATCATGCTCCAGGCGACGGCAGTTACCAGGATGCCCGGAATGACGTTGACGAGAAAGAGCCAGTGCCAGGAGAAGGCATGGGAGAGATAACCGCCGACCGTTGGTCCGATGGTCGGAGCCAGTGTCGCGACGAGGCCGATGATCGGCGACACGATGCTGCGCTTCGAGGGGGGGAAGATCGTAAAGGCAGCGGCGAAGACGGAAGGGATCATGCCGCCACCGATGAAGCCCTGCAGCGCCCGGTAGACGATCATCTGCTCGATATTCGTGGCGGTGGCGCAGAGCACGCTGGCGATCGTGAAGCCGCCGGCACAGATGGAAAAGAGTACGCGCGTCGAGAGAATGCGGGCGAGCGTTCCCGACAGCGGGATCATGATCACTTCGGCGATCAGATAGGATGTCTGCACCCAGGCGACCTCGTCCGAACCGGCCGACAGGCCCGCCTGGATTTCAGACAGCGATGCCGAGACGATCTGGATGTCGAGGATCGACATGAACATGCCGAAGACCATCGCGAAAAAGGCGATGAGCTTGCGCCTGTCCATAGGTTGGTCGGCGGGCATGACACCCGCCGCGGCCGTTGCTGTAGCCATGGCCGTTCTCCTTGATGGGTTACTTGGCCGCTGCCACGGTGGTGTTGTCCGGCGCGGTGCGCGTGTCGACATCGACAACGACGCTCAATCCCGCGCGCAGATGTTCGCGCTCCAGATCCTCCTTCGGGATCGAGATGCGAACCGGTACGCGCTGGACGACCTTGGTAAAGTTGCCCGTGGCATTTTCAGGCGGCAGCATCGAGAAAACCGCTCCTGACGCTGGCGCGATGGATTCGACAGTGCCGACGATCGGCTGGTCCTCATAGGCATCGACATGCACGCGCACTTTCGAGCCCGGTTCGAGGTGACCGATCTGGGTTTCCTTGAAGTTGGCTTCAATGTAGAGTTCGGTGAGCGGTACGAGCGAGGCAAGCCGCTTGCCGGCCGAAACCAGATCGCCGGTCTGGACCGCGAGATTGCCGATCACGCCATCATAAGGCGCCTTGAGCACGGTGAAACTGAGATCGCGGGCTGCCTGGTCGCGGGCGAGTTCCTGGGTGCGGACCGTATTGACCGCTTCCTTGCGCTGCGCCTGCAGGAGGCCAATATTCGCCTCGGCGGAGGCGACGGCGGCCTGCCCGGCGACGAGATTGGCGCGGGCCTGTTCGAGCGCGATCTTTGCATTGTCGAGGTCGGCGGTGGTGCCTACGGATTTCGCGGCGAGCTCGCTTGCCCGCTTCTGGGTAATCTCGGCGCCGCGTACCGCCGCCTCAAGCGCTCCTTGCTGCGCCTTGGACTGTTCAAGAGCGGCCCGCCCGCCGACGATCTGGGCGTCGATGCGGGAGATTGCGAGATTGGCGGATTCGATCGCCGCTTCTGCTTTTTGGAGCGCAAGCTTATAATCCCCGTCATCAAGCGTGACGAGCGGATCGCCGGCCTTGACGGACTGGTTTTCGACGACGTTTACTTTCGCAACATAACCGGAGACCTTGGGAGAAATGACGGCAAGGTTGCCTTCCACATAGGCATCATCGGTCGAAACGAGGAACCGACCGTCCGTCCACCAGTTGTAACCATACCATCCGGCGCCGCCGAGGAGGGCAAGCGCAATGACCGGCAACAGAAATCCACGCCGCTTCTTCTTTTCAGGCGCCTTCGCGGCGGCCGGCGCAGCGATCGCTTCCGCCGCAGGCTGCTCGGTTGTCGGCCGCTCGTTGCGGGCTTCGGCTTCGCTGGTGCCAATGTTATCCGTCGTTACGGCGCGCAATGCGCCGCCATTTTGAGAGGCCGTCATGTTCGTATACCGTCAATGGGAGTTCAGCATTTCATCGAACCGCTCGGTTCAGTGAGCTTGACATAGACCTTTCGATGACACATATCAAGGGCAATCGAACCGCTCGGTTCGAAAAGGTTAAAAAAGGCATCCAATGGCCAGACAGACAAGGAAGCAGGAGAAATCCGATCCGGTTGCAGCCGGACGTTTCGCGGCAGGGGAAGACCCCGCGAAACGGGAGCAGATCATCGACGGCGCAAGCCGCGTCTTCATGAAGCTCGGCTTCGACGCGGCGAGCATGAACGATATCACCCGCGAGGCGGGGGTGTCGAAGGGCACGATCTACGTCTATTTCCAGAACAAGGAAGATCTGTTCGCGGCACTCGTCGCTCGGGAGAAGGAACGCGTCACGCTACGGATGCGCGATATTCTCGCCGGCAGCGAGGAGGTCGAAGTAGGACTCTACCGATTCGGAATAAACTTCGTTGCGCATATCACCTCCTTGCAGGTGATCAACGCCATGCGAACCGTGATCGGTGTCGTCGACCGCATGCCGAGCCTCTGTCGGCAGTTCTTCAATTCGCCTTCGATGAACGTCCGCACCGTGCTCGACGATTTCATCAGGCGGCACGTAGCGCTGGGCAATCTGAACGTCGAGCATAGCGATCTGGCTGCGCGCCAGTTCATCGACATGACAAGCGGCACCTTCTTCAAGCTGAGGCTGTTCGGCGATCTCTGCGACGTTCCCCCGCAGTCGGAAATCGACGAGGTCGTAAAGGGCGCCATCAAGGTCTTCATGGCCGCCTATGGCGTTCATGACACATCCGTGATCGCAAAAGAGGCGGAACACGCCTGATTTTGGCGGTCGTCGCGTGACCGCCTCTTGTCTTCCCGCTGCCGATCCTTAAATCGGCAGGCGATTGTGTTTTGCGATTGAAAGGGAAGATTGGATGGACATTGCAGCGCTTGTAGCAGACCCGGCGGCCTGGGTAGCGCTCGTTACACTTGTGGTCATGGAAGTCGTGCTCGGCATCGACAACCTGATTTTCATTTCCATCCTCACCAACAAGCTGCCTCCTGAGCACCGCGACCGAGCTCGCAAGATCGGCATCGGCCTGGCGCTCATCATGCGCCTTGCTTTGCTCGGTACGATCGCCTGGATCGTCCAGCTCACCAATCCGCTGTTTGAGCTTTTTGGCCACCCCTTTTCCTGGAAAGATATCATCCTCATCGCCGGTGGCCTCTTCCTCGTCTGGAAGGCGACGAAGGAAATCCACCACAACGTCGATCCGGAGGATCACAAGGAGGATATGGTTGGCGGCGCGGCCAGCATGTCTTTTGCAGCTGCCATCGGGCAGATTCTCCTCCTGGACCTGGTCTTCTCGATCGACAGCATCATCACGGCCGTCGGCATGACCGAACATCTGCCGATCATGATCGTCGCGGTGATCGCGGCCGTGACCGTGATGCTGGTGGCCGCAACTCCGCTCGCCAATTTCATCGAGAGGAACCCGACGATCGTGATGCTCGCGCTCGGTTTCCTGTTGATGATCGGCACGACGCTGATCGCCGACGGCATGGGCTTCCACGTGCCAAAGGGCTACGTCTATTCGGCCATGGCCTTCTCGGCGCTGGTCGAAATCCTGAACATGATCGCCCGCAACGCCCGCCGGAAGAAGAAGGCGGGGCAGCAAACGCTGCACTGAGACCGGAGAATATGAAAAGGGCGCCCGCGGCGCCCTTTTTCGTTTGCCCGCGGTATACGATTGTGCCCCCCCGGCGAGACTGTCTCCATGCGGCACCCCCTGCGGAGCAATATCCTGCTCCAGGGTTGTTTAGCATTCGAACCTGCTTTATCGGAACTTTGGACTGCCGGCGGAATTGATGCGCTACCTCGGAGCGGCGATTTCCTCCAAAAGCGGAAACTCATTCGCCGACCTCTCAAAGCTGCGGAGCCGCATGACCACACAGCAGATCCTCGCCTTCACCCTGATCGCCGTCATGATGGCGGTCTTCATCTGGGATCGGTTCCGTTACGACGTCGTCGCCTGTTGTGCACTGGTGCTGGCGGTGGCACTGGGCGTCGTGCCGGTCGACAAGGCATTTTCCGGCTTCTCGGACGATATCGTCATCATCGTCGGCAGCGCACTCGTCGTCAGCGCCGGCGTCGCCCGCTCGGGCATCGTCGACATGGCGGTCAAGAAATTTTTCCCGAACCTCAACACGCTGCACACCCAGCTGGCGCTGCTGATGATCGCGGTGGCACTGCTTTCCGCCTTCATCAAGAATATCGGCGCCTTGGCTATCATGATGCCGGTCGCCTTCCAGTTCTCCAAGAAATCCGGCGCATCGCCTTCGAAATACCTGATGCCGATGGCTTTTGCGGCTCTTCTCGGAGGGTTGATGACGCAGATCGGCACCTCGCCGAACATCGTCGTCTCGAGGCTGAGGCAGGAACTCACCGGCAGTTCCTTCACCATGTTCGACTTTACGCCGATGGGTGCGCTGCTGACCGTCGTCGGCATCACCTTCCTGCTCTTCTTCCATTGGCTGGTGCCCAGCCGGACGAAGCAGAACAACTCGATCGAAGAAGCGATAGAGATCAAGAACTACACCTCGGAAGTATCGGTCACTGCGCAATCCGCCGTGCTCGGCAAGCCGATCAGCGATCTGCTGAAGCTGGGCGACGGCGAGGTCATCGCCACGGCCGTTCTGCGCGGCACGGCCCGCATGTCGCCGTTTCCCGATCTCCAGTTGCGCGAGGGCGACGCCGTATTGCTCGAGGGTCCCTCGAACGAGCTCGACCGGATCGTCTCCAGCGGTCGATTGAAACTTTCTGGCAAACCGCTGAGCGGCAAGGGCCAGGCCCGCCCGGATGTGATTTCCGTCGAGGCCGTCATCAGCCAGGAATCGACGCTGAGGGGGCTTTCCGCCAAGGAACTGGCCCTATCCTACACGCGCGGCGTCAATCTCCTGGCGATCAGCCGCCGCGGCGAGCGGCTCAAGGAACGGCTGGGGAACCTGACGCTGATGGCCGGCGATGTGCTGGTACTGCAAGGAAGCCGCAAGAACCTGCCCGGCGTGCTGCAGGACTTTTCCCTGTTGCCGCTTGCCCAGCGCGAAATTCTGCTCGGCACCCACCGGCGCGCGTTCGTGCCTCTGATCATCCTGGCGCTCGCCATGGCGGCGACCGCGGTGGGTATCGCTCCCGTGCCCGTCGCGTTCTTCGCAGCAGCATTAGGCATGGTCGTGTTTCGCGCCATACCGCTTGCGGACTTCTACAAGGCGGTCGACGGACCGATCCTCGTTATGCTGGCAGCCCTGATCCCCGTGTCGGATTCGCTGCGGACCACGGGCGGCAGCGAACTGATCGCCGGCTGGCTCGGCGGTGTGGCGGCAAGCCTGCCAGCATGGGGGGCGCTGGCGCTGATCACCATCACGGCCATGGCCGTCACACCCTTCCTGAACAATGCCGCGACGGTACTCGTCATGGGACCGATCGCCGCGAGCTTCGCGACCAATCTCGGTTTCAGGCCCGAGGCTTTCCTGATGGCGGTGGCGATCGGCGCCGGTTGCGATTTCCTGACACCCGTCGGCCACCAGTGCAACACGCTGGTCTTCGGCCCCGGCGGCTACCGGTTCTCCGACTATCCGCGCCTTGGCCTGCCGCTTTCGTTCCTGATCGTCCTCGTCAGCGTCCCGGCGCTGCTCTATGTCTGGCCCGTGAGGTAGGATTGCGGCCAAGAACCTTGACGCCTGCGGCTGAATATGCGCTAAGGCCTGCCTCAAATCCTTAGTCCCGATAAGCAGGTTCGCGCCGCTGAAGGCGCAAAGATCGAGCAGTATTCATGACAATCACCGGCCCCCGCGTCCGCATCGCCCCCTCGCCCACCGGCGAGCCGCATGTCGGCACCGCCTATATCGCTCTCTTCAACTACCTCTTCGCCAAAAAGCACGGCGGTACGTTCATTCTCCGCATTGAAGATACCGATGCGACGCGCTCGACGCTGGAATTCGAACAGAAGGTGCTGGATGCACTGAAATGGACCGGCCTCAGCTGGTCTGAAGGTCCGGATGTCGGCGGCCCCTACGGCCCCTACCGCCAGTCGGACCGCAAGGCGATGTATCAGCCCTACGGCCAGGAGCTTCTGAACAAGGGCCATGCCTTCCGCTGCTTCTGCACGCCGGAACGCCTCGAACAGATGCGCGAGGCCCAGCGCGCCGCCGGCAAGCCGCCGAAATACGACGGCCTCTGCCTCAATCTGACCGCAGAAGAAGTGACCGCCAAGATGGCGGCGGGCGAAAGCTCGGTCATCCGCATGAAGATCCCTACGGAAGGTTCCTGCGATTTCCACGACGGCGTCTACGGCGACGTGTCGATCCCATGGGATTCGGTCGATATGCAGGTGCTGATCAAGGGCGACGGCATGCCGACCTATCATATGGCGAATGTCATCGACGACCACCTGATGAAGATCACCCATGTGGCACGCGGCGAGGAATGGCTGGCGTCCGTGCCGAAGCACATCCTGCTCTATCGCTATTTCGGTTGGGAGCAGCCGGTCTTCATGCATCTCTCGCTGATGCGAAATGCCGACAAGTCGAAGCTGTCGAAGCGCAAGAACCCGACCTCGATCTCCTATTATTCCGCGCTCGGTTACCTGCCGGAAGCACTGATGAACTTCCTCGGTCTGTTCTTCGTGCAGATCCCGGAAGGCGAAGAAATGCTGACCATGGACGAGCTGACGGCAAAGTTCGATCCGGACAACCTTTCGAAGGCCGGCGCGATCTTCGACATCCAGAAACTCGACTGGCTGAACGGCCGCTGGATCCGCGAGAAGCTTTCGCCGGAAGACTTTATTGCCCGCACGCTCGAATGGGCCTCGGAAAACAGCCGCCTGACGGAAGGCCTGAAGCTCTCCCAGAGCCGGATCTCGAAGCTCGGCGAACTGCCGGGCCTCGCCGGCTTCCTGCTTTCCAACGATGTCGGCCTGACGCCCGCCTCCTTCGCCGGCCTCAAGACCAACCCGGCCGAGACGCTTGAAATCCTGCAGACGGTCCAGGCCGATCTCGAAAAGATGATCGAATGGAACGTCGAGTCGATCGATGCGGAGCTGCGCGCAATCTCCGACAAGCTCGGCAAGAAGCTGCGCGTCGTCACGCCGCCGCTTTTCGTCGCCGTCTCGGGTTCGTCCCGCTCGCTGCCGCTGTTTGACTCCATGGCGCTGCTCGGCCGATCAGTGGTGCGCCAGCGCCTGAAGATCGCCGCCACGGTGGTGGCTTCGATGGTGGGAAGCGCGGCCTAGTCCGCAGCCCCCTCATCCGCCTGCCGGCACCTTCTCCCCGAGGGGGAGAAGAAAGTTGCGGCACCGGCGGCATACTCTAATTTCCCTCTCCCCTCGGGGAGAGGGTGGGGTGAGGGGGCCAAAGGCTCCGCATAGCAAATTGATCTGCGGCGATATCGCCGAAAAGGCAAACACGATGACCGACAATAACACGACTGAAACCGCCCTCTCCTCCGACGCGACGCAGGTGCGCGCCCAGAAGCTCGCCATCCTTCGCGACAAGGTCGGCGACGTCTATCCGGCGCATTTCCACCGGACGCTGACGAATGCGGAGCTCGCCGAGAAATACAAGAACCTCGAGGCGGACGTGGAAACGCAGGATATCGTCACCGTTGCCGGCCGTGTCTATTCCTCGCGCAATTCTGGCATGTTCATGGATATCCATGACGCTTCGGGCAAGGTGCAGATCTTCTCGCACAAGGACACCACCCCGGAGGATGCCCGTGCGCTTCTGTCGCTTATCGATATCGGCGACATCGTCGGGGTGACCGGCGTCGTGCGCCGCACCAAGCGGGGCGAGCTGACGATCAACGCCCAGTCGATCATCATGCTCACCAAGTCGCTGCTGCCAATGCCGGAAAAGTGGCATGGCCTCTCCGATATCGAGCTGCGCTACCGCAAGCGCCATCTCGACATCATGACCAACGAAGAATCCAAGCTTCGTTTCCAGCAGCGTTCGAAGATCGTGTCCGGCATCCGCCGCTTCATGGAAAACGATGGCTTCATGGAAGTCGAGACGCCGATGCTGCAGGCGATCTACGGCGGGGCCACCGCCGAACCGTTCAAGACGCATCACAACACGCTGAAGCTCGACATGTATCTGCGCATCGCGCCGGAACTGTATCTGAAGCGCACGCTGGTCTCGGGCCTCACCGACAAGGTGTTCGAGATCAACCGCAACTTTAGGAACGAAGGCGTCTCGACCCGCCATAATCCCGAATTCACGATGATGGAATGCTACTGGGCCTATGCCGACTACGAAGACATGATGGATCTCGTGGAGCGCATGTTCCAGACGCTCGCCTTGAGCATCCACGGCTCGACCGAGTTCAAGTTCCAGGACAAGGAGCTTTCGTTCAAGGGCCCATTCAAGCGCGTGTCCATGCCCGACGCCGTCAAGCAAGCGACCGGCATCGACTTTCTGTCGATCAAGACCGACGAGGAAGCCCGCGCCGCGGCACAAGCCGCCGGCTTCGAGGTGGAGAAGGACTGGACCTGGGGCGAATGCCTCGCTTTCATCTTCGAGGAAAAGGTCGAGCCGACGCTGATCCAGCCGAGCCACGTCACCCATTTTCCGAAGGACATCTCGCCGTTTGCCAAGGAAGTGCCGGGCGAACCGCGCCTCGTCGAGCGCTTCGAGACCTATTGCAATACCTGGGAGCTCGGCAACGCGTTTTCCGAACTCAACGATCCGGAAGAGCAGCGCCGGCGCATGGTGGAGCAGCTCGAGCAGGCACATGCCCGCGGCGAGAAGGACAAGCAGCTGGACGACGAATTCCTCGACGCGATGGATCAGGGCATGCCGCCCGCCGGCGGCTTGGGCATCGGCGTCGACCGTCTTGTCATGCTGTTGACGGATTCGCCATCCATCCGCGACGTGATCCTCTTCCCGGCGCGCCGCGCGAAGGCGGATTGAGCAGCTCTGCTGATTTCGGATAGGCAAGCCTTACCAACGAAATCCATGGTCTTAGCTTCAGCTAAGACCATGGATTTTATAGCCTCTCCTCTTGCAGGGAAATCGCAAGGGAGGGATCCCCTCCAAATTCAATGCGCCGGCTTTACGGACGCTTCCTCGTCCGGCTTGGCTGCAGCGGGCGGAACTTGACCCGGTTCCTTGCCTTTCACCGGCTGCTGGCCCTCTTCACCGCGCATCTTGGCAAGCCAGGCAGCGCCTGCCGCATCGGCATCCATTTTTCCGCCGGTCGGCTGCGGGGCCGCTTCGCCATGCACGGTTTCTGCCCGTTTTTCATCCGCACCGGTCGCCTTCGACCAACGCTTGCCGCCTTCTGCCGCAGTCCTCGGCTCCGGAGCGGGCTCGTGCGGGCCTGGCTTTGCAGCCGGGGCAGAGGCCTGATCGCCGTGATCCTCGGCTGCCGCGTGGTTGTCTGCAGGCGCCCCATGACCATCGGCCGGAACCGGCGCGTGGTCCGCAGCTTCTGTAACATGACCTTCCGCCGGCGGCGCCTTCTCGCCGGAACCGAAGATCATGCCGCTTATGGAACCCAGCAAACCACCGCCATCCTTGGCTGCGACCTCGTCCCCATGCCCTTCGGCGGGAGCTCCGTGGCCTTCGGCCGCCGGTTCTTCGCCATGTCCGCCACTGCTTTCACCGTGGCCGCCTGACGTCTCGCCGTGCCCGCCGGCAGGTGCGCCATGCGCGCCCTCCGGAACCGCAGCCGCAGGTTCGACGCAATCGGCATGATCGGTCAGCCGCGCCGTGACCGCCTCGACATCTTCGGCCGGCAGGTCGATGCGCATGCCGTAATATTCGCCGCTGGCATTGGCCGAACCGTCGAGATAATAGGCGGAGTAGACCGCCGCGGCAGTCCCCTTCGGCATCTTGCCGGGATCAGGAATATAGATGACCTGCGCGCCGATCATCCGGCCGCGCATCAAGGCTCGGTCCGTCGGGCCGGCCTTGTCGATCAGCGCCACCTGGACGAGATCCGCCTTCTCCTTTTCCTGCACCGCGCGGGCGACCCGGAGCGCCGTGCGGATACGCGCCATGCCGTCGCCCGCTTCTTCGGTGGTAACGTATTTGCGGACCCAATAGCGCTGGTCGCGCTTGATCTTGATCGTCTCCAGAGCAGTGCATTCGAACCCGTTCATCTCCAGATAGGACGGGCCGAGAAGCTTGTCCGCACCAACGAAGACCGCTGCCGCGCCGCTGCCGCCACCCAGCACGACAATGCCGCCCATGATCAGGATGAGCTTTTTCGAGACCCGGAACGCCAGGCCCTTCACTTGCCGAACTCCGGCATGGTCAACCCCACTTTACGCAAAACAACCGAGGGAATATCGGCGGCATAATCGGTCATTCTCCTTGAAGAAGCTTTAAGCCCGCGCGGATGTTTCGACCGATCATCCGAAACCGGCCCTGCCTTTTCCATCGCTCAACCACATGTCTAGTTGCAAATGATTTGCAATAGCATTGACAGAAGCAAAATCCCGACTAGGTTAGATTGCGAATGAATTGCAGCTAGGGATCCGTCGCCGCATGTCTTTCCGAAAATTCCTCCTCATCGCAGCCGTTCTGGCGGTGCCCGCGTTTGCCAATGCGCAGGAAAAGCCGAAGGTCGTGACCACCTTCACCGTCATCGCCGACATGGCAAAGAACGTCGCGGGCAATGCAGCCGACGTGGAAAGCATCACCAAGGCGGGCGCCGAGATTCACAACTACCAGCCGACCCCGCGAGATATTCTGCGCGCCCGCGACGCGGACCTCGTTCTTCGCAACGGACTGAACCTCGAGCAATGGTTCGAAAAATTCCTCGCCAATCTCGGCAAGGTGCCGAGCGTTACGGTCTCCGATGGCGTCGAGCCGATGGCGATCGCCGGAGGCGCCTATCAGGGCAAACCGAACCCGCATGCCTGGATGTCGCCGGAAAACGCGGTGATCTATGTCGAGAACATCCGCAAGGGTCTTTCCGAAATCGATCCGGCGCATGCCGACACCTATGCCGCCAATGCCAAGGCTTATACGGACAAGATCCGGGCTGCGGTCCAGCCGATCCGCGATATACTTGGCAAACTGCCGGAAGATCACCGCTGGCTGGTGACGAGCGAAGGGGCCTTTTCCTATCTCGCCCGCGATTTCGGCCTCAAGGAACTCTATCTCTGGCCGGTGAATGCCGACAGCCAGGGCACGCCGCAGCAGGTGCGCGAAGTCATCGACGCGATGCGCGAGCATCAGATCAAGGTCATTTTCAGCGAAAGCACGGTGTCCGACAAGCCGGCGAAGCAGATCGCCTCCGAAACCGGCGCGACATATGCGGGCGTCCTCTATGTCGACTCGCTTAGCGAGGAAGGCGGACCGGTGCCGACCTATCTCGACCTACTTCGAGTGACCACCGAAACAATCGCAAAAGGTCTTTCGCAATGATGATGGGCAAGACGGCGCCGACAAGCGCCGGACTGAAACTGGACAACGTCACTGTCGCCTATCGCAACGGGTTGACTGCGCTCAGGCATGCGAGCTTCGTCGTGCCGAAGGGCACCATCACGGCACTGGTCGGCGTCAATGGCGCCGGCAAGTCCACCCTCTTCAAGGCGATCATGGGCTTCGTCACGCTCACCGAAGGTTCCGTCGAAATTCTCGGGATGCCCGCCCGGGAAGCGCTCCGCAAGAACCTCGTCGCCTATGTGCCGCAGGCCGAAGAGGTGGACTGGAACTTCCCGGTGCTTGTCGAGGACGTGGTGATGATGGGCCGCTACGGCCACATGAATTTTCTGAGGATCCCCTCGCGCCACGACCACGACATGGTTACCCGCGCTCTGCAGCGGGTGAACATGGAGGACTACCGCAAGCGCCAGATTGGTGAACTCTCCGGCGGACAGAGGAAGCGCGTCTTCCTCGCCCGGGCGCTCGCGCAGGAGGGACAGGTGATCCTGCTCGACGAGCCTTTTACCGGTGTGGATGTGACGACCGAGGAACAGATCGTCGAACTTCTGCGGGCCCTGCGCGACGAAGGCCGCGTCATGCTGGTCTCGACCCACAATCTCGGCAGCGTGCCGGACTTCTGCGACCGCACCGTCTTCGTGAAGGGCACAGTGCTCGCCTATGGAAAGACCGAGGACACGTTCACGGAAGCCAATCTGGAACTGGCCTTCGGCGGCGTGCTGCGCCACTTCATCCTCGGCGGCTCCGATCTCCACGACGATGCCGACGAACGCAGGGTCAAGGTTATCAGCGACGACGAACGGCCCTTCGTGACCTACGGCAACGGCCAACAAAAGGCTTCGGTGAAGACAGATGCTCCAGACGCTCCTTGAGCCCTTCACCTATGGCTATATGCTGAACGCCATCTGGGTCAGCGCGCTGGTTGGAGGCGTCTGCGGCTTCCTCTCCGCCTACCTGATGCTGAAAGGCTGGTCGCTGATCGGCGATGCGCTTTCCCATTCTATCGTGCCCGGCGTGGCAGGAGCCTACATGCTCGGCCTGCCCTTCTCGATCGGCGCCTTCCTGTCGGGCGGACTGGCGGCGGGCGCGATGCTCTTCCTCAACCAGCGCACGCGGTTGAAGGAGGACGCCATCATCGGCCTGATCTTCACCTCCTTTTTCGGTCTCGGCCTCTTCATGGTGTCACTGTCGCCGACTTCGGTGAATATCCAGACGATCGTGCTCGGCAACATTCTCGCCATCACACCCGCGGACACGATCCAACTCGTCATCATCGGCGGCGTCAGCCTTGCGATCTTGGCGCTGAAATGGAAGGACCTGATGGTGACTTTCTTCGACGAGAACCATGCCCGCACCATCGGCCTGAAACCCGACCTCCTGAAAATCCTGTTCTTCACATTGCTGTCGGCTTCCACCGTCGCAGCACTCCAGACCGTCGGCGCCTTCCTCGTCATCGCCATGGTCGTGACGCCCGGCGCAACCGCCTATCTGCTGACCGACCGTTTCGACAGGCTCGTCCTGATGGGGCTCGTGATCGGCGCCGCAACAAGTTTCGTCGGCGCCTATCTGAGCTACTTCCTCGACGGCGCGACAGGCGGCATCATTGTCGTGCTGCAGACAGCACTTTTCCTCGCCGCCTTCCTGTTCGCTCCGAAACACGGAATGCTCGCGGCCCGCAGGCGGCTGCGCAAGACGCTGGAGGAAACCGCATGAGCGAGATCCTAGAACTGGCGATCCTGCCCTTCCAGTTGCCCTTCATGCAATCGGCCTTCATCGTGACGCTGATGATTGCCGTGCCGATGGCGATCCTCTCCTGCTTCCTGGTGCTGAAGGGGTGGTCGCTGATGGGGGATGCCGTCTCCCATGCGGTGCTGCCGGGCGTCGTTGTCGCCTACATTCTCGCCATTCCGCTCTCCGTCGGCGCCTTCGCGGCCGGCATGATCTGCGCGCTCGCCACCGGCTTTTTGAAGGAGAACAGCCGGATCAAGGAGGATACGGTCCTCGGCATCGTCTTTTCCGGCATGTTCGGGCTGGGGCTTGTGCTTTATGTGAAGGTGCAGTCCGACGTGCATCTCGACCACATCCTCTTCGGCGATATGCTCGGCCTCCTGCCCTCCGACCTTGTTGAAACCGGCTTGATCTCGCTTGCCGCGACCCTGTTCCTTGTGATCCTGCGCAAGGACCTGCTGGTCCATTCCTTCGATGAACAGCATGCCAAGGCGATCGGCCTGCCGACGCGCCTGCTGCATTACGGATTGCTCGCGGTGCTGTCGCTGACCGTCGTCGGCGCGCTGAAGGCGGTGGGCATCATCCTTTCGGTCGCCATGCTGGTCGCGCCCGGCGCCATCGCCTTCCTGCTCACCCGCCGCTTCACGGCGATGCTGCTGACGGCGGTGGCGATCGCGGTCGGGGCCTCAGTCTGCGGCATCTACCTGAGCTTCCTCATCGACAGCGCCCCCGCCCCGACCATTGTGCTGCTGATGACTGCGCTGTTCATCATCGCCTTCCTCAAGACCACACTGACGCCGCGCGCCGCTGTCTGAACTTTGCCCTTGCGCAACCCACGTCGCGGGTATATACCCGCAGCCATGCCTAACGACACTTGCCACTGCATCATGCTGCGCCAGGCCTCCCGAAAGGTTTCGTCTTACTACGACGAGGCGCTGGCGCCGCTCGGGGTGAATATCGGTCAATTCAGCCTGCTGCGTAACATCAAACGGCTGGAACCGGTCTCGCTCACCGAGCTTGCCGGCAAGGTCGAGCTCGACCGCTCGACGGTCGGCCGCAACACGAAAGTGCTGGAGCGCATGGGGCTGGTTGCGATCGGCCATGGCGAGGACCAGCGGGAAGCGATGCTGACGCTGACGGAAAAAGGCCGCGACCTGCTGAAGGAAGGCGCGCCACTGTGGGATAGCGTTCAGGAGGATATCGAAGACCGGCTCGGCCCGGAGAAGACCAAGCAGCTTCTGGAGCTGCTCAAAGAGCTCTGATTTCTTGCCCGAAAGCGGGCATATACCCATAAAACGCCGCAGCCGCGGCGACGATCAGGAAAGGGACAGTTACATGATCTCCACCAGCGCCGCCCGATGGATGGCCGGCAGAAACCTCCACTACGGATGGGTGGTCGCCGCCACCACCTTCCTGACCATGTTGGCGACCGCCGGCGCCATGGGCTCGGCCGGCGTGATGATCCAGCCGCTGCACCAGGAATTTGGCTGGGACATCGCCGACATCTCCTCGGCCATGGCCGTTCGTCTCGTCCTCTTCGGCCTGCTCGGCCCCTTCGCCGCCGCCTTCATGAACCATTTCGGCGTCCGGCAGGTCGTATCCTTCGCGCTCGCCCTGATCATGGGCGGCCTCGTCGTCTCCCTGTTCATGACCGAGGTCTGGCAGCTCGTGGCTCTATGGGGCGTGGTGATCGGCGTTGGAACCGGCATGACGGCGCTGGTGCTTGGTGCCACCGTTGCAACCCGCTGGTTCTCCAAGCGCCGCGGCCTCGTCGTCGGCCTGATGACGGCGAGCAATGCCACCGGTCAGCTCGTCTTCCTGCCTCTCCTTGCCGCAATCACCGAAGCCTATGGCTGGCGCGCGGCACTCACGCTCACCGTCGCCGTCATCGCTGCGGCTATGCTGCTGGTGCTTCTCCTGATGCGCGATTATCCCGCCGACGTGGGCCTGCCCGCCTACGGCGATACAGCGGTGTCGAAGGCGCCGAAGCAGGATCACAAGTTTCTGGCGACGCTCGTCTCGCCGCTCGTGGCTCTTCGCGAGGCGTCCGGCAGCGCCACCTTCTGGGTGCTGTTCGGCACGTTCTTTGTCTGCGGGCTGTCGACCAACGGCCTCATCCAGACGCACTGGATCTCCATCTGCGGCGATTTCGGCATGGCTGCCGTAACGGCTGCGGGCACGCTTGCCGTCATCGGCATCTTCGATTTCTTCGGCACGATCTTCGCTGGCTGGCTCTCCGACCGCTACGATAACCGATGGCTGCTCTTCTGGTTCTACGGCCTGCGCGGCCTGTCCTTGATCTACCTGTCGCTTTCGGGCTTCAGCTTCATGGAACTGTCGGTCTTTGCGATCTTCTACGGCCTCGACTGGGTGGCGACCGTGCCCCCGACCGTCAAGATCGCTGCCGAAAAGTTCGGCCGGGAAAAGGCGGGCCTTGTCTTCGGCTGGGTATTCGCCGGACACCAGATCGGCGCGGCAACCGCAGCCTTCGGCGCCGGTTTCTTCAAGAGCGACTTCAACACCTATATGCCCGCGCTTCAGATCGCCGGCGTGATGTGCATGATCGCCGCCGTCTCGGTTCTCTTGCTGCGGAAGCCCGGCTCGGCAATGCCGGTGCCCCAAGCGGCCTAATCCACAGATAATCCACCCGGCGGCCAATCTCTATGGCCGCCGGGAAGCCGCATTTGCAAGATGCAGATCGCACGGGATATTGACATGGTCGAACTTTCTCGATGGGAGGCATCATGTCGTCGATTACCTCAGGCAATTCCGAACAATATGCCGATAGCCGCAAGCTGGCGGCCCGCGGTCGCCTCAACAGGGAATACACGATCGCCGAAACCGGCTGGTTTCCCTGGGTCGCCCGGCAGATTCCTCTCCGCCCTGGCGACCGTGTCCTCGACATCGGCTGCGGCCCGGCCTGGTTCTGGGCCTCGGTAGTTGAGGAAATCCCCGACAACCTCGATCTGACGCTTGCCGATCAATCCCACGGCATGGTGGCGGAAGCGGTCGACCGCTGCCGCACCCTGCCCTTCAGATCGGTGACCGGCTATCAGGCCGACGCGGTAGCGTTGCCCTTCGAAGATGGCTCCTTCGACGCCGTCATCGCCATGCACATGCTCTATCACCTTACCGATCCAGCCGTCGCGATTGCCGAGATGTCCCGCGTATTGAAGCCCGGCGGCGTGCTTGCAGTGACGACCAACGGCGTCGGCAACATGCGCGAAATCTACGCGCTGACCGCCGTGCTCGGCAGCCCGCCGGTCGATCCGGGCGGTGCTGCCTTCGGTTACGAAAAGGCCGAGGCGATGATGCATGCCGAGTTCGGCAATGTCGCCTTCTCCGAACATCCGGCCCGGATGCGGATTACCGAGCCGGAAGACGTTTTCCTGGCGCTGACCTCCTACCCGCCGGGAGACCGATCGAGCGAACCCCAGCTTGCTGCCTTCCGCGAAGCGATCGCCAGGGCTTTCGAAGCGGGCAACGGCGTGCTGGAAGTCGGCAAGCAAACCGGCCTCTTTCTCAGCAGAAAGCGGGCATGAAAGGCAAAAAGGCCCGTCGCGGGAGGGGCCTTTTGTTCATGCAGGCGGTGGAATATCAGGCGGCGGCGAGAGTCAGTTCCTTGCGGACGAGTTCGCGCAGCGCCGTCAGGTCCTTGGCAAAGGCGCGGATGCCTTCGGAGAGCTTTTCGGTCGCCATGGCGTCTTCGTTCAGCATCCAGCGGAACTGCTTCTCGTTCAGCGATTGCAAAGGCTCGGCCTTGAAGGTTTCCGGAAAAAGCTTGCGCTCCAGCTTGCCGGTATCCTTGTCGAGTTCGTCGAGGAGGGCCGGGCTGATCGTCAGACGGTCGCAGCCGGCAAGGGCTTCGATCTCGCCCGCATTGCGGAACGAGGCGCCCATGACGATCGTCGAAACGCCGTTCGCCTTGTAGTAATTGTAGATCTGGCGGACCGAAAGCACGCCGGGGTCAGTCTCGGCGGTATAGTCCTGGCCGGTCGATTTCTTGTACCAGTCGAGGATGCGGCCGACGAAAGGCGAGATGAGGAAGACCTTGGCCTCGGCGCAGGCGATTGCCTGGGCCTGGCTGAAGAGAAGTGTCAGGTTGCAGTCGATGCCTTCCGTCTGCAGGACTTCGGCGGCACGAATACCTTCCCAAGTGGAAGCAAGCTTGATCAGGATGCGGTCGCGTTCGATGCCGCGCTCCTTGTAGGCTGCGATGATCGAACGAGCCTTGGCGATCGAAGCTTCCGTATCGAAGGAGAGATCGGCATCGACTTCGGTGGAGACGCGGCCCGGAACGAGTTCGGCAAGTGCCGCACCGACATCGATGGCCAGACGGTCCGCCACCGCAGACACGACCGCATCGTCCTGGCCGCCCTGCTTGCGGCCCCAGGCGATTGCTTCCTTCACCTTGTCGGCGAAGATCGGCGTGCCGAGCGCCTTTAAGACGATCGTCGGGTTGGTCGTGCAATCCACGGGTTTCAGGCGGGCAACCGCCTCGATATCGCCAGTATCGGCAACGACCGTGGTCATGGAACGAAGCTGCTCTAGTTTCGACGTCATCCGAATATTCCTCGTTGGAAACTTAGGTCATCCACTCATAACCTGAACGCCTGTCGCGGGAATTTGCTCCTCCGGCGCGTAGAGAGACTATCGACCTTCCGTGGTCAGGAAGTCAAGACATTTGTCATTCCGAATTGACATATGTTTCATATGAGCCAATTATCGGAACACCCGTTCCCGATCCTTTCGGAGCCCCGTTGACCAAGCTCAGACGCGAGACCCATACCGCCTTTTCCGAAGCCGCGTCCCTCAGGCTGCGCGCTGCATGGCTTTATTATAACCAGGGATTAACGCAAAAAGATGTCGCCGAGCGTCTCGGCATCAGCCGCTCCACCGTGATCCGCATGCTCGATGAAGCGATGAAACGCTCGGAGGTGCAGATCTGGATCAGCGAGGGGATCGACACCTGCGTCGAACTCGCGACCCGATTGGAAAAGCTTTACTGCCTGGACGAGGCCGTCGTGGTGCCGGCGCCGCGGGACGATAGCACGACCGCGATGGCGAGCGCGGTTGGCCTGGCGCTCGGGCAGTTCCTTTCCGAAGTGGTGCAGAACGACATGACGATCGGAGTCGGCTGGGGCCGCACCATGACCGCCTCGCTGTCGAGCTTTCGTCCGCCGCGACGCGAGAACTGCAAGGTCGTTTCGCTGCTCGGCGGCATCGTCGCCGTCCACCAGACCAACCCGATCGACTATACATGGCGCTTCGCCGGCCAGCTTGGCGCCGAATGTTACATGTTCCTGGCACCGCTTTTGGTCGATTCCATCAAGACAAAACGAGCCTTGATCGAGCAGTGCGGGCTGAAGACCATCTACGATCTTGCCGAAAACCTCGATCTCGCGATCGTCAGCTGCGGCGACATCGGCCCGCATTCCACCTCGTTGTCGGAAGGATTCATCTCCAAGGCGGAACTGAACCGGCTGATTGCCGCCGGCTGCGTCTGCGACACCATGTTCAATTTCCTCGACAAGGAAGGTCGTTCCGTCGATCACGCGCTCAACGAGCGGGTGATGTCGATCGATCTCGATACGCTGAAAAAGGCGAAGCACATCGTGCTTTCCTCAGGCGGCGCCCATCGCGCCATTGCAATCCGCGCCACCATCCGCCGCATCGGCTGCAATACGCTGATCACCGACGAGACGGCGGCAAGGGAGCTGTTGAGGCTGGGCGAGGAGTCATTGCCTGCGCATTGACCTTGAAACCCAACAAACCGTCAGGAAGACGTCTTTTCGAATTGCGATGGCCAGAACAGCATCCGGGTGAACGTCTGCTGATAGACTAGGCCATTGGCGCCTTGCGGCCTCTGAACAAAGACGGAAATGCCGTCGGTGAAGTCTCCGTAGCCTCGCGCATAGGACCAGCCTATGAGCGAGGAGGAAAGCTCTGCGGCGCAATCTTCGATCAGGTCGTTGAGGGTTGCCCGGCTCTCCGGCAGTAGCGAGGCCGGATGCTCGAACAGGGGAAAGCTATCCAATTCCTTCCCTTCGTCCGGTTTGGCTGATGCCAGCGTTTTCCAATTCATCGCGATATCGACGCAGGCGCCGCAGATCGCCACGCCCGGGCCGCTAACGATATTGCCTACATTGGCATGCCGGTCTTCTCCGCAGAAACTGCAGACCACGGCATCGTCACCTCTGCCCTTCAGCAACCGCAGCGCGCCGCGGACTCTCTCTCCAAACGATGGATTGATGTGCATGTAGATCCCCTGAAGCTGCCCAACGTGACGGCAATATAGAACAGCTTCATTCCCGATCCATGCTCGGCCGAACGATCCTGGCCGGTCACGCCGCTCCTGCTTCCCAGCCGAGGATCGCCCGCTTGCGGGTCAGTCCCCAGTGATAGCCGGTCAGCGCGCCGCTTTTGCCGAGCGCCCGGTGGCAGGGCACCACGAAGGAGATCGGGTTGCGGCCGATCGCGGCACCCACGGCGCGGCTGGCGGTCGGCTGGCCGATATCGTTGGCCACATCCGAATAGGTAACGGCCTTGCCGAATGGTATCTTCAAGAGGCTCTGCCAGACCCGCACCTGGAAATCCGAGCCGATCAGCACCACCTTGAGCGGCTGGTCCCCAGACCATTTCGAACGGTCGAAAATGCGCGTGATGTAAGGCGCCGTGATCTCGCGGTCCTCCACATACTCGGCATTCGGCCATCGGCAGGTCATGTCTTCGAGGCAGGCTTTTTCGCCGTTCTGGTCGGCGAAGGCGAGGCCCGCCAGTCCGCGGTCCGTTGCCATGACGAGCGCGATGCCGAAGGGCGACGGGTGGAATCCGTAACGGATCGTCAGCCCGCCGCCGCGCGCCTTCCACTCGCCGGGAGACATGGCTTCGTGGGTGACGAACAGGTCGTGCAGGCGTCCGGGGCCGGACAGGCCGAGCTCGTAGGAGGCTTCGAGCAGCGGTAGTTCTTCCTTGCCGAGCAGCCGCTTGGCATGGTCGAGCGTCACCGCTTGCAGAAAGGCCTTGGGCGAGAGCCCTGCCCAGCGGGTGAAAACCTTCTGCAACTGGGTCGGCGACTGGCCGAGTTCGGCGGCAATCACTTCCAGCGATGGCTGGTCGCGGTAATCCAGCGTAATCATTTCGATGACGCAGCGGACGGTTTCATAATCGGAACCTTCAGGCGTCACGTCGGTGACGGGTTGAGCAATCTGAGCGAAAGCGTTCATGACATCTCTCCTTTCACCCATAGATGCTCCTTCGGCTCTGCCGAAACCACCCGTTTCTTGCAGTATCAGACTTTTCGTTTCACCGTGGCGAGAGCGCCCTTGAAGGCCTTTGCGAAGCTCTCCCGGTCGTCCGGATTGAGAAAAGAGCCGATGTCGGTAAACCGCCCCTCGCCCGTCACGAACATGCCGGTAATGCCGAATTCCTCATGCCGCTTCACCCGGAATCGCGCCCAGAACGGATTGAAGCGATGCTCTACCATGCGCCCCGCCGGCGAAAATTTGCGGATCGAAAGATTGGTGCGCGTGACGGTGACTTCCTCCCGCGCCTTGCCCGAGCGGTAGCTCATCTTCAGCGCGATATAGAGGCCCAGAAAATCGAGCCCGAAGAAGAGGCCGATCGGATAGGCGCCGGTAACCAGGAAGAACCCACCATAGATCAGGCAGACCGCACCCGACAACGCCAGCACGACACGGAACCCGGTCTTGCCGAGCGAACGATGGGGCGTGAGTTCGGCTGCGAAAACCGGCCGATCTTCTGGCATGTCCACGTTGCATTCCTTCATGCAGGCTGGCTATAGACGCATATGGCGACTTCCAAGACCAAATCCAGCACCAGCACTTTGCAAAAGTCAAATCACGGCTCTGCGCGAAAGCCCAGGCGTTACAAATCCGCCTATACCAAAGCGGAGATGGAGGAGATCTTCCGCCGCTTTTCCGTGCAGCGGCCCGAGCCGAAGGGCGAGCTGGAGCATGTCAACCCCTTCACGCTGGTGGTGGCCGTAGCGCTTTCCGCACAGGCGACGGATGCCGGCGTCAACAAGGCGACACGCGCCCTCTTCAAGATCGCCGATACGCCGGAAAAGATGCTGGCGCTCGGCGAGGAAGGTGTCACCCAATACATCAAAACGATCGGCCTCTACCGCAACAAGGCAAAGAACGTGATTGCGCTCTCGCGAATGCTGATCGAGGAATTCGGCTCCGAAGTGCCGAAGAGCCGCGAGGAACTGATCCGGCTGCCGGGCGTCGGCCGAAAGACGGCCAACGTCGTGATGTCCATGGCCTTCGGGATCCCGACACTTGCAGTCGACACGCATGTCTTCCGCATCGGCAACCGCCTGCTGATGGCGCCGGGCAAGACGCCGGACGAGGTCGAGGAGCATTTTCTCAAGGTCATCCCGGAGCAGTATCTCTATCACGCCCATCACTGGCTGATCCTGCATGGCCGCTATACCTGCAAGGCCCGCAAGCCGGAATGCGAGCGCTGCGTCATCGCCGATCTCTGTCGCTCGCCGGAAAAGACCTGCGACGTGCCGGCGCCGCTGGTCGAGCTACCGCCTCAATTTATTGGGGCTGAGGCCGTCGATTAAAGCCGCGATCGCCGCTTCGTAATTCTTGCGGTTGCCGCCGCAATCGATGGCGATCGCCGCCCGTTCGAAAGCCGCCGAGACCAGCACGGTCAAAGGATCGAGAAGCGGAAGAAGCGCGGCGCCCTCCAGGAGATGCGAGAGCCCCACCTTGAGGCTCGATTCCGCTGGATCTTCGCCATTCCCGGAATCCACGGCGGTCTGGGCCGGAGCCTCCTTGAGCAGCAACCGCGTTCGCCCGGGCGCGGCCATGGCATCGAAATATGCGCAGGCACCTTGCAAAAGAGCCTCCCGTGCCGATGAAGCCTCGGCCGACCGCGCCTCGATATCCGCAGCGACCTCCCCCGCTTCACGCTCCACCACCGCCCAGAACAGCGCTTTTTTATCTGGGAAGTGGTGGTAAAGAGCGCCGCGCGTCACCCCGGCGGCCGCGACGATGTCGGGCGTCGCCGTCTCGGCATATCCCTTTTCCACGAATAAGCGTCTGGCCGCCTCCAGAAGAGCGGTGCGGGTCGCATCGGTACGTTCGCGGTTGCTGCGCGCCATCTTAATCTCGCTATTTACATACAGACTGAATGTATCTATAAATTTACATACAGACTGAATGTATCCGCAAACTCCTTGGAGGGAAAGCCATGAAGGTCAGCAGCTATTATCCCGTCATTATGACCGGCGATGTCGCCGGCACATCCGATTTCTACATTCGGCATTTCGGCTTCGAGGCGCTGTTTTCGGCAGACTGGTATGTGCATCTGCAATCCAGGGAAAGCGAACACGTAACCTTGGCAATCCTCGACGGGAGCCATGAGACCATCCCGGAAAGCAGTCGCGGCAAAGCCTCCGGCCTGCTCCTGAACTTCGAGGTTGAGGATGTCGATGCGGTCTACGAACGTCTCAAAGCAGCCGGTTTGCCGATCCGGCTCGATCTCCGCGACGAAGATTTCGGCCAGCGGCATTTCATCACGTCAGACCCCAACGGCGTGTTGATCGACGTCATCAAGCCTATCCCGCCAAGTGCCGAGTTTGCATCAATGTACGATGGTTTGGCTCTGCCGGCCTAACCCTTGAACGCCGGATCGCGCTTCGAGATCGCCTTGTGGAGATGCACCATCAGGCCCGCGGCAAAAAGCGGCGTCAGAAGGTTAACGATCGGGACGGCCAGAAAACAAGCGATCAGAAGGCCCGCCATGAACACAGTCGAGGAATGTTTCGAGCGGAAGGCGCGAGCGTCCGTCGGCGTGCGAAACCGCATCGCCGCGAACTCGAAGAATTCCCGCCCGAGCAGATAACCGTTCACCAGAAAGAAGGCGATCAGGTTGATGCCGGGAATGAACAACAGAAACAATGCGATGATGTTGCCGACGATGACGACGCCCAGAAACTTGATCGAACTTGCCATCGCCTCGGCAAGCGGCATCGCCTTGCCGGGCACGTCATTGGGATAATCGCGCTTCTCGACCACTTCGGCGACATCATCGAGAAACAGGCCGGCAATCAGTGCGGTGATCGGCGCGATCAGGAGCGCCAGCGCCAGCGCGAGCCCGATGCTGGCAGCGATGGCGGCAATGAAGGTGAGCCAGCCGGTCCAGTCCGGCAGATCCGGGAAAAATGCCGCCATCCACGGCCAGGCATAAAAGGCGAAGAGTTCCCGCAGCCCGAACCAGAGACCGACCAGGACCAGGATCGTCAACCCCAGCGTCTTCCAGAAGACATTGCGTGTTTCCGGCGCGAAAAGATTGAGAAGCGAAAGGCGTGCTGCGTCGAGGATCATGCAAGGTCTCCGGTTGCCGCCAAGATGTAGGTGGGAGAGTGCGCGCGAACAAGCACGAGCGCCCCTCCTCACCGGCGGCGGCCAGGGCGGAACACCGTAATAAATTATGCAAATGCCACTTCGCGTTTCCCGCTTGACCAATTCATAGCTCACCAGCTATACGTCAATTCATAGCCGACGAGGTATGAATTGACGTGACAGCCGCCCATGACGAGATCTTCAGAACGCTTGCCGATCCCACCCGGCGGGCGATCTTCGAACGCCTGTGCCGGGAAGGAGAAAAGACGGTCGGAGCCCTGACGGCCCGGGCCGGAGTTTCGCAGCCGGTCGTTTCGAAACATCTTGCGGCCCTGAAGCGGGCCGGATTGGTGCGCGACCGCCCCGAGGGACGGCAGACGCATTACAGCGCGGAATTCGCCGCGCTTGCTCCCCTGGTCGACTGGGCAAACGAGATGACCAGCTTCTGGGAAAAGAAGTTCGATGCTCTCGAAGATCTTCTTAAAAGGATGGACCAATGAACGAAGTATCGCCTGAGGCCCGCACCGTGATGGTGGAACGGGAGATCCCTCACCCGCCGGAAAAGATCTGGCGCGCGCTTACCCAGCCGCACCTGATCCAGGAATGGCTGATGAAGAACGATTTCGCACCCGTCGTCGGACACCGTTTCAATCTCCGCGGGGAATGGGGCGGCGTGCTGGATTGCGAAGTCCTGATCGTCGAGCCGAACGAACGGCTCTCCTACACCTGGAACTTTGCGCATGACGATGCGGCCTACGACCTGAAAAGCGTGGTGACCCTGACCCTCACGCCGACCGCCAAGGGAACGCATCTGCGCATTGAGCAGACCGGCTTCCGGCCGGAGCAGAAACAGGCCTTTCACGGCGCCCGTCATGGCTGGCAGGGCTTTTTGGAGACGCTGGAGAAGGTTTTGGACGCACAGGCCTGAAAACCGCCCGTCATGGGAACCGCATCCGGCCATCCGGCGGACAAGCCGGCAACCATCAACGACCGATTTTGAAAGAAAAGACCATGACCTGGAGCAACGCAATCCGGCAGTCCCACCGCTGGCTGTCGATCATCTTCACGCTGACCGTCGCCGCCAACTTCGCCGCCATGGCATTCGGCGAACCGCCCGCCTGGATCGTCTACTCCCCACTGCCTCCCCTATTTCTGCTGCTGTTCAGCGGGCTCTATATGTTTGCACTGCCTTATGTGAGACGCAACGTCTGAGCAGAGGGATGACGAGCGGAGGTAGGCATGTGGCATCGCGAGCAAGGGAGGCCTATTGTTTAAGCTGAACCTCGATGGCGGCCTTGTCGATGACGGACCAGACCTCCGTGATCTTTCCCGTTTGGAATCGGTAGAAAACATTCTCGGTGAAAGAAATTTGCCTTCCGTTAACGTCGAGGCCGAGAAACGTGCCCATTGGGGCGCAATCGAAGGCAAGCCTCGCCGCCACATGAGGTGGTTCGCAGACGAGCAGATGGATGGAAAAATGCAGGTCGGGAATCTGCTCAAAGTCGTGGACCAGCATGCTCCGATAGCCTGACAGGCCAAGCCGTCTGCCATTGTGGACAACCTCGTCACTGACGAAGCAAGCCAGATTCTGCCAGTCCTGGCTGTTCAGGCAGGCAATGTATTCGCGATATATTTCGTCGAGGTCCGGGCTGTTCATGGTCAAATCCCCCGCAATTCCTCCCGATGCCTGACCATCGCCAGGAACCGCCGGTAATCCCGGGCGTATTGCGCCGCACGCGCCGAATCCGGCAGCCGTTCGCTGCCGCCGCCGTCCATCGCCCGCCCCGCCTCGAACAGGCTCGGCTGCACGCCGCCGGCGACCGCCGCGGTCATTGCCGTGCCGAGCAGAACGGCGTCTCGGTTTTGCGGGATCACCACCTTGCATCCTGTCACGTCCGCATAAAGCTCGACCAGCAGCGGGTTGTTCACATGGCCCCCGGTGACATGCAGGGTGTCGAAACGATAGCCGTGATCGGCGAGCGTTTCGAGGATGTGGCGGATGCCGAGCGCGATGGCGACTGAAGCGCGCCAGTAGAGCCGGCAAAGCCCGTCGAAGGAGGTGTCGAGGGTGAGCCCGCTGATGACGCCCGTCGCATGCGGATCGGCAAGCGGCGAGCGGTTGCCGTGAAAATCCGGCAGGACGTGAAGGTTCGGGGCAATGTCGCCATCGGTCTCTGCGCGCAATTCGTCGATGCGGGCGATGATGCGCCCGTGCAGCTCGGCTGTCGGTTCGCCGCCGGCGGCATGCATGTGTACCATATGGTCGAGCAGCGCGCCGGTCGCCGACTGGCCACCCTCGACCACCCAATGGTTCGGCAGGACCGCTTCGTAATAGGGGCCCCAGAGGCTTCGCCCAGGCTTTGCATCCCGCGCGAAGGCGACGACGCAGCTCGACGTGCCGCCGATCAGGGCAACGCTCGCCTCGAGTTCTGCTCTTCCCGACGCACCGCCGAGCACGCCCAAAGCGCCCGCATAGGCGTCGATCAGACCCGGCGCCACCTGGACGCCGGTATCGAGGCCGAGTTCCTCAGCTGCCTTCGCGCTGAGGCTGCCCATCGTGGTTCCGGCGCCGACGGTCTCTTCCGGCAGGCCGCCCTTCTCCTTGAGGTCCTCCAGCCCGGCAAGCGCCCAGAAATCGGCGTTCCAGCCGGGATTTTCGTGGGCGAGATAGTTCCACTTGGCCGTCAGCGTGCAGCGTGAGCGATGACCCGAACCGGTCGCCTTCCAGGTGAGGAAATCGGCAAGGTCGAAGAAATAACCCGCCCTCGCCCAGCTCCCGGGCAGGTGTTTCTTCAGCCACATCAGCTTCGGCATTTCCATCTCGGGCGACAGCGAGCCGCCCGAAAATTCCAGCACCTTGTGGCCGGTGGCCGAAAGCAGATCGGCCTCCTCGATTGCCCGATGGTCGAGCCAGACGATGGTGTCCTGCGCGTCCCTGCCGGTCGTCGAGACGCTGAGCTGATTGCCATCGCGATCACGGGCGACGAGCGAACAGGTGGCATCGAAGCCGATCGCGGCGATCCGGTCCGGCGTGATTCCGGCCTCGCCCAGGGCCTCCTTCACCACGCGGCAGGCGGCGGCCCAGATATCCTCCGAATCGTGCTCGGCGTGGTTTTCCTTCGGCCGAAACATCAAAATCGGATGCTTTGCCTTGGCAAGCAGCCGCCCGTTGCGGTCAAAGACGCCGGCGCGTGCGCTGCCGGTGCCGATATCGACCGCAACGAGGTGATCACGCATCCGGATCTGTTTCCTGTCCCTGTGCCTGTCCCATATGCCGCTGCAAGCCTAAGCCTGCTGCGAAACGGAGCCATTGCGGCCCTCGACATATTTTCGGACAAGGTGGATCAAATCCGGCATCGCGTCAAACACCACTTCGGGCGAAAGCGCGTCGATCCTTTCCCGGTAGCCCGGAGTGCCGGCATGCGAACCGCCGACGAAGGCAAAAACGGCCATCCCGGCACGGTGGCCCGCCTCGATGCCGGCGGGACTGTCCTCGATGACAATGCAATTTTCCGGATCGGTCCCCATCTGGCTTGCCGCATGCAGGAAGAGGTCCGGCGCCGGCTTGCCGTGTGCAACCATAGCGGCGGAAAAGATGTTCGGTTCGAGCTTGTCGATGAGGCCCGTCAGCGTCAAGGACAGCCGGATGCGCTCCGGCTGGCTGGACGAGGCGACGCAGCGACGCAGATCAAGACCATCAAGCGCATCGGCAATGCCGGCCATGGGCTGCAACTCCCTGCGAAAGCGGGCGTAGAGATCGTGGCGCATGTCTTCCAGAAAGCTCTCGTCCGCCTCGACGGCGAATTCCTCGCGCATGGTCCTGGTAATGGTGGCGAGGCTGCGGCCGAGAAAGCGGCGATAGGCTTCCGTCTCGTCCATGTCGAGGCCCTTGCGGCGAAGGGCATCGACCAGAACGCGGACCGAAACGGGTTCGCTGTCGACGAGAACCCCGTCGCAATCGAAGATCACCAGTGGTCCCGCCGTTTGAAGCACTTTGCCAACCCGTTATTTGACAAGTTCGTCCCGAAGATAAAGTTCGAGCGTCCTGGCCGTCCCCTCCCTCCAGAGCGTCGAGAGCGCATGGGCGAAGCGTTTCCGGAACAGCTCGGACTTCGAAACCTCGCCGAAGATCTCGTCGAACACAAGAAAGGCGTCCGGGTTATCCCTGGCTTTCAGCGCGGCCGCGTGCAGCTTGTCGGCGCTGGCGTCGTTGAACACGATCTCCCGGCCGCTATCCGACGTGCCGGCAAAGTAGCGGCACCAGAGCGCCGAGACGAGCGACAGGCCGACGATATCGAGGCCCTTGGCGAGCCGGTCGCGGGTGGACGGCAGGATGAATTTCGGCTGCCGGTTGGAACCGTCCTGCGCCAGCCGCGGAATGGTGTCGCCGATCTTCGGGTTGAGGAAACGGCGCTCGATCAGGCCGTAATAGTCGTTGAGATCGATATCGGGCACCGGCGGCACGATCGGGATGATCTCGTCCTTTTCCAGCTTGGCGAGGAACGCGCGGATCAGCGGATGCTCCATCGCCTCATGCACGAAATGGATGTCGAGAAGTGCTGCCGGATAGGCGATTGCCGCGTGGCCGCCATTCAGGATGCGGATCTTCATCAGCTCGTAGGGCGCAACATCGGGCACGAACTGGACGCCGACCTCTTCCAGCCGCGGCCGGCCGGAGGGAAAATTGTCCTCCATCACCCATTGCTTGAACTCTTCGCAGAAGACCGGCCAGTTGTCGTCGATATCGAAATCGTTCCTGAGGATGTCGATCTCGCGCTGGCCGGTCGCGGGCGTGATGCGGTCGACCATCGAATTGGGAAACGCGACGTTGTCGTGGATCCAGCGGGCAAAGTCCGGATCGGCAAGTTTTGCGAGCCCGATGACGGTGTTCTCCGTCACCTCGCCGTTTCCGGGAATGTTGTCGCAGGACATGATGGTGAAGGGCGCAATACCCCTCGCCTTCCGCTCTCTGAGGCCGGCAAGGATGAGGCCGAAGACGGTTTTCGGACTATTGGGATTCCTGCTGTCCTCGACGATCGCCGGATGGGCCGGGTTGAAGTGGCCGGCGGCATCGATGAAATAGCCCCCTTCGGTAATCGTCATCGAGACGATTCGGATCGTCGGGTCTGCGAGCTTCTCGATCAGCGCCGCGGTTTCGCCCGGAGCGATGATATCGGTCATTGGCGCGGTGACGCGGGCGGCGGTCCTGTTGTTGTCCTGTTCGACGACGGTAGTGAGGAAATCCTGGGCCGCGAGCTTGTCGCGCATCGCCGCATCGGATGGCATGACGCCCGCGCCGATGATCGCCCAGTCATGTGCCTTGCCGGTGTTGAACAGGTCGTCGAGGTAGATCGCCTGATGGGCACGGTGGAAATTGCCCACCCCGAAATGCAGGATGCCGGGGGTCAAACTCTTCGGATCATAGGCCGGCACGGCGGCGGTGCGCGCCACGTCTTTCAAGCTCGCCAGCGAAAGTTTTACCGTCATTATCTTAACTCCAGTATGGCCTGAGAAATCCCAAGCCAATAATTCAGACCAAGACCTGGACCCCGATTGAAAGCCGCGGTCGGCAGGCGTCTTGCACTCCCCTCGCCGTCATCCTCGGGATTGTCCCGAGGATGACGGTGGAGAACACAGCGCCCCCGTCGCAATCTTATCCCCGGATCGCCAGCCCCTTGTCGTCGAAACGATGCAGCTTGGACTCGTCCGGGGTCATGTAGACCGTATCGCCATGATAGGCGCCGAACTCGCCGTCGCAGCGCGCGGTGATGGGACCGATGCCGTCGACATCGAGGTGCAGGAACGTATCGGCGCCGAGATGTTCGGCGACCTTCACGGTGCCGCGCCAGGTGCCACTGTCCTTCGAGAGGCCGAGGTGTTCCGGACGGATGCCGGCGGTCCTGGCGCTCCTCGACTGGGCATAGGCTCCGTCGATGAAATTCATCTTTGGCGAACCGATGAAGCCGGCGACGAAGAGGTTGCGCGGCGACTTGTAAAGGTCGAGCGGCGAGCCGACCTGCTCGATATTTCCGCGGTTCAAGACGACGATCTTGTCGGCCATGGTCATGGCCTCCACCTGGTCATGGGTGACGTAGACCATCGTCGTCTTAAGCTGATGATGCAGATCGCTGATTTCGAGCCGCATCGTGCCGCGCAGGGCCGCGTCGAGGTTCGACAGGGGCTCATCGAACAGGAAGGCAGAGGGTTCGCGCACGATGGCGCGGCCGATCGCGACACGCTGGCGCTGGCCGCCGGAAAGCTGCGAGGGGCGGCGCTCCAGATAGTCGGTGAGGTTCAGAACGCGGGCGGCGGCCTCTACCTTCTTGTCGATCGCCGACTGCTCCATCTTCGCCATCTTCAGCGGGAAGGCGATGTTCTTCCTGACGCTCATATGCGGATAAAGCGCATAGGACTGGAAGACCATAGCCAGGCCGCGCTCGGCGGGTGCTGCGTGGGTGACGTCCTTGCCGTCGATCAGGATCTGGCCGCCGGAAACGTCTTCGAGACCGGCAATCAGCCGCAGCAGCGTGGACTTGCCGCAGCCCGACGGGCCTACGAAAACGACGAATTCGCCGTCGTTGATCTCGAGGTCGATCGAAGGGATGACCTTCGCTTCGCCGAAGACCTTCGACACTTGTCTGAGCGTGATGCTGCCCATATCCGTATTCCTTACTTAACCGCGCCGAAGGTCAGGCCGCGAACGAGTTGTTTCTGGCTGAACCAGCCGAGGATGAGGATCGGCGCGATCGCCATGGTCGAGGCCGCCGATAGTTTCGCCCAGAAGAGGCCTTGCGGACTGGAGAACGAGGCGATGAAGGCCGTCAGCGGCGCCGCATTGGTTGTCGACAACCGGATCGTCCAGAAGGCTTCGTTCCAGGCGAGGATGATGTTCAAGAGCAGCGTCGAGGCAATGCCGGGCACCGCCATCGGCGTCAGCACGTAGACGATCTCCTGCCAGAGGCCAGCGCCGTCCATGCGTGCCGCTTCCAGGATCTCGCCCGGAATCTCGCGGAAATAGGTGTAGAGCATCCACACGACGATCGGTAGGTTGATCAGCGTCAGCATGACGGTGAGCCCGATGCGAGTGTCGAGCAGCCCGAAATCGCGGAACATCAGGTAGATCGGCACCAGCACCGCCACCGCCGGCATCATCTTGGTGGAGAGCATCCACATCAGGATGTCCTTGGTCCGCTTGGTCGGCGAGAATGCCATGGCCCAGGCCGACGGGATCGCGATGATCAGCGCCAGGATGGTCGAACCGACCGCCAGCACGACCGAGTTCATGAACGGCTTGAAATAGTCGCGTTGCGTCTGCACCGTCACATAGTTCTCGAACGTGCCGGACGGGATCAGGCTGAAGCCGGCGATCGCTTCCGGCTCCGTCTTCACGCTGGTGATCAGCGTGTAGAGGATCGGGAAGAAGATGATGAGGGCGACGATCCAGGCAAAAACCGTGGCGGTGACCTTGTGTCTTGTCGTGACATTGCGAGCCATATCCGTCTCCTATCGATCCAGGTTCTTGCCGACGGCGCGCATCAGGAAGAAGGCGACGATATTGGCGAGAACGACCGCGATGATGCCGCCTGCCGAGGCGCCGCCAACGTCGTAGCCGAGAAGCGCCGTGCGGTAGATCAGGAAGGCGAGGTTGGTGGAGGCATAACCCGGGCCGCCATTGGTGGTGACGAGGATTTCCGCGTAAACCCCAAGCAGGAAGATCGTCTGGATCAGGATGACGACCGTGATGGCGCGGGCGAGATGCGGCAGCACCAGATAGATGAAGCGGTTGAAGAAATTGGCCCCGTCCATCTCCGCCGCTTCCTTCTGTTCGCCGTCGAGCGACTGCAGCGCAGTGAGCAGGATCAGGGTGGCGAAAGGCAGCCATTGCCAGGCGACGATGACGACGATCGAAAACAGCGGATATTGCGCGAACCAGTCGACGGGCCGGAGACCGAAGAACTTGGCGATATCCGCCAGCACACCATAGCCCGGATGCATGATCATGTTCTTCCAGATCAGCGCCGCGACCGGCGGCATGACGAAGAAGGGCGAGATCACCAGGATGCGGACGATGCCCTGGCCGAAGATCGGCTGGTCGAGCAGAAGCGCGATCGCAATACCGCCCACCACGGTGATCAGCAGCACCCCGCCGACGATGACCAGCGTATTCCAGATCGACTGGAAGAAGGCCGGATCGGTATAGAAATACTCGTAGTTGAAGAAACCGGTGAAGCTCACATTGGCGGGATTGAGCAGATTGTAGTTCTGGAACGAGAACCACAATGTCATCGCCAGGGGAACGATCATCCAGACGAGAAGAAGCAAGACGGAGGGCGCCATCATCAGGCGCGCCAACGTTTTCGTGTTTTGCGTTGCCATATCGACGCCCTCCCTCTGTTGCCCCGCGCCTTTTTTCTTTGGGAAGGAGACCGGCGCAGGAACATCGCTGCCTTTGTTGTATCAGTGACGGATTGTAGCTTGACCGCCCGGTGGAAAAGAGGACCGGGCGGCCGATGCTCGGGAGGTTACTTGATGTAGCCGGCGCGGGTCATTTCGCGCTTGGTGGCCGACTGGGCCTGTGCGAGCGCATCATCCACCGAGGACTGCCCGGCGACCACCGCGGAGAAGAGCTGGCCGACATTCGTGCCGATCGCCTGGAATTCAGGGATCGCGACGAACTGGCCGCCGGTGTAGGGCACCGGCTTGACAGTCGGCTTGGTGATGTCGGCCGCACCCATCGCTGCAAGCGTCGGAGCCGCGAAGGCTGCGGCCTTCTTGTATTCGGCGTTGTTGTAGAGCGAGGTGCGGGTGCCCGGAGGAACGTTCGCCCAGCCTTCCTTGGACGCGACGAGCTGGGTGTATTCCTTGCTGGTCGCCCAGGAGATGAACTTCTGAGCCGCGTCGCCCTTCTTGGAGGAGGTCGGGACGGCAAGGTTCCAGGACCACAGCCAGTTGCCGTGGTTGTTGACGCCTTCCTTGCTCGGGAAGAGCGCATAGCCCACCTTGTCGGCAACGGTCGAATCCTTCGGATTGGAAACGAAGGAAGCCGCAACCGTGGCGTCCATCCACATGCCGCACTTGCCCTGCTGGAACAGCGTCAGGTTCTCGTTGAAGCCGTTCGAGGAAGCGCCCGACGGACCGGCATCCTTCATCAGATCGACGTAGAACTGAAGAGCGGCCTTCCATTCCGGCTGGTCGAACTGCGGGTTCCACTTTTCGTCGAACCAGCGGCCGCCGAAGGAATTGGTTAGTGCCGTAACAAAGGCCATGTTCTCGCCCCAACCGGCCTTGCCGCGCAGGCAGATGCCGTTGATGTCGTTGGCGCGGTCGGTGATCTTGCGGGCAGCATCGCCGATGAATTCCCAGGTCGGGTTTTCCGGCATCTTGAGGCCCGCTTTGTCGAACAGGTCCTTGCGGTACATGATCATCGCGGACTCGCCATAGAACGGCGCGGCGTAAAGCTTTCCGTCGACCGTCAGACCGCCCTTGATCGCCGGCAGTATGTCGTTGGCGTCGTATTTGTCGCCGAGCTTGTTGAGCTCCAGCAGCCAGCCCTGTTTCGCCCAGATCGGCACTTCGTAGTTGCCGATCGTGAGGATGTCGTACTGGCCGCCCTTGGTGGCGATGTCGGTGGTGACGCGCTCACGCAGCACGTTCTCTTCCAGCGTGACCCAGTTGATCTCGATATCCGGATTGGCCTTGGTGAACTCCGAAGTCAGGCCCTGCATGCGGACCATATCGCCGTTGTTGACGGTAGCAATCGTGAGAGTTTCAGCCGAAGCCGCGGTGGAGAAAATGCCGGCAAACGCCAGCGCCGAGCAGGCGCCCAGCAAAACCGTCTTCAATGTCATATCTTCCTCCCAGAAGATGAGTAACGAGCATTCGCTTTGCTCGTGGGCAATTACTCATCAACCCACACAGAAAGTCAATCGCCTTTCGTCGCTGCACTGCAGCGGAGACGGGACATGCCATTGATTCAACAGTGGATAATTTTGCTCAAGCGGAGAGCAATTGCTCTGCAGTGGCTTCATCCGTGATGATGCCATTGATGATTTTGCCCTTCAGGGCGCCGGAAATTGCCGCAAACTTTTTTCTGCCCAGGGCGATTCCGATAACCGAGGACCTTTCGCGGGATGGGATCGGCACACTGGCGACGCGATCATTGATGGAATTGCCGAGCAACTGCCCTTCGCGATCGTAAATCCAGCCGCAGATCTCGCCGGCAGCGCCGCTCTTGACCAGGTCCAGCATCTCCTCCTTGCCGAGGAACCCGTCGATGCACAGAGGACCGTCGACGCCCAGTTCGCCGATGCCGACGAATGTGACGTCCGCCTGAGCGCCGAGTTCCAGTGTTGAACGAACCAGCGCTTGGCCGTGCAGCGTTTCGCGCTCCGCCGCCGACGAACAGAGGACCGGCAGCGGCATCGGGAAATGCCGTGCCTTGATCGCGTCCGCCATGGAGAAGATGACGTTGTAGTAAGCGGCCGAGCCGTCCGGGCCGATATTGCCGGTGAGCGAGACGATCCGGTGCTGCAGACATTCCATCGGCGGCAATTGGTCGACGGCCGCTTTCAGCGTACGGCCTGTTCCGATGGCGATGATGATCGGGTCCGGACGCTTGAGCCAGCGCTCGATCTCGGCAGCAGCCGCTTCGGCGATGCCGACCGTGCTGGAGACGCCGGCAGGATCGCTCGGCACGACCTCCGAATGGCGCAGGCCGTATTTCTTGCGCAGCGCTTCGGCAAGTTCCAGGCAGGCCGCTATCGGATGATCGAGACGCACCTTGATGAGACGTTCGGCAACGGCGAGCGAGACCAGCCGCTGTGCCGATTGCCTCGAGATGCTCATGGCCGCGGCAATCTCGTCCTGGGTGCGCCCCGCAACATAATAGAGCCACCCGGCCCGCGCCGCATCATCGAGCCGTCCTTGCGTATCAGACCGTTTTGCCATGGCAGAAAATCTCCTCCGCGCGTTGCTGCCACGTTTTGCGAGTTTCTGTCAAACGGGTGTAAAGGCGATAGGAAACCTCAAGCCACCTGCACCAGATGCCCCTCGCCCACTTCACGATATTCCCGTCTCGGCGGCACGTAGCCGACGGGGCGGATCGGGCTCTTGATTTCGTCCGTCGACATGTTGCGCTTGACCCTGCGGCGCGAGGGATCGGGGATCGGCACGGCCGACATCAGCTTGCGGGTGTAGGGATGTTGCGGATTTTCAAATACCGCCGCCCGCGGGCCAATCTCGACGATTTCGCCAAGATACATGACGGCAACCCGGTGGCTGACCCGCTCCACCACCGCCATGTCGTGGGAAATGAACAGGAAAGCGAGGTTCAAGCTCTGCTGCAGGTCCAAAAGCAGATTGCAGACCTGCGCCTTGATCGACACGTCGAGTGCGGAGACCGCCTCGTCCGCCACGATCACCTTCGGATCGAGCATCAGCGCCCGGGCGATCGCAATGCGCTGGCGTTGGCCGCCTGAGAATTCGTGCGGAAAGCGTTTCATCATGTCGGCGGAAAGGCCGACCTTGTCCATCAGGCTCGCCGCCTTGTCGCGCGCCTGTTGCTTGGTCCCGAGATTGTGCTCGATGAACGGCTCCATCACCGCCGACCCGATGCTCATGCGCGGGTTGAGCGAGGCGAAGGGATCCTGGAAGACCATCTGGATCGAACGGCGCATCTTGCGCAGCGTCGGCTGGTCGAGCTTCATCACCTCATAGCCGTCGAGCATCACCTCGCCGCTGGTCGGCGTGATGAGACGCGTGACCGAGCGGCCGGTGGTCGACTTGCCGCAGCCCGATTCGCCGACGAGCGACAGCGTTTCGCCTTCGAAGAGGTTGAAGGAAACCTTCTCCACCGCGTGCACGGCGCCGCTTTTGCGGCCGAAAAGGCCGGAATGGATGTCGAAGCGGGTGGTTAGATCCTTGACATCGAGGATCGGCGTCTTTCCCTTGGCGACCGTGTCCGAGACATCCGCTAGCGCCTGCTGTTCGCCGGTTTTCACGTCGATGATCGGGAACCGCAAGGGAAGCTTACGCTCGCCCATCGACCCGAGCCGCGGCACGGCAGATAGGAGCGCCCGCGTATAGGGGTGTTTGCCGCGATGGAAGATATCGTCGGTTTCCCCCGTCTCGACGGCGTCACCCCGATACATGACGATGGTCCGGTCGGCGACTTCGGCGACGACACCCATGTCGTGGGTGATGAAGAGAACCGACATGCCCTCCTCTTCCTGCAGCACCTTGATGAGGTCGAGGATCTGGCCCTGGATGGTGACGTCGAGCGCCGTGGTCGGCTCGTCGGCGATCAGAAGCTTCGGCTTGGAGGCGAGCGCCATAGCAATCATCACGCGCTGGCGCATGCCACCCGAAAACTGGTGCGGATATTCGTCGAAACGGCTTTTCGCGTTCGGAATCCGCACCTTTTCGAGCAGGCGGATCACCTCCGCCTTGGCTTCGGCCTTGGAAATCTCCGTGTGGACGGTGAGAGCTTCGGCGATCTGCTTGCCGATCGGAAAGATCGGGTTGAGCGAGGTCATCGGCTCCTGGAAGATCATCGAGATGTCGTTGCCGCGCACCTGCCGCATCTGCTCTTCGGGAAGGGACAGAAGCTCCCGGCCGTTGAGGAAGACCTGTCCTTCGATCCGGCTCGAATTCTTCGGCAGGAGCCGCATGATCGAAAGCGACGTGACGCTTTTTCCCGAGCCGGATTCACCGACGATCGCCACCGTTTCACGCGGCGCCACGTCGAAGGAAATATTGCGGACCACCGTGCGCCATTCGTCGTTCACGCGAAACGAGGTTGACAGATTACGCACCGAAAGGACCGGGGTCACCGAACCGCCGCCCTGTTCCATTGCAGTTCCCGAAAGCAGCATGGAAAATTCTCCTTGAGGTTCGGATGTCAGGCGGCGAGTGCTGTTTCGGCGAGCGTCACCCAATAGCTGACGCCGTAGGGAATGGCCTCGTCGTTGAAATCATAAGCCGCATTGTGGAGGCTTGCGGTATCGCCGTTGCCGATGAAGATGAAAGCGCCGGGACGGGTTTCCAGCATGTAGGAGAAATCTTCCGCTCCCATATGCGGCGGAACATTGGTGTGCACGGCTCTGGAGCCCGCAACCTTGCTGGCGATCTCCACCGCGAAATCGGTCTCCTCGTCATGATTGAAGGTGACGGGGTATCCGCGGCTATAGACGATCTCCGCGGTCGCGCCATGGGCGATTGCGGTCGACTGGGCTACTTCCGTCAGTCGTTTTTCGGCAAAATCACGGGTTTCCGGAAGCAGGGTACGCACCGTGCCGGCCAGCTTGACATAGGCGGGAATGACGTTGCTCGCCTCGCCGCCGTGGATCGATGCGACGGTCACCACGAGCGACTTCAGAGGATCGGTCTCCCGTGAGACGATCGACTGCAGCGCAACGACGATATGCGAAGCCGCGAGCACCGGATCGATCGAAAGATGCGGCTGCGCGGCATGGCTGCCGCGGCCATGGACGGTGATCTCGAACGTGTCGGCAGCCGCCATGGTCGAACCCTTGCGGATCGCAAAGCTGCCGACCGGCAAGCGCGGCTCGTTGTGCATGCCGAATACCTGAGCGATGCCGAACCTCTCCATCAGGCCGTCGTTGATCATCGCCAGCGCGCCGGCGCCACCCTCCTCCGCCGGCTGAAAGATTACCGCCACCGAACCCTTGAAATTGCGGGTTTCGGCGAGATATTGGGCAGCACCGAGCAGCATCGCCGTATGGCCGTCATGACCGCAGGAATGTGCCTTGCCGGGCGTCTTGGAAGCCCATGGTTTGCCGCTTGTTTCGAGGATCGGCAGCGCATCCATGTCGGCCCGGAAGCCTATGACAGGCCCCTCGCCCTGGTTACCCTTGATGACGGCAACGACTCCGGTCTGGCCGATGCCCGTTTCGACAAGGTCGCATCCGAAGGATCTCAGCTTTTCGGCAACGAATTTGGAGGTCTCGTGAACGTCGTAGAGCAGCTCCGGATTCTGGTGCAGATGGCGCCTCCATTCGGCGACTTGATCCTGCATTTCCGCGACGCGATTGATGACTGGCATGATCGAGACCTCGTTGTCTTTCTCTGTTTCCCACTCTGTTCGGGGCGGATATTGCGACGCATAAAGCAGGTTTTGCAAGCTTCAATTTTCCGACTTGAACGGAAAATAGGCCTATGCTTAGATGGCTCAAATTTTGATCATGCTCGCGTCAGGCGACACGGTTTAACTTGTTTTGAAGATAATTTTCGAGGAGGATAGAAGGAAAAATCGTCCTGCGAAGTCAACAAGTTACAAAAAGCCTTCGCGGACCCCAGGCTCCAAATTCCGGCATGACCGGAAGGCCGTCAACACAACTCATAAGAGAACGACAAGGGGAATAATAGCATGAAAAACCGCAAACTTCTTCTGGCTGGCACGGTTGCCGCGCTTGCCTTCGCCGGCTCCGCCGCCCATGCCGAGCGAGGCACCGACGGCGACCTGAAGATCCTCTTCTGGCAGGCCGTCTCCACCCTCAATCCGTACCTCTCAGGCGGTACCAAGGAAGTCTATTCATCCTCCATGGTGATCGAACCGCTCGCCCGTTACGACGAGAAGGGTGAACTCGTGCCGATGCTGGTCACCGAGATCCCGACGATCGAGAACGGTGGCGTCGCCAAGGACCTGCTCAGCATGACCTGGAAGCTGAAGTCCGGTGTGAAGTGGTCGGATGGCACGCCTTTTACGGCAGAAGATGTCATTTTCACCTGGAAATATTGCGTCGCGCCGGATGGCGGCTGCGCGCAGAAAGCCCAGTATGAAGGCGTCACGAGCGTCGAAGCTCCGGATCCGATGACCGTCAAGATCACTTTTTCCGAACCGAAGCCCTATCCCTACAGCGCCTTCGTCGGTGCCCAGTCCCCGGTAATTCAGAAGAAGCAGTTCGAAAACTGCGTCGGCGCCAAGGCTCCGGGCTGCACGTCGGCCAACTTCGGTCCGATCGGTACCGGTCCCTTCGTCGTCAAGGAATTCAAGCCGAACGACGTCATCACCTTCGAGGCCAACAAGAACTATCGCGATCCCGCCAAGCCGGCGTTTGCAACCGCGACCCTGAAGGGCGGCGGCGATGCCGCTTCGGCCGCACGCGCCGTTCTGGAAACGGGCGAGTTCGACTATGCCTGGAACATGCAGGTCGAGCCGGAAGTGCTGGCCACCATGCTGAAAGCCGGCAAGGGTCAGCTCGTGACCTCCTTCGGCACCCAGGTCGAACGTATCAACCTCAATTGGTACAACCCGGATCCGAAGCTCGGCGACAAGCGCTCCACCAAGGAAGCAGGCCCGCATCCGGCCCTGAAAGACCCGGCTGTCCGCCGCGCGCTTTCGCTGGCGATCGATCGCAGCATCATCGACGAGGCCGGTTACGGCGAAGCTGGCAAGCCAACCTGCAACATCGTCCCGGCACCGGAAGCCTATGCATCCACCAAGAACGACAGCTGGTGCCTGAAGCAGGACATCGATGCGGCCAACAAGCTGCTCGACGATGCCGGCTGGAAGAAGGGCGGCGACGGTATCCGCGCCAAGGACGGCGTGAAACTGTCTTTCCTCTACCAGACCTCGACCAACTCCGTCCGTCAGGCGACACAGGAACTCGTCAAGGACATGTGGTCTCAGATCGGCGTGGGTGCCGAACTGCGCAACGTCAGCGCCTCGGTCTTCTTCGGCGGTGATCCTGCAAGCCCGGACACCTTCCAGAAGTTCTATGCCGACGTCGAAATGTACACCAACAACTTCGATGGCACCGACCCGGAAAAGTACCTGGCCGAATGGCTCTGCGACAAGGTTCCGAGCCCGGAAAACGGTTGGCAGGGTCAGAACATCCCGCGTTACTGCAACCCGGCTTATGACAAGCTCGTCGGCGAGCTCTCCAAGACCGCCGATATCTCCAAGCGTGAAGAGCTTGCCAAGCAGCTCAACGACATGCTGACCGAGGAAGGTGCGCATATCCCGCTCATCCACCGCGGCAGCGTCTCCTCGCATTCCGTGAAGCTTGATGGCGTTCGCATGAACGCCTGGGATTCCGAACTTTGGAACGTCGCCGACTGGTCGCGCAAGAAGTAACGACGGTCGCCGGGCCTCGCCTTTGAGCGCAGGCCCGGCGAACGCCCTTCCTTCCGCGCCAGTTCGGAGAGTTCTCGATGTTCACATACACCTTGCGGCGATTGCTTTTTGCAATCCCGACGCTGCTGGTTATCAGCTTCGTCATCTTTGCGCTGCTGGATCTTGCGCCCAGCGATCCGACCGGCGATCTGCCGTTGACGATCCCCCCGGAAGTCCGCGAACAGATCCGCGCTTCTCTCGGCCTCGATCAGCCTTTCCTCATCCGCTATCTGAAATGGCTGCAGCAATTCTTCATCAATGAACCGCTCAACATTTTCGAAAGCCTCACCGGCTGGCAGGTCGGCGACGGCGAGCGCATGCGGGTGCTCTCCTGGGCGACCCGAAGCCCGGTGGTCGATCTGATCGTCCAGCGCCTGCCGCAGACCCTCTGGGTGGTCGGTCTCGCCTATCTCTTCGGCGTCCTGATCGCCATCCCGATCGGCGTCATTTCCGCCTACAAGCAATATTCGATCTTCGACCAGATCGGCACCTTCCTGGCCATGGTCGGCTATTCCGTTCCGACCTTCTTCACCGGCGTCCTCCTGATCGTCATCTTCTCCTCCTATCTGCAATGGTTTCCCTCGGTCTACGACACCAATCTGAGGGTCACGGACTTTGGAAGTTTCGTTGCGCAAATGAAGCAGATGATACTGCCCGTCACGGTCCTGGCTCTCTTCAACGCGTCCCAGATCACCCGTTTCGTGCGGGCCTCGATGCTGGACAACCTGCATCAGGACTATGTGCGGACCGCCCGCGCCAAGGGCGTCAAGGAAAAGTCCGTCCTGCTCATCCATGTGCTGCGCAACAGCCTGATCCCTGTGGTGACGGTCATTGCGCTCGGCGTCCCGACGATCTTCTCGGGCGCCATCATCACGGAGCAGATCTTTCGCGTAAATGGCCTCGGCCAATTGCTGATCACTGCCGTGCAGGGGGCGGATATCCCGCTCGTGCAGACGCTCACCTTCATCTTCGCGGTGCTGATCGTGCTCTTCAACCTCATCGCCGACGTACTCTACGGCATTCTTGATCCGAGGATCCGTTATGACTGATGCGACCATCGTAACCGCACCGCCCGCCAAGGCCGCCTCGCCCGCTCGTTCCGCCCTCGTCGATATATGGCGACAGTTTCGCGCTCACAGAGGCGGCGTCGTCGGGCTTATCGTCTTCACGTTCATCGTGACGGCGGTCTTCGTCGGCCCGTATATCCACCGGGTGGCCCCGAATGCCATCAACATCCGCGACAAGAACCAGTGGCCGTCGCTCGCTCACCCGTTCGGCACCGACAATCTGGGCAAGGACATGCTTGCCCAGGTGCTCGCCGGCGGACGCATCTCGCTTGCCGTCGGCATCACCGCCATGCTGCTGGCGCTCTTCCTCGGAACGCTGGTCGGTGTCGTCTCCGGCTATATCCGAAGGCTCGACGGCCCGTTGATGCGGATCACCGACCTGTTCCTGGCGCTGCCGCTCCTGCCTTTGCTGCTCGTCATCATCATGCTGTTCCGCGACACGCTCCGCGCCGCCTTCGGACCGGAAACCGGCATCTTCATCCTGATCGTCTTCGTGATCGGCATCACCAGCTGGATGCATACCGCCCGTATCGTCCGCGGCGACGTGCTGGCGGTAAAAAGCCAGGAATTCATCCTGGCGGCGAAATCGAGCGGTATGCGGGAGTACCGGATCATCCTGAGGCATATCCTGCCCAACGTGCTGAGTTCCATCATGGTCTCGGCCACGCTCGGCATCGCTTCGGCGATTATCACGGAGTCGGCTCTTAGCTTCCTGGGCCTTGGTTTCCCCTCGGATTTCCCGACCTGGGGACGCCTCCTGTTCGACGGCGCAAATTTCCTGCAGCTCACACCATCGCGCGTGCTCTGGCCGGGCCTGGCGATCTCGCTCACTGTGCTCAGCGTCAATTATATGGGCGACGCAATCCGCGACGCGCTGGATCCAAGGGCGTTGAAACACTGATCCGCCCCCATGCACCCAGATGGCGGCTTCGGCCGCCATTTTTGTTTCATCCTCCGTCGGAACCAGCTCAGGGATCATCTCGTTCAATTGCTTGGTGGAATGACCCACCCCACAAACACGGGAGCAAGACGATGAACTGGAATCAGGTGGAAGGAAATTGGGAACAGTTCAAAGGCAAAGTTCAGAGCCAGTGGGGCAAGTTGACCGGCGATGATCTGGATGTCATCGCGGGCAACCGCAAGCAGCTCGCCGGCAAGATCCAGGAACGCTACGGCAAGGCACAGGACGAGGCCGATCGGGAAGTCGACGACTGGCTCCGCCGGCACTGAATTTTTTTTCGAGGGTCCCGGAACCTATTCCGGGACCACTCGTTATAGCAGTGTTCGAAGGCAACCCCCCGTCCCCCGCCCTACAAAAGCCTTCGGACATACTCTTCAATCCCCCTCGAAGAGACGAACTGGCTCGGCTCCGTCAATCGGAACCGGGCCAGCTCAGTTTTGTGGGCAAACAATGGGTAGCCGGTGGCCTCCATCACGACGGCAGGCTGGGCGCCGAAATCTCCGCTATCTTCTCAGTCGTTGGCGCCTTCCAGAGGGAAAACGAGCCTGTAGCTGATGCGGTCATAGGCGATGACATATTGAGCCTTGCCGTTGACGGCAGCCGGGACGACGCGCTCCAGCACTGTGCTGCCGAAATGCGCCTTCAACGCCTCTTCATGCTCCTGCGAGTTGACGGCTGCTTCCAAAACCTCGTCCCAGACGATCTCCAGCACGTCATGGCCGTCGAGTTGCATCCGCCCGCAGGTGATATTGATGACGCGGCCGCTGCGCAGAAGCGACCCGTGGCTTACCGCATTGACGATCAGTTCGTGCAAGGCGAGCCCGAGATGCAGCGATGCATTCGGCGTCAGCAGCACGTTGTCGCCCTCGACACGCACCAGATGTTTGTTTTCCGGCAGGTATTTTTCCGTCTGCTGCTGCACGAGCTCGAAGAAATAAGCGCCGCGCCAGCTGGAATCGGTAATCAGGTCCTGGGATTGCGAAAGCGAATAGAGCCGCCCCCGGAACTTGTGCAGGAAAAGCTCGAGAGAGCCGGAATAACGGGCCGTCTGCAGCGCAATGCTCTGGATGATCGCAAGCAGGTTCTTGGAGCGGTGGCTGACTTCTCTCAACAGCGCCCGCAGCAGCCGCTCGCGATGGCGCTCCTCCGACCGGTCGATAATGGTGGTGACGAGGTGGATGCCGCGCTTTGAAAATTCCACCGCCTGCACGCGAAATTCGTAGACCTGCTCGGTTCCGACGGTGATTTCGATATGGCCGTTTTTGCCCGGCTCGGTGATGGCCGACTTGAGAGCCTTAAGCTTGGCGGCTACGTCTTCGCCAAAGAGGCTGATATCGCTCGGCGTCGTCACGTGCTCGGTTGCCCAGACCTCCGGAAGGTTTGTGACGAAGAGATAATTGAGGCGGGAATCCTGGATGATGACGCTCACGCCGAGATCCACGAGTGCCGGCATGAAAAATTCACGCAGTTTGTCATCGCTCTGACCAGCCTGCTGCCATGTCAGGGGATGCGACAATTTCCTCACTCCGTTGCGGACTTCCGGGGAAACCGGGGTGCCCGCTGGAGAGACCCCGGATTTGCAAGTTTGGCATTTATAGGACGTCGCAAGTGCTGGAACAACCCGGCAGCGACGACATCAGCTGCCGCTAAAGGAGTAGGCAGGGTCGCGCCAGCTGGCGACGACCGCTGTTCTCCTTGCGTCGCGCAGATCACGCAGCCGCCTTCACCGCCTCGTTGAAGAAGAGCGCCTGGCTGATCAGTGCCTTCACCATGTCCGGATTGAACGGCTTGGTGACGAGGAAGGCAGGCTCCGGGCGTTCGCCGGTCAGGAGCCGCTCCGGAAAAGCGGTAATGAAGATGACCGGCACACTGGACGACTTCAGGATTTCATTGACGGCGTCGATACCGGAGCTGCCGTCCGCAAGCTGGATATCGGCAAGCACCATCTTCGGATGAGACGTATTGAAGAGCGAAATCGCTTCCTTGTGGGTGCGCGCGATGCCCGTGACACGGTGTCCGAGGTCCTGCACCATCTGCTCGATATCAAGCGCAATCAGCGGTTCGTCTTCGATGATCATGATCTCCGTTGCAACCTGGCGGGAGATCTCGCGGGTCGCTTCATCGAGCAGGCGGTTGACTTCGCTGACGCTGACATCCAGCACCTCGGCTGTTTCCTCGATACTGAAACCTTCGACCGATATCAGCAGGAAAGCGTGCCGGGCCTGCGAGGGCAATGTCGACAGATTGGATGCCGCACGTTGCTCCCACGCGAAAGGCGACTCGATCGGCCGGATTTCGATGTTGGTGGAACCAAAAATCGTGACGAATAGTTTATAAAGCGAGACACGGTCCTTGGACGTTTCCGGGAATATAGAAACGTCTGCGATCAGCGCTTCCAGGACCGCAGCGACATAGGCGTCTCCCGAGGTCTGAGATCCGGTGACTGCCCTTGCATATCGACGCAGATAAGGAAGGTGAGACGCAACGCGTGTGGTAAGTGACATACAAAATCTCCCCTGATGCCCGACGGGCAATTGACCCATTATGAACGTGGGCAAGTAAAAAAAGTTCCGGAAGGGGGAACTTATTTTCCTCCCAGGAATTCTCATGCCCGAGATATCGCAACAGGCTGCCCGCGTGATGAGTGAAGAAGAAGATAGAAAAAAAGATGATATGACGACAATTCAACCCCACGAAGTCAGACCTGGAGCGGTGCAGCCTAACGCTTCCATTTCTCGCAAACTGCGCGAATTCTACGATGCCGTGCAAGAGGAAGGAATTCCGGACCGTTTTCTCGACCTTCTTGAGCGCCTGGAGCAGGCCGAGAGAAACGCAAAGCCGGTGAAAGTAAAATGAGCAAAGAAGACGAGATCGACGATCGCGGCTTCAAGCGCGACCTCCTGGCGTCGCTGCCCAATCTGCGCGCTTTTGCGGTATCCCTGACCGGCCGGCACGACAAAGCCGACGACTTGGTGCAGGACACGATCATGAAGGCCTGGGCCAACCAGTCCAGCTTCACTGCCGGGACCAACATGAGGGCCTGGCTGTTTACGATCCTTCGCAACGAATTCTACAGCCAGATGCGCAAGCGCGGCCGCGAGGTCCAGGACAGCGACGGCCTCTTCAGCGAGCGTTTTTCGGTGCATCCGGAGCAGTATGGCCGCCTCGACCTTCAGGATTTCCGCAAGGCTCTCGACAAGCTGCCCGACGATCAGCGTGAAGCGATCATTCTAGTGGGAGCTGCCGGCTTTGCCTATGAAGAGGCCGCCACGATCTGCGGCTGTGCCGTCGGCACGATCAAGAGCCGTGTCAGCCGGGCCCGTACCCGTCTTCAGGAATTGCTCGGCGTCTCCGGCGAAGGCGACTTCGGTCCCGACCCGGACCACGCCGCAATCACCGCCCGCGCCTTCGGCAGCTGAAAATCAAGCGGTTGATCAACAAGGAAAAGCGGCCCCCGAAACCGGGGGCCGCTTTTTATTATTCGGCCGGTTCGTCAGCATGACGCTTGGCCGGCGCCATCTGTCTCGTCAACAGGAAACCAAGGCCGGCCGCAACCGAAACAAACAGGAGCGGCCGCGACTTTACGATCAACGGCAGTGCCGAAAGTGCCGCGGTTGCCATCAGCGCCTTGCTGCTGTTGGCTGCCGCTGCTTCGCGTTTGCGCCTCGCCTCAGCCCGATTTGCCGTCGCGACCCAGAAATACATAATGAGAGCCAGGACGAGCGCGCCGCCTGCGACGACCAGCAAGGCCATCGGCATGCCCCACAGGCCACCGAGATAGACGGCGAGCGCCGCGACCACCAGCGCATAGGCCGTCAGCAGGAACAGCAGTGCGAAACCATAAAGAATTGCGTTTCGCCTGAACCGGCTCATGAACGCCGCGATGTCGATCGCGGCGAGCGAAGCCAGGAGAGGCCCAAGTCCCGTCATCATCAGCGGCGCGTCATCAGTGCGAACAGGAATCCGACGCCTGCGGCGATCGCGACGGCCTGAATGGGGTTTGTCCGGATCTGACGCTCGAGGTCGCGCTCCAGCGATACGGCCTGTTCGCGGGCGGCCTCCACCATATGCATGGATGCGTCGGCCGCCTCGTGGGCAGCGCGGCGCGCCTTGCCGCGCACTTCGCTTGCCTTCTCGTTGCCGACGGTGGCGACAGAGCGGGCGAGCGAGGCGATGTCCTCCCGAAGCTGCTGCAGCTGCGCTTCGATGTCCTTCGAAGCGGCAGAGTTCTGGCCGTTGCCGCTGCGGGCGAATTCGCTGGTCGGATTGGCAGTGGGCATATTCGATCTCCTCGGTTTATCGGTTCTTTGAAGCACTCAGGCCGCGATCCGGCTTTGCGAAAAATCAAATGACGCAGAAGTGGGTGAGCAGATCGGTCACCGGAATCCGGTCATCCAAGGCCACAGGAATATACCTCTCATCTTCACCCCTCCTCGACAAATACGTGACGAGCGCGCGGCTTTGCGGTCCCGTTTCGGACTGCCCGCGTTGAACGCGGCAGAAACGTGATTGTTCCGAGACAAGGTATGGAGCAGAAGACCTGCCGATGAATCGTAGGATCAGTTCGTGGCGGGCGGCTCCGGCCAGCGAGCGATGCCGCCAGTCCATTCTTCGAAGGCTCGGGAGAGCTTGAGGACGAGCATGTCGTCGAAGCGCGGCCCGACGATCTGCAGGCCGATCGGCATGCCGGATTTCGAGAAGCCGCAGTTGATGGACGAAGCCGGCTGCTCCGACATGTTCCAGGGAACGGTAAAGCCGATATGCTCGAATGGCAGCGCCGGATCGTTAGTGGGTGACGCCCATTCGGCCGGATAGGAAACGATCGGATTGGTAGGCGAGATGACCGCATCGACGGTTGTAAACAGCCTGCCGCAGGCCTTGCGCATCTCGATCGTCTGATTGAAGCCGCGCACTGCCTCGACGCCGGAAACAGAAGCGCCTCCTTCCGCCCATTGATAGATATAGGGCAGGATCAAGGCTCTGCGCTCCTCCGGCATCTTCTCGATATCGCCCCAGAAGCGTGAGCGCCAGAAATTGTCGAGCCCATCGAGCATGACGCGGGTCATCACCGGGTCGACCGGGACGACGATGGCGCCCGCCTCCTCGAAACGTTTGGCCGCCGCGACAACCGCATCGCGGACCTCGTCGTCGAGCGGCAGACCGACACCCGCGTCGAGCATCAGCCCGATCCTCATGCCCTTCACATCCAAGTGGAGGTCGAGCCAGTCGAAGGCGTTGGGCGGCAGGCTGGTGCCGTCACGCCAGTCCGGCCGCGAAAGTGTCGCCATGGACATGGCGGCATCCTCGACCGTTCGGGTCATCGGACCGGCGCAGCGGCCGACGTAATAGGGATCGACCGGGATCCGGCCCTGGCTCGGCTTGAAACCGAAAAGGCCGGTCCAGCCGGCCGGCAGACGCACCGACCCGCCGATATCCGTGCCGATATGCAAAGGTCCGAAACCGGCCGCACCGGCCGCCGCTGCTCCGGCGCTCGACCCGCCCGGATTTTGTGTCAGATCCCAGGGGTTGCGGCTCAGGTGATGGAAGCTCGAAAGGCCGGAGGAGAGCATGCCGTAGTCCGGACACGTGGTCTTGGCGAAGATCACCGCGCCGTCTTCCCGGCAGCGTGCGGCGATCGGCGCGTCCTCGGCGGCCGGCACGAGTTCCACCGCAGCCGTACCGAGCGGTACCGGCTGGCCCTTGGTGGCGATTAGTTCCTTGAGCGTGACGGGCACGCCGTCGAGGGGACCGAGCGTCTCGCCCTTCATCCATCGTTCGGTGGAGGCGGCGGCCTGGCCGCGCGCGCTGTCCGGATCGTAGAGATAAAGCGCCTGCACATGCGGCTCGAAAGCCGCAATGCGGTCTTCGACCGCCTGCCAATATTCGGAAGGAGAGAGCTTGCTGGCCGCATAGAGGCCCTGCAGCTCGCGGATGGTCAGTTTCAGGAGGTCGTTCATCGCAATATCTTCGTTCTTGAAATCAGGAATTGTCGCGCGGATCGAGAAGGTCCCGCAGCCCGTCGCCCAGCATGTTGAGGCCGAGGACGGCGAGCGCGATGGCAAGGCCCGGCATCAGGGCCAGCCATGGTGCCTGGCCGAGAAAGGTCTGGGAGTCGGCAAGCATCCGGCCCCAGGTCGGCGCCGGCGGCGGCATGCCGAGACCGAGAAACGAAAGCCCCGCCTCCGTCAGGATCGCAAGCCCGAGCTGGATCGTCACCTGCACGATGATCTGGTTGGAGATGTTCGGCAGCACGTGGACGAGTGTGATCTTGGCTTTCGATCGTCCCATTCCCACCGCCGCGGCCACATAGTCCCTTGTCCAGATCTGCAGCGCCGCACTCAGCGTCAAACGGGCAAAGACCGGCACCATGAAGACGCCGATCGCGACGATCGCGGTGAACCGGCCGGAGCCGATGAAAGCGCCGAGCATCATGGCTGACAGGATCGGCGGCACGGCAAAGATGATGTCGCAGCCGCGCATGACGATGAGTTCGAGCCAGCTGCGCCGCATGGCCACGACGACGCCGACCATGGTGCCGATGCTGGCGCCGAGCGCCACGGCAAGAATGGAGGTGGACAGCGAATTCCAGGCGCCGACCATCAGCGCGGAGGCCACGTCGCGGCCGAACTGGTCGGTACCGAGCAAGCCGAATTCGAGCGGCGCCTTGAGCTTGTGGACGATGTTCATCTTGGTCGGCGGCAACGGCGTCCAGACGAGCGAGAGGAGTGCCACGGAAAACAGCCCCAACGAGATGAAAAGCCCGATCAGCAGGACGGGACGGCTAAGCGTTTTCCTCATCGCGCACCCGCCCTCAGGCGCGGGTCGATCGCCAGGTAGGCGAGATCGACCACGAAATTCATGAGGATCACCAGACCTGAGAAAAACAGCACGACATCCTGCATCACCACGATATCCCGCTGGGAAAGCGCCTGATAGGCAAGCCGTCCGAGCCCCGGCAGATTGAAGACGTTTTCCACCAGCACGGCGCCGGCAATCAGGAAGGTGAATTGCAGGCCGAGCATGGTGACGACAGGCACCAGCGCGTTCGGCACCGCATGCCGCCAGATGGCGGTGCCGTCGCTCAGGCCCTTGGCGCGCGCAGTGCGGACGAAATCCTCGTTCATCACTTCAAGCACCGCCGCCCGTGCCACCCGCGTCAGCACACCCGCCTGCGGCAAGGCGAGTGCCACCGCCGGCAGGATGAGAGCCTTGAGGCCGGCGGACAATCCGGCCTCCCAGCCGGGGAAGCCGCCCGCCGGCATCCAGCCAAGCATGGTGGAAAAGAGAATGATGAGGATCAGCCCGACCCAGAAGGCCGGCACCGCAATGCTGATATAGGAGAACAGCCCGGCGGCAAAATCGAAGGCGCCGTTATGCCTGCGTGCCGCCTGCACGCCGAGCGGAACGGCCACGAGAACGGAGATGACGATCGCGATCAGCGCCAGCGGGAGGGTGACGCCAAGCCGTTCGGCAATCAGACCGGCGACAGGCACCCCGTAGGTATAGGACTGGCCGAGGTCGCCTTGCAGGACGCCGCTAAGCCAGGCGAGGTATCGCACCGGCAGCGGCTGGTCGAGGCCGAGCTGTTTCTGGAGCGCGGCAAGCGTTTCCGGACTGGCCGACGTGCCGAGCATGATCGCCGCCGGATCGCCGGGCAAAAGGTCCATGACCGTGAAGATGATCAGGGAAACGACGAGAAGCGTCACGACGAGGCTGAGAAAGCGGCGGATAAGGATGGAGATCATGGGGAGACCTCCCGATTTTGAACGATCCTCATTCCTGTGTTTGTCATAGCGACGAGGGTACGGGAAGCGGTACGGCAAGCTCCCACCGATCTCCCCCCTTGAGGGGGAGATGTCACTGAAGGTGACAGAGGGGGGTAGCAACGGCGCGGCAAACACGATGGCTCAAGAATATGCTGAGAGGTTACCCCCCTCTGCCCTGCCGGGCATCTCCCCCTCAAGGGAAGAGATCGATATGCCGCACGCACCCCACTCCAACTCATCGCTCAGGCTTCACTCTTCCCAATGAACATCCGTGAGGACGTTCGACGGGATCGGCTCGTTTTCCCAGAGCCCCTTCACCTTGGCGTTCCAGACGCCGAGTTTCGGCATCACGAAGAGGTAGAGCGCCGGCACGTCACTGGCGAGAATGGTCTGCGCCTCGCCGTAGAGCTTTTCCTGCTCGGCAGGGTCCGAGGTCCCCTCCACCTTTTTCAGAACCTCGTTGAAGATCGGGTTCTTGTAGTTGAAGTAGTAGGGATCGCGGGCATAGATATCGATGTCCATCGGTTCGGCATGAGCGACGATCGTCATGTCGTAATCCGCGGCCTTCAGCACGTCCGCCACCCACTTGGCGGGGAATTCGGTCGTTTCGATATTCATCGTCACGCCGATTTCGGCAAACATCGCCTGCAGTATCTGCGAGGTCCGCTGCGCATAGGCCATCTGCGGCGCCTTGATGGTGAAGGTAAATCCATCAGGATAACCGGCCTCCGCAAGCAGCGCCTTCGCCTTTTCCGCGTCATAGGCATAGACGCCGGTCAGATCCTTGTAGCCGCGGTCGTTCGGCGTGTAGTGGCTGCCGATCGGGGTCCCGAAGCCGGACCATGCTCCTTCCACCACGGTCGCGCGATCAACCGCCATCATCAGCGCCTGCCGGACCTTCTTGTCGCTGAACGGTTTGCGCGTGTTGTTCATCCCGGCAACCACCTTGAGCTCGGTATTGCCGATCACGGTCGCAAGCGTCTTGTCGCCTTCGAAGGACTTGATGAGTTCCGGTGCAGCGAATTCCGGAAACGCATCCACATCGCCGGCCTTGAGCGCAGCCGCCTGGGCCTGCGGATCGCTGATAAAGCGGAATGCGGCCGTGTCGAGCTTCAGCGACACGGCCTTGTTCCAGTAGTCGGAATTTCTGGCGAGATCGACCTTCGATCCCTTTGCCCAGCTTACGAACTTGAATGGGCCTGTACCGATCGGAGTCGTCTTGTTCTCAGCCGCTGATCTCGGTTCCACAATGCTGGAGGACGGCCAGCCCAGCCAGTAGAGCAGGCTGCCAGCCGGCTGCTTGAGCTTGAGGACCAGTGTCGATGCATCCGGCGTCTCGATCGTGTCGATCGAGGCGAAATAGCGCTTCTGCGGATTGACGGAATCTGCGCCGCGAGCCCGGTCGATCGAAAATTTCGCGACGGAGGAATCGAAAGCGGCGCCGTTGTGGAATTTGACCCCCTGACGCAGCTTGAACGTGTAGGTGAGGCCGTCCGGCGAGATCTGCCAGCTTTCGGCAAGCTGCGGCTGCACCTTGCCGGCCCTATTGATGGTCGTCAGGCCTTCGAAGATGTTCTGCCAGGTCACCTGGCCGATGGCGACCGGTGCGGCGATGGTCGGGTCGAGACCCGCCGGCTCGATCGTCATGCCGACCGTGATTGCAGTCTTGGGCGCCGCTTCAGCACCCCTTTCCGCGAGGAAAGTACCCGCGGCCACAGCCAGCGCGAATGTCGCGCCTTTCAGAATCGTAGCCGAGTTCAAGAACGTCATCCTGCCCATCAATGTCCCCTTTTGGTTCACGATCCGGCCTGATCGGCACCTGCAGGATCGCTCTTTAACCGGAGTGTGTCATTTCGCAGGTGCACACACAATGCAGATTTTTGTGTTCTCTGTGTAGCCGAAATCGATACACAAACACGTTTAGCTCGCCGCTTTGCGGGCCGCCGGCTTGCGGTTGCCGGCGCCCCGCATGAACCCTTCGATGAAATCGACGAGCTTGCCGGCCGCGAAGGAAAGCTGCCGGTCCGGCGCGACGCAGAGATCGATCGGAGTACGCACACCCTTGCCGGCCGCAATCGGTACGGCGACGAGCTGGCCCGTATCGATCTCGCGCTGCACGGCAAGCGCTGGCAACAGCGTTATCGCGGCGCGGCGCAGCACCAGTTCCTTGAGCATTTCCAACGCCCCGGTGACGAAGACCGGGTCAAGTTCCAGTCCGTCTCTGGAAAAGATCTCCTCGAAAGCCTGTCTCGCGCCAAAACTCTTGTCCGGCAGCGCAAGCGGCATCTGGGCGAGATCGCGCAACGTCATTTCCCTGGCTCCGGCCGCCGGGTGATCGGCCGCCATGATGACGTCATAGGTGATTTCGGAGCGCAGCCGCACCTTCACGCCGGATATCTTCGGCGCAAAAAGCGTCACGACGAGATCGGCTTCGGCGGCAGCCAGCGCCTCCACCGCCTCGCGGGCGCTGGTGATCGTCACCTCGAACCTCAGCTTCGGATATTTTAGGCTGAACTCCGCCAGAACCGGCGCAAGGAGATTGGCGACCGTCGCTCCATTGGCATAGATCACCACCCGCCCGCGTTGAAGCCCCTGCAGGTCGTCGATGAGCTGATGCACATGCTCCAGCTCCCGCAGCGTCCGCCCTGCCCTTGCCGCCAGCAGCTCGCCGGCGGCGGTCAGCTTGATGCCGCGATTGCTGCGCTCGACGAGCGGCGTCCCGAAATAATGCTCGAGGTTCTCGATCTGCCGCGACACGGCGGTGGCAGCGACATTGAGGTTCTCTGCCGCCGCCCGCATGGAGTTCGTCCGCACCAGTTCATCGAAATACATAAGCGCGCGAAGCTGCATGCGACCCTTGTCCTGTCAAACCTGCCCTGTCAGCCGCGGCGGAAACCTTCGCTGGCAACAAGCAGCTGGCGGGTATAATCGGCGGAAAACTCGCGCTTTTCCAGCGCTTCGACCGGCATGGTTTCCACCACCTTGCCGGTCTTCATCACCGCCAGCCTTTCGCACATGTGGCTGATGACGCCGAGATCGTGGCTGACCATGACGAAGGTGAGGTTCCGGTCGCGCCGCGCCTGCTCGAGAAGGTTCAGAATTTCCGCCTGGATCGAGGCGTCGAGCGCCGAGGTCGGCTCGTCGAGGAGCAGGATCTTCGGCTCCAGGATGAGAGCCCGGGCGATCGCGATGCGCTGCCGCTGGCCGCCGGAAAGCTGGTGCGAATAGCGGAAACGGAAACCCGATCCCAATCCCACCTCGTCGAGCGCCCGGGTGATCCTCGCCTCGATATTGTCGAAACCGTGGATGACGAGGGGTTCCAGCAGCAGGCGGTCCACCGTCTGGCGCGGATGCAGGGAGCCATAGGGATCCTGAAAGACCATCTGGACGGTCTGGTAGAAGTCCTTGTCGCGCCGCCGCCCGGAATAGGAGCGGCCGTTGACCGTGAGCGTACCTTGGGAAAACGCTGTCAGACCCGAAACGGCCCGCAGCAGCGTCGATTTGCCGGAACCGGACTCGCCGACGATCCCGAAGGACTCGCCCACGCCGACATCCAGGCTGACATGGTCGAGCGCCGGAAAGCCGTCATAGCTGACGAGCATGTCGCGGATGGAAATCGCAGAGGTCATAGCGCCCACTCCCGCTTGCGATCAAGCACCGGCAAGGGGTGCCGGTCGGAGCCGATGGTCGGCAGGCAGTTCAAAAGCCCGCGTGTATAGGGATGTTGCGCATCGGCAAGGTTGGCGGACGGCAGCTCCTCCACGATCTTGCCGGCATACATGACGATGACGCGGTCGCAGAAGGAGGAAACGAGCCTCAGATCGTGGGAGATGAAGATCAGCCCCATTCCGCGCTCGGCCACCAGCTTGTCGAGGATCGACAGGACTTCGAGCTGCACGGTGACGTCCAGTGCCGAGGTCGGCTCGTCGGCAATCAGCAGCTCGGGGCCGCAGATCAGCATCATGGCGATCATCGCCCGCTGTCCCATGCCGCCGGAAACCTCGTGCGGATAAAGGCCGAACACCCGTTCCGGATCGCGGATCTGCACCGCCTCCAGCATGGCGAGCGCCCGGCTCTTCGCTTCCGCCGAGCTTACCTTCTCATGGGTCTTGAGAGTTTCGACGATCTGCCGGCCAATCGTCGAAACCGGGTTGAGCGAATATTTCGGGTCCTGCAGGATCATCGCGATCCGCTTGCCCCTGAGCGCCCGGCGCTCGGTCTTCGGCATGGCCAGAAGATCCCGATCCCCAAAGGCGAGCTTCCTTGCGGTGATCTTCGCGTGGCCCGGCGTCAGCCCCATGATGGCGCGGCCTGTCTGCGACTTCCCGGAACCGGATTCGCCGACGATGCCGAGCCGTTCCTTGCCGAGCGTGAAGGAGACGCCGCGCACCGCGTTGACTTCACCGGTACGCGTCGGGAACGTGACGCGAAGATCCTCGACCGTCAGGAGCGGGCTTGGTGATCCGGTCATTGGCCGGCCTCCTTCGGATCCAGCGCGTCGCGCAAGCCGTCGCCCAGAAGGTTGAATCCGAGGCTGACGATCAGGATCGCAAAGCCCGGCATGGCGGCGACCCACCACTGGTCGAGAATAAATCGGCGGCCGGATGCGATCATCGCCCCCCATTCGGGAAGCGGCGGCTGGGCGCCGAGCCCGAGGAAGCCGAGGCCGGCGGCGATCAGGATGATGCCCGCCATGTCGAGCGTGACGCGGACGATCAGCGAGGAGAGGCAGAGCGGCATGACGTGACGCAGGACGATGCGGAAGGGCGACGCGCCCATCAGCTTCACCGCGGCGATGAACTCGGAATGGCGGAAGGTCAGCGTTTCGGCACGGGCAATGCGGGCATAGGGCGGCCAGGACGTGACGGCGATGGCGAGGATGGCATTCTCGATGCCGGGGCCGAGGGCCGCCACCAGCGCAAGCGCCAGCACGAGTTTCGGGAACGCAAGGAAGATATCGGTGATGCGCATTAGCACCGCATCGATCCAGCCGCCGGCATAACCGGCAACCGTACCGACGATCAGCCCGATCGGAGCCGCGATGACCGCCACCAGCACGACCACGAGCAGAGTCAACCGGGAGCCGTGGATGAGACGCGAGAGGATGTCGCGCCCCTGGTCGTCGGTTCCGAGCAGATAGCCTGCTGTTCCAGGCGGCAGCAGGCGTGCATTGCGCAGGTCCCCCTGCACCGGATTGTAAGGCGCCAGCACGTCAGCCAAGGCCGCGACCACAAGCAGAAGGATGAGGATGCCGAGCCCCACCAATGCCAGCCGGTTTTCCGCAAACCGCCGCCAGACGATATAGGCACGTCCGAGCCGCGCCTGCTTGCGCGAGGTCGGGCGGTCGGAGAGCAGCCATTCGCGGCTATAGGGTCTCGTTTCGGGTTCCACGATGCTCATCGGTTGCGAGTCCTCGGGTCAAGCGTGCGGTAGAGGAGATCGGAGAAGATGTTGATGCCGACGAAGACCGACCCGATGATCAGGGTGCCGCCGAGCACCGCGTTCATGTCCGCATTCTGCAGCGAATTGGTGATGTAAAGGCCGAGCCCCGGCCACGAGAAGATGGTTTCAGTCAACACCGAACCCTCCAGCAGGTTGGCGTAGGAAAGGGCGATCACGGTCACCAGCGGCACCGCTGCGTTTCTCAGCGCGTGAAACCAGATGATGCGGGCCTCGGAAAGCCCCTTCGCCCGCGCGGCCACGACATACTCCTGCGAAAGCTCGTTCAGCATGAAGGAGCGGGTCATGCGGCTGATATAGGCGAGCGAGAAATAACCGAGCAGCGATGCCGGCAGGATGACATGCCGGAACACGTCCCAGAACACATCCCATTGTCCCTGCCAGGCTGCATCCAGAAGGTAGAAGCCGGTGATCGGCGTGAAGGTATATTCGTAGACGATGTCGATGCGGCCCGGATAGGCAACCCAGTTCAGTCGCGCATAGAACAGCACCAGCGACAGGAGCCCGAGCCAGAAGATCGGCACCGAGTAGCCGATCAGTCCGATCACCCGCACCACCTGGTCGGCGATGCTGCCGCGCTTGACGGCGGCCAGCACTCCGAGAGGAACGCCAAGCAAGGCTCCGATTAGCGTACCGATCGTTGCAAGTTCGATCGTCGCCGGGAAAACCCTCGCGATATCCGTCATCACCGGATTGGTGGTCAGCACGGACGTGCCGAAATCGCCCGAAAGGGCCTGTTTCACATAGAGGTAGAACTGCTGGTAGAGCGGCAGGTTGAGCCCCAGCTCCTCCCGCACGCGCTCGACCACATGGGCAGGCGCGCGATCGCCCACAATGGCGAGCGCCGGATCGATCGGCACGACGCGGCCGATGAAGAAGGTGACGGCCAGGAGACCAAAAAAGGTGGTGACCGCGGTGACCACGAAACGCAGCACGGCGGTCAGCAACGACGAGGCACGGCGCCTGTTGCGCCGTGTCGCGATTGTCGAATCGGTGAGGGTCAAGGAACCGGCCCTTCCGGTTATTCCTTGGAGACCGTATAGACGAAGTTGGTATCGAAGCTCGGGCCCAGCTTGAAGTTCTTGAGCTTGGAGGAATAACCCGCGACTTCCGTCTGCTGGAAAACGATCACGAACGGGCTCTGGGCCAGCACCTTTTTCTGCAGATCCTCGTAGGTCGCGGCACGCTTTGCGCTATCTTTCTCGAGCAGCGCGCCCTTTGAGGCGTCGCTCAACTCCTTCGGCACGTCCCAGGCATTGCGCCATGCGAGCGTCTTGTTCTTGCCTTCGTCGGAATTGTCCAGGTTGATCGTAAAGGTCTCCGCATTCGAGTTCGGGTCGAAATAGTCCGAGCCCCACTGACCGATATAGATGTCGTGCTGGCGGGCGCGATACTTGGTCAGCGTCTGCTTGCCGTCGCCGGGGATGATGTCCATCTTGATCCCCGCCTGGGCGAGCGTCTGCTGCACGCTTTCGGCAATCCCGGTAACCGGCTGGGTGTTGCGGACATCCATGGTGACGGTGAAGCCGTCCTTCAGGCCCGCCTTCGCCAGCAGCTCCTTGGCCTTGGCGACGTCCAGCTTGTACGGATTTTCGTTAAGCGCCCCAAGCTGTCCCTTCGGCAGGAAGGTCTGATGGATTTCGCCGATGCCCTTGATCAGCGTGGCGCCGATCGCATCGTAGTCGACCAGATATTTGATCGCCTCGACCACTTCCGGCTTGGCAAGGTTGGGATTCTTCTGGTTAAGGCTGAAATAGTACAGCGTGCCCTTCGGAGCCGAGGTCGTGGAGATGCCTTGCTTCTTGGTAACCGCATCGAGGTCGCCCGGCTCGAGGTTGCGCGCAATGTCGATGTCACCGTTTTCAAGTGCCAGCCGCTGGCCCGCGCTTTCCTTCATATGGCGATAGATCACCCGCTTCAGCGTCGGCTTCTCGCCGAAGTAATTCGGGTTGGCTTCCATGATCACCGCCTCGTTGGCGCGCCATGCAAGCACCTTGTAAGGTCCCGAACCGGCATAACCGGTCTTCAGGAATTCGTTGCCGAAATCGGTATCGTATTTGTATTCGGCGCTGGGCGTGACCTTCTTGGCCTTTTCCATCACGACCTTCTTGTCGACAATGGACGCAACCGTCGCGGTCAGCACGTTCAGCACGAAGCTCGGTGCATAGGGCTTGTCAACCACGAACACGAAGGTGTTCGGGTCGGATGCCTTCGCTTTTTCGGCCACGTTGTCGCCGGTCAGGCCGAACTGGGTGAGAAGGAATGCCGGCGACTTGTCGAGCTTGACGGCACGCTCGAACGAGAAGGCGACGTCGTCCGCCGTGATCGGGTTGCCGGACGCGAATTTCAGGCCCGACTTGAGCTTGAAGGTATAGGTGAGCCCGTCGTCGGAAACGGTCCAGCTGTCGGCGAGTTCGCCGACCACCTTCGACGTGTCGCTCGGATCGAGCATGACGAGCTTGCTGTAGCTGTTGGCGGTCACTTCCGCGGTCGACAGTTCGAAGGCTTCGCCGGGGTCAAGGCTGATGATGTCGTCGATCGCGAAGCCTTCGACCAGCGTGTCGGCGGGCGTCACCGCGAAGGCCTGCGGTGCGGCCATCAGCAATACGGAAAGGGCAGCGCCGGTCGTAAGCACGCGAAGGCTTTTGTTCAGCGAATGAATCATGGTCGTTGTTCCCTGTTTTTCCTTTTTTGGACCCCTGGAGAAGCAACCTATTCGTGCCAGGCCTTCCCCAAAACTCTCAGCCAGTTTTCCCGGCACATCTTTATGAGTTCGTCGTCAGCGTATCCCTCAGTTTTGAGGGCCGCAACCAGATTCTGATTGCCCGCAGCATCCTGAATCTCTTCGGGAATCGACGCTCCGTCGAAGTCCGAGCCAAGTGCCACGTGATCGATGCCCATGCGGTCGACAAGGTGGTTCACATGACGCACCATGTCGGAAAGCGGCGTCGATACATTGTCGCGCCCGTCGGGGCGCAACATCGTGACCGCATAGTTGAGCCCCACCAGGCCGCCGCTCTCCTTGATCGCGTCGAGCTGCTTGTCCGTCAGGTTGCGGGCGACCGGCGTCAGCGCATAAGCGTTGGAATGGCTGGCGATCAGCGGCTGGTCGGTGGTCCTCGCCACATCCCAGAAGCCCTTTTCGGTGATATGCGCAAGATCGATGAGGATGCCGAGCCTGTTGCAGGCCCTGACGAGTTCAAAGCCGAGATCGGTAAGCCCCGGGCCGGTGTCGGGCGACATCGGATAAGCGAAAGGTACGCCGTGCCCGAAGATGTTGTGCCGGCTCCAGACGGGTCCGAGCGAGCGCAGGCCGGCGGCGTAGAAAACCTCCAGATTGTCGAGGTCGGGATCGATCGCCTCGCAGCCTTCCATATGCATGACGGCGGCAAAGATGCCGTCCTCCATTGCCTGACGGATTTGGGCGGACGAACGGCACAGGCGCCACGCTCCCGCACGATCGAGACGGAGCGCAATCGCGGCCTTCTCCAGCGCGATCGCCAGCGAAGGAAGGTGATCGAGCGGCGCGGAAAGCGGCGTTTCGTAGCGGCCGTTAGCGTCGGGCTCCTTGAGAACGAGGTCACCTGACGGAATATAGATGGCGCAAAGCCCGCCCGCGAGGCCGCCGGCCTTGGCGCGGGGGCCGTCGATATGGCCGCTGGGCGTACCGTTCATGAACTCGGAGACCGGGTCGCCACCCGCCTTCATGGTTCGCCAGAGGCGTAGAAGCACGTCGTTATGGCCATCGAACACCAGTTCCATGAAGCTATTCCCGATTTTGTGAGAATCCCGCGGTGAGTGATCTGTCGATCCTATTCAGACATCAGCCTTTCGCAAGGCACAAAACGCCTCAGGCGGTCCAGATCCCCTCGCCCGCCTTCTTCAGCATCGGCGTCCTGAAGACCCCGACGACGCGCGGGCGCCATTGAGGGCCGAAGCCGTCGAGCCGGTCCTGCCAGCGCTCCGATTGCAGCATGGCGGCACCGACTGCCACCGGCTCGATCCCGAGCGATGCCATCAGGGAAAGGCCGGAGACGATCGACGCGCCGCTTGATATCACGTCGTCCACCAGGGCGACGCGCTTTCCTTCAATGAGCGGCAGCATGCGCGGATCGACGTAAAGCCGCTTCTGCTGTTCGGGCGTCGTGATCGAGGATAGCGGCACCGACAGGCCTTCGTCGTACCAGAACTTCTTCGAGGTCCCGAGCGGCACATAGCGGGCGAAACCGAGAGACCGGGCGACGGCCGCCGCCAGTGTCAACCCGAGCGTCGGCAGGCCGACGACTACCTCCGGCCGATGCGCCGCAAGCTTCGGAGCAAGATCTGCGGCAAGCGCGTCCTGAACGTCGAAGCTGGCCTGGTTGATGATCAGCGACGCCAGCGCATGCTCCCCATCGGCGAGAGGACGGATCGGCAGCCTGATCTGGCGGCCGTCGTCGAGCGTGGCGGGAAAAAAGCCGGAGAACGGTCCACCACGATCGAATGTGCCCGCCGGGTGGACGTCCTGCCAGAAATCGTGCGGCTGCATGCGCGTTTCCTATTCGAGCACTTCGAGGATCGGCGATTCCATGAGCGTGCCGGTGGCGACATCGGCAATGCCGCGATCGGTCTGATGCGGACCTGCATTGCAGGCAAGCGTCGCGCCGAAACAGGCTTTGAAGATTAGGTAGGGCGGCTGCCAGTCCACCACGCGGTCCATGGCCGCGCGGATTTTCTCAAAGCTCGCGGAAACCTCCTGCATCGAGGCCTGCGAGACGAGGCCGGAAAGCGGAAGAGGCAGCAAGGCTTCGATCTTTCCGCCGATTGCCACCGCCATTCCGCCGCCCGCGGTTATCACCGCATTGGCGGCCGCCGCCATGTCGGCGGGATCGGACCCGAAGACGGTGAGGTTGTGGCTGTCATGGGCGAGCGTGGTTGCGAAAGCGCCCTTCCATTTGCCCCAGCCGGTGAGGAACCCAAGACGGGTGCGGCTGTCGGCGCGGCCGTGGCGGTGGGTCACGGCGATCAACGTCGCGCCCTCCGGGGGTACCACATAGCCGTCGACGACATCCGCATCCGTCTGCCCCCAGTTCGTGAAACGCGGGCGATCGATGGTCGCGAGCCGCACCTTCCTGCCCGTCGCGGGAAGCCTGAAATCCTCGGCCTGGAGGGGCTCAAGCTTGACCGAGTCGCGAAGCAGCGACGGGTCGGCGGCAAACAGATCGATCGTCATGGCCCCGGCCCGCGCGGCCAAGGTGCCGCTTGCAAAGACCTGGCGCGCGCGGAAATCCTTGAGATCCTCGAACAGCACGATGTCTGCCCGCCGACCGGCGGCGATGAGGCCGAGGTCGGCACGACCAATCCTGACGGAACCGTTCAAGGTGGCCGCCTGCAACGCCCATTCCGGTTTCATCCCATAGCGGACGAGCCGGCGCACCACATCGTCGAGACCGCCGTTCTTGGCGAGATCGTCCGGAAAGACATCATCCGTCGCGAGCGTCACGGTCTGCGGCAGCTGGCCGAGTCCATTGAGCGCCTGGACGAATTCCGGCAGCAGGTGGTCATGCGAGCCGCGCAGCTCGATTGTAAGGCCTGCGCGCAGTTTGGCGATCAGATCCTCGCCCGAGACGAGCTCGTGGTCGGAGGTCACGCCTGCCGTCATGAATGCCTGGAGATCCGGTCCCGCGAGGCCGCGCGCATGGCCGCAAACGAGTTTCTCCGAGGTCAGCGCGGTTTGCACGATGGCACTGATGCGAGGTTCGCGGTCGATGACGCCGCGCATGTTCATCACCTCGGCAAGCCCGGCGATCTTCGGCCAGAAAAGCATCTCCTCGATGGCCGAGACGTCGAAATCGGCTCCTGCCACCTCGAAACCGGGAGCGGAAGGGACCGAAGACGGTGCCAGCACGACGGCCCGAAGCGGCAGCAGCTTGACCGAATCCAGCGCCCAGCCGACCCCGTCGATGCCGTGCACATTGCCGAATTCGTGGGGATCCCAGACGACTGTCGTGACGCCGCGCGGCAGGACGGTGCCGGCATAGGTCGCAGGCGTCACCATCGAACTCTCGATGTGCATATGGGTATCGATGAGGCCTGGCGAAATGAAGGTGCCGGACGCATCGACGATCTCAGCCGCATCGGACCGGCTGCCGGCCTCATGAACGCTGGCGATCAACGGGCCGATGATGCCGATGTCGGCAGGGCGTAGCTCGCCGGTCACCACGTCGACCAGGGTACCGCCGGTTATCAGGATGTCGAACGGACCGTCGCCTCGCGCGGCCGCCACCGCGCGGTCGCGCAACCCGGGCTCTGTAAACTCCTGTACGGTCGCTATGATGCTCTTCACCAGCTTGCCTCCGCGCGCAATGTTTCGAGGATAACGGTTCTTGCCTTCTCGACGTCGATCTCGACGCCGAAGGCTGCATTGAATTCCCCACGGCCGGCCCGCGTCTCGATGACGGTGCGTCCGCGCGTGAATGTTCCCGCAAGCTCCACGTCGAGGCGAGCCTTTCGCCAGATGACTTGTTCGGGATGAGCGAAGGCGACCGCCGCCACTGCATCGTAGAGTGGCATGGCCGGGCGGCCCCGGCTCGTGGCAATGGCGACGAACCCGGCGAGCAGATCGGCGAGCAGCGCCGCATTGCGCCCTCCCGCAGCTCGGATCGGCGCCACGTCCTCGGGCGCACAGAGAACCTGGCGACAGAGATCGAGATCGATCATCCGGAACGGGATCCCGTGCGCCAAAAGGATTGCCAGCGCTTCGGGATCGGCGAAGGCGTTGAATTCGGCGGAAGCCGTGTGATTGCCGGAAGTCACCCCACCGCCCATCCAGGTGAGATCGGTGATCCTGTCGGCTAGATCCGGCCGGGCAAGCGCCACGGCGGCGATATTGGTAAGCGGGCCGAGTGCCAGGACGCGCCGTTCTCCCTCATCCTTCTCCAGCCAGGCGCAAAGCGCTTTAAAGGCATCGTTGTGGAAGGTATCGGCGAACTCGGGAAGGTGGAGACCAGTCGTCGGCATGCCGGCATCGCCCAGAACGTTGGCCGCCGTTTCCAGCCGGCCAAGTGCGGGAGCGGCGCGTCCGGCATGAATTGGGAACGGCCAGACGAAGGCTGACGCTGCGCCGGCGGCGTTGTGGCGGACACGCTCCAGCGGCGCATTGCCGAAGACGAGCGAAACACCGTCGATCGCAAGTCCCGCATGCGCAGCCACCATGACCGCTGCTATGTCGTCGAAGCCCATGTCGGTATCGATCCAGATGCCCATGTCAGCGACGCCTTACGAAAACTTGGAAAGGAGCGCGGCCTTTTCGGCCGGCAGGTCGAAGAGAAGATCGGCACCGAGCGGGTGAGCGGACAGACCTGCCTCGACCTCCGCCTTGATCGGGCCGAGCGAAGTATCCAGCAGATATTCCCGGCTATCGCCGGCAAAGGATGTGCCGCGCACAGTGCCCCGGAAAGGACCAGTTCCCAGGGTCACCATACGCGGCCGCCAGGCGAGACCCGCCGCTGAAGGGGCCTCGCCTGAGAGTTCGATCAGGCCGCCGCTCGTCCTGAGCCTGCCGCCTTCAAGAGGAAAGATGTTTTCGAAGCCGACGAAATCGGCAACGAAAGACGAGACGGGGCGGTTGTAGATGTCCTCCGGTGATCCGATCTGCTCGATCGCCCCGCCCTTCATCACCACGATCCGGTCGGCGAGCGCCAGCGCCTCGGCCTGGTCGTGGGTGACGAAGATCATCGTCACCCCTGTTTCCTTCTGGACGCGCTGCAGTTCGGTGCGCATTTCGAGACGCAGGCGGGCGTCGAGGTTCGAGAGCGGCTCGTCGAGCAGCAGCACCTTCGGCTCCATGACCATGGACCGGGCCAGCGCCACGCGCTGCTGCTGGCCGCCCGAAAGCTCCGCCGGCTTGCGGTTCGCAAAACTCGACAGGCCGACGGATTTCAGGCCGGCCTGAACCTTGGCATCGAGATCGGCACCCCGCATTCCCTTGAGCTTCAATCCGAAAGCGACGTTTTCATAGACGGAAAGATGCGGGAACAGCGCATAGGACTGGAACACCAGGCCGACGGCGCGCTTGTTGGCCGGCACCCAGGCCATGTCGGCACCGTCGAGACGGACATGGCCGCTTTTCACCGGCAGCAGGCCGGCGATCGCGCGCATGGTCGTCGTCTTTCCGCAGCCGGACGGGCCGAGAAGCGCGATCAGTTCGCCCTTCCTGATGTCGAGATCGAGATCGGCGACCGCGACCGTGTCGCCATAGGCGAGCGTCAGCTTTTCGAGCGAGAGGTAGGACGCATCAGACATAGCGGGAAAATCCGAGAAAACGTTCGGCGGCAAAGACGATGCCGATGGAAAGAAAGGCGAGCAGCGAGGAAAGTGCGGCAACCGACGGATCGAAGACGATCTCCATATAGGCGATCATGTCCACCGGAAGAGTGCGCACGCCCGGCCCGGAAAGGAAGAGCGACACCGGCACCTGGTTGAAGCTGGTGACGAAGCCGAGGATGAAGGCCGACATGATGCCGCCGCGGATGTTCGGCATCACCACCCGGAAGAAGGCACCGAGCCGCGACGAGCCGAGCAGCACGGCGGCCTCCTCGATATCGGAGCGCAGGTTGTCGAGGCTGGCGGAAACGACCCGCACCGCATAGGGCAGCACCAAAGCCGTATGGGCGACGAACAGCGCCAGCGTTATGCCCACCTGGAAGGGGACCACGATATAGCGCAGGAGCGCCAGGCCGACGATGATGCCCGGCACAATGATTGGCGCGGAAACGACGGTGCGGACGATTTCCGCGCCCGGCAGCTTGTAGCGCGACAGGGCATAGGAGGCCGGAATGCCGAGCACCAGCGCCGCCGCTGTGCCGCCGATCGCCAGAAACAGGGACATGGCGAAACTTGCCTGGAAACTCTCGACCGTGAAGACCTTGGCGATCCAGCGGAGGGAGAAGCCCTGCGGCGGGAAATTGAGCGTCTCGCCGGCCGAGAAGGAGGCTGCCACGATGATCAGGAACGGCCCGATCAGGAAGCCGAGCACCAGAACCAATGTAATGGGGATGAAGAGGCTGCGCGCATTCATGGCCGGCTCCTCATCTTGTTCCTCGCGGTCGCAACGCGCTTCAGGAGAATATTGGCGGCAAAGCTCATGACGATCAGGATGAAGGCGATGACGCTCGCCGAGACGAAATTGTTGGAGACCGAAACCTGCTGGTAGAGCAGCGTTTCCAGCATCAGCACTTTGGAGCCGCCGAGGATGGCCGGCGTGATATAGGCCGTCAGACAGCCGGTGAAGACCAGCGTGCCGCCGATGACAAGACCCTCCTTGGTCAGCGGCAGCACCACTTTCCAGAACACCTGGAACCAGTTCGCGCCGAGTACCCGGGCGGCAGGAATGGCGTCCTTCGGCATGTTTTCGAGCGCCGAGATCAGCGAGATGATCATCAGCGGCAGGAAGAGCTGCAGAAGGCCGATGAAGATCGCCGTCTCGGAGAACAGGATGCGCAGCGGCACTTCAGTAATCCCCAGAGCCTGAAACGCCTGGTTGACGATGCCGGTGCGGCCGAGGATGACGATCCAGGCGTAGGTGCGAGCCACCGGCGAGATCATCAGCGGCAGCACGACGAGCCCCGTCATCCGGCCCTTGGCGCCGGGCTCCAGGCTGACGATCGCGAATGCCGCCGCATAACCGATCACCGCCGAGACCACCGTCACCAGCGCTCCGAGCTTCAGCGTGCGCAGGAAAACGGTCTGGTTCAGAGAATTGGAAAAGAAATCCGTATAGGCCGAGATCGTCCAGCCGCCAGCGGAACTGCGAAATCCGTCGGAAAGCAGGATCACCACCGGCACGAGGAAGACCGCCGCGGCGAAGAGCGCGGCGGGCAACGCAAGTGCAAGCGCTTCGGCCCTGTTTTGAAACATCTGAAGTGACCCTGTTCCGCAGAAAGTAGGGATGCGGACAGGCATTCGCGCGCTGCCCGCATCCCTCAGCCTTGGGAGGCTATCTCGTAATTACTTTATGGATTGCTTATTGACCGACCGCCTCGTTCCAGCTCTTGATCCAGCCGGCCCGGTTGTCGAGTGCGACGGCGGATGGAATGAGCTTCAGGCTTTTCGCCGTTTCCTCGCCATAGGTAAGGTTATTGGCGGCGGCTTCCGACAGCTTCACCTCCTTGTTGGCCGGGCTGTCGATCATCTTTTCAGCCACCTTGGTCTGAACGTCCGCCGAGAGCCAGAAGTCCATGAACTGCAACGCCAGGTCGCGGTTCTTGGAACCCTTTGTGACGACCATGACGTTCATGCCGCCGGTCTGGCCTTCCTTCGGAGTGGCCCAGGCGATCGGCATGCCGAGCTTGGTGAACGGCGCCCAGGTGAAGCGGCCGATCGGCGCTGCCCAGATTTCCTCCTGCTGCATCAGTTGCACGAGCTGCGAGGACTTTTCGTAGAAGGTGACGATCTCGTCCTTCTTTTCGCCGACCGCCGCGATCGCCGCCTTCAGGTCCGGCGTATCCTTGCCGAGCGCCTGCCCCAGCATGTAGAGCGCCGGCGGCCCCTGGTTGGTGGTGACGTTCGGCCAGGCGATATGGCTTGCATATTCCGGCTTCAGGAGATCTGCCCAGGATTCGATCTTCATCTTGTCGGAACGATAGGCGATCGAGGTGGCGTAGAACGTGTAGCCGACGCTCATACCGTCCTTGTTCGGATCCTTGGCGATGTCGTAGAGCTTGTCGAAGTTGGAGAGCTTGGACGTGTCCACCTTGTCGATCAGCCCGGCGCGCGAAGCGGCCAGCGCATCGGCCATGGAGACGACCGCCATATCGACCACCGGATTGGCCTTGTTGGCTTCCATCTTGGCGATGCGCTCGACGCTGTTGCCGGTCTCCACGACAAGCTTGCAGCCGCAGACCTTTTCGAAGGGATCGTAGATGATCTGCTTGTATTCGTCCTGCGCCAGCGCATAGACGGAGATTGTCAGCGTCTTTTCCTGGGCCTGAGCCGCCCCTGTGGCGAGCATCAGAACAGCGCCCGATGCAAAAATGACCTTTTTCATCGCGTAAGTTCTCCTGCTGTCGGTTTTATCGTTGAGGTTTGGGCATGCGAATTCGGAACGCCGCTCGACTGGCGGACGATAAGCTGCATGGGCACGCGGTCCCGGGCGGACGAGACCTTTTCCGCCGTCTCCGGCTCGATGCCGCCGGCAGCCTCGATGGCGCCGGTAAGGGCTGCAACCGCCAGATCGGCGATTTGTGCCATGTCCATGCGCATGGTGGTCAACGCCGGAGTGACCACGGGCGACCAGACGAGATCGTCGAAGCCGGTGACGCTGACCATTTCCGGCACGCGAATGCCCGCGCGCTGCAATTCGGTAAGCGCCCTCAGCGCCGAAAGGTCCGAAACCGCCGCAAACGCAGTAAACCCGGCCCTCGCCTTGGCCACGAGACCGAGAGGACAGCCTTTGCCTGAAAGAGCCTCCACCTTTTCGATCCACAGGGTTTCGCATTCGACTTCGGCGCCGAGGCCCGCCTTCAACCCGCCGATCCGGTCGTTCTGCACGTTGGAGGAGCTGCCCGTCCCGATCAGCAGGACCTTTCGATGTCCGAATGCGGCCAGATGCCGGCCCATCTGCGCCCCGCCATCCCAATGGTCGGCGGAAACGGTGTTACCGGGGGTCGACGGCGTATCGATGACCGCGACGGGACAACCGACATCGGCGATCCGCGTGCCGCGCCGGGGTACGATGACCATGCCGTCGACGCCGCGTTCGAGAAGCCGGTTGATCGCCTCGGTCTGCTGGCCGATATCGCCGCGGGAGTCGGCAATCAGCACGCCGAAGCCGGCATTCGAGGCGGCATTTTCGATCGCCTGGGCGATCTGCGGGAAAAGCGGATTGGCGATGTCAGGCAGCACCAGACCGAGCACTCCGGTGCGGCCGGTCCTCAGCGCCCGCGCCGTCAGGCTCGGCACATATCCAAGCTCCGCCGCCTTGGCGCGGACCTTCTCGACGAGTTCCGGAGATACCCTCCCCTTGCCGGAAAGCGCATTCGACACGGTCGCCGCCGACACACCCAGTGCGGCCGCAATCGCGCTCATGTTCGATCCGGTTCGGACAGCCTTCATCAGGGACCCTGCTTAAACGTTTAATCAGGATAGAGGGGCCGTACTGTTTTGTCGAGTCGTTTACAGGCCTCTCGCAACTTGTCCCGGGCTTCTTGACTTTTTCAGCTTCCCGGAAGGAAATCCAGACCGCCATCGGGAGACAGATATGCAGGACGAGGAAATTACCGGGCTTTCCGCCATTGAGCTTTCGGAGGCGATCCATGATGGCCGGCTCTCCTGCATCGATGCAATGAAAGCCTATCTCGCACGGATCGGGAAATTGAACCCGGCGATCAACGCCATCGTCAGCCTTCGCGACACTGGCGCCCTGCTTGCCGAAGCGGCCGCCTGCGACACGGAACTGGCCGGAGGGACTTCGCGCGGCTGGATGCATGGCTTTCCGATCGCCATCAAGGACCTCTGCGAGGTAAAGGGCATCCGCTGCACCTACGGTTCGCCGCTCTTTGCCGATTTCGTGCCTGATAAGGACGAGGTGATGGTCGAGCGGATCCGCGCGGCGGGCGCGATCATCATCGGCAAGACCAACACGCCCGAACAGGGCTTCGGCTCGCAGAGCTACAATCCGGTGCACGGCACGACGAAAAATCCCTACGATGCGACCAAGACCGCTGGCGGCTCGAGCGGCGGCGCAGCCGCAGCCCTTGCCGCGCATCTGCTGCCGGTGGCCGATGGCAGCGACATGATGGGGTCGCTGCGCAATCCGGCGGCGTTCAACAATGTCGTCGGTTTCCGTCCGAGCTACGGCCGCATCCCCTCGTCGCTGAAGCTCGAACTCTTCATGGGTCAGCTTTCGGTACTCGGTCCGATGGGGCGCACCGTGCGCGATGCCGCCGCATTGCTCTCCACCCAGGCCGGCTATGATCCCCGCGACCCGCATTCGCTGGCGACCGAAGACCTGACGCCTGAAATCCGCCATGACTTTTCCGGCACCCGCATTGCCTGGCTCGGCGATCTCGGCGGCTACCTGCCCTTCGAACCCGGCGTGCTGGAACTCTGCAGCGCCACCCTGCCCCTCTTCGAACGGCTCGGCTGCAAGGTCGATGATCTCGTGCCGGATTTCGACATGGCGGATGTCTGGCGGTCCTGGACGACGCTCCGAAGCTGGCTCGCCGCCAATGGCATGCGCGACAGCTACGACGATCCGGAAAAGCGCGCGCTTATGAAGCCGGAGATCATCTGGGAAATCGAACGCGGCCTCGAGATGACCGGACGCGAGGTGCATTTCGCCTCGAAACGTCGCAGCGCCTGGTATCAATATATGCTGGCGCTTTTTGAGCGCTACGACTACCTGATCCTGCCGTCGGCTCAGGTTTTTCCCTTTGATGCGGACATTCATTGGCCCAAGGAAATCGCCGGCCACACAATGGATACCTATCACCGCTGGATGGAAGTGGTCATCGGCCCCTCGATGGCTGGGCTGCCGGTCGCCGCCATGCCCGCAGGCTTTTCGCAAAAGGGCCTGCCGACCGGCATCCAGATCATCGGCCGACCGCGGGCGGACAAGGCGGTGCTGGAAATGGCACTTGCTTATGAAGCTGGGACGGATTGGTTGGATATGAGGCCGAGGCTTTAGCCGCGAGGGCGCAACGGGCTCCCTCTAATCTCCCCCCTTGAGGGGGAGATGTCACGAACGTGACAGAGGGGGGTGCCGCCGCAAACTCAACAGCAGAGGGAGTATGCCACCATACCCTCCTCTGCCCTGCCGGGCATCTCCCCCTCAAGGGGGGAGATCGACATGCCGCACCGCTTTGCCTTGCTCAGCCCTTTTGATTCAACCGGTTGAGCCTAAGCCTCTGCCCTTGCGGGGAGGATTAAGGCCACCTCAGCGCCTTACCACCCCACCACCTCTTCCTTTTCCCGATACCGCCCGACCTCTTCCAGCAACCACGCCCGAAAGGCCACCACCGGCCGGAAATCCTTCTTGCTCATTGGCGCCACCGCATAATAGGCGCTCGGGCTCCTGACCTGATGCGGAAACGCCTCGACCAACTGCCCGCTCGCGAGCTCTGAGTCGATCAGGAAAAGCGGCATCAGCGCCACGCCGAGCCCGGCGATGCACGCCTGCGCCACATTGCCGAACTGCTCGAAGCGCATGCCCTGCGACGGCGTGCCGGTTATGCCGAGGCTTTCGAACCAGTGGCTCCAGGCACCCGGTCGTGAGGCCATGTGCAGGAGCGGCAGACGCAGGAGGTCTTCCCCCTTGCCGATCGGATGCGTCTTGAGAAAGGCGGGTGAAGCGACCGGCGCCACCATCTCCTCCATCAGGAAGGTGCATTCGGCGCCCGGCCAGTCTGGCTCGCCGATATGGATCGCCATGTCGATGCCGTCCCGATCGAAATCGAAGACGCCGATGCGGGTCGCGAAATTCAGCGTGATCTCCGGATGACGCGCGACGAAATGCGGAATACGCGGCATCAGCCAGCGGGTACCGAAGGTCGGCAGGATCGCGATATTCAGCTGGTCGCTATGCCGTTTGGTCATGGCGGCCAGCGACGCGGAGCGGATCTGCGCGAGTGCGCCGGCAACCGCCTTGGCATAGTCTGCGCCCGCTTCGGTCAGCACCACGCCGCGGCTGGTGCGGTCGAAAAGCAGGATGCCCAATTGCTCCTCCAGCCCGGAAACCTGGCGGCTGATCGCCCCTTGCGTGAGCGACAACTCGTCCGCCGCACCGGAAAAACTGCCTAGCCGTGCAACGGAATCGAAGGCGGCGAGAGCCGAGGTGGAAGGAAGGAATTTTCTCGAAAGGTTCACCATGGTGCTATTACTATAGATCATGGCGGATTGAGTAAACGGTGCTTGCTCTCAGCCCCGCTGCGGCGATAATTCCTTCAACTTTGAAATTGGAGGCAGACCCTTGGCTTTTTCCTGGAGCGATCCCTTTCTCATCGAAGACCAGCTGACCGACGAGGAGCGGATGATCCGCGACGCGGCGGCCGCCTTTGCCAAATCCGAACTCCTGCCGCGCGTCCAGGAGGCCTATCTCGATGAAACGACGGAGCCCGAGCTTTTCAGGCTGATGGGCCAGACCGGCCTGCTCGGCGTCACGCTGCCGGAAGAATACGGCGCGGCCAACGCCTCCTACGTCGCCTACGGCCTCGTTGCCCGCGAGATCGAGCGCATCGACAGCGGCTACCGCTCGATGATGAGCGTCCAGTCCTCGCTGGTCATCTACCCGATCTACGCCTATGGCTCCGACGAACAGAGACAAAAATACCTGCCGGGCCTCGTCTCCGGCGAGCTGATCGGCTGCTTCGGCTTGACCGAACCCGATGCCGGCTCCGATCCGGGCGGCATGAAGACGCGCGCGGAAAAAATCGAAGGCGGCTACCGCCTGCGCGGCTCCAAGATGTGGATTTCCAACGCCCCGATCGCCGATGTCTTTGCCGTCTGGGCAAAATCGGAAGCCCATAACAACGAAATCCGCGGCTTCGTGCTGGAAAAGGGCATGAAGGGCCTCTCGGCGCCGAAGATCGGCGGCAAGCTCTCGCTGCGCGCGTCGATCACCGGCGAGATCGTCATGGATGGCGTCGAAGTCGGCGAGGATGCGCTGCTGCCTGGCGTTTCGGGACTGAAGGGTCCGTTCGGCTGCCTGAACCGCGCCCGCTACGGCATTTCCTGGGGCGTCATGGGGGCTGCCGAAGACTGCTGGTTCCGCGCCCGCCAGTATGGCCTGGACCGCAAGCAGTTCGGCAAGCCGCTCGCCGGCATGCAGCTCTACCAGAAGAAGCTCGCGGACATGCAGACCGAGATTGCGCTTGGCCTGCAGGCCAGCCTGCGCGTCGGCCAGCTGATGGATCAGCACAAGATGGCCCCGGAAATGATCTCAATCGTCAAGCGCAACAACTGCGGCAAGGCGCTGGATATCGCCCGTCAGGCCCGCGACATGCACGGCGGCAACGGCATCCAGATCGAATTCCACGTCATGCGCCATTCGCAGAATCTGGAAACCGTCAATACCTACGAGGGCACCCACGACGTCCACGCGCTGATTCTGGGCCGTGCCCAGACCGGCATACAGGCCTTCTTCTGATCCGCTTTCAACCGGCATTTGAGCGCAGGCGCGGGCTTCCCGCGCCTGCGCTTTTATTAGTATTACTTTTTCGCCAGCCCATTGATTGGGGACGGCTTTTATCTTACGTCAGCACCGGAATTTCCATCTGCCTCGGCGATCCCGACTACGCCGATCCCCCTTTGATCATGAAAGTGGACCTCATGCAGACCTATCCTGACGTAAAGCTTTTCATCAACGGCGAATGGCGCGATGCCATCGGCGGCGAGACCTTGTCCGTCGTCGATCCAGCAACCGAAGAGGTGATCGGCAAGATCGCCCATGCCCGCAAGGCCGATCTCGATCTGGCGCTGGAAGCGGCAGGCAAGGGCTTCAAGATCTGGCGCGATACCTCGGCCTTCGAGCGCTCGAAACTGATGCGCAAGGCCGCCGACATCATGCGCTCGCGCGTGGAAACCATCGCCTATATGATGACGCGCGAACAAGGCAAGCCGCTCGCCCAGTCGAAGATGGAAGTCATGGGTGCGGCCGACACGATCGACTGGTTCGCCGAGGAAGCCCGCCGCACCTACGGCCAGATCATCCCGGCCCGCTTCAGCGGCGTCTCGAACATGGCGATCAAGCTGCCGGTCGGTCCGGTGGCCGCCTTCACGCCCTGGAACTTCCCGATCAACCAGCTCGTCCGCAAGCTTTCCGCGGCACTCGCCACCGGTTGCTCCATCATCGCCAAGGCACCGGAAGAAACGCCGGCTTCCCCGGCCGAACTGATCCGCGCCTTTGCCGATGCCGGCATTCCGGCAGGCGTCGTCAATCTGGTCTACGGGATCCCGGCCGAGATTTCCGAATACCTGATCCCGCATCCGGTCATCCGCAAGATTTCCTTCACCGGCTCCACGCCCGTCGGCAAACATCTGGCGGCGCTCGCCGGCAGGCACATGAAGCGCGCGACGATGGAACTCGGCGGTCATGCCCCGGCGATCATCTTCGATGACGCCGATCTCGAAAAGGCGATCGAAGTAACGGCGGCGGCGAAGTTCCGCAATGCCGGCCAGGTCTGCGTCGCGCCGACCCGCTTCCTCGTGCAGGACGGCATCGCCGACAGGTTCATGGAAGGTTTCGTCAAGGCCGCGCGGGCAATCAAGGTCGGCAACGGCCTGGAAGACGGCGTCACCATGGGGCCGCTTGCCAACGACCGCCGCATTCCTGCCATGGAAGAGATGATCCATGATGCGGTATCGAACGGCGCCGAATTGAAGACCGGGGGAAAACGCATCGGCAACAAGGGCTATTTCTTCGAGCCCACCGTGCTTGCCGACGTGCCGACCTCGGCGAAGGTGATGAACGACGAGCCCTTCGGCCCGCTTGCAATCGTCAACCGCTTCTCGCATTTCGAGGACGCGATCGCGGAAGCCAACCGCCTGCCCTTTGGTCTCGCCTCCTACGCCTTCACGGGCTCGGTCAAGACCGCTCACGCCCTCGGGCGCGAGATGGAAGCCGGCATGCTGACGATCAACCATAACGGTCTTGCCATTCCGGAAGTGCCCTTCGGCGGCATCAAGGATTCCGGCTACGGCACGGAAGGAGGTTCGGAAGCGGTCGAAGCCTACCTCGAAACCCGCTTCGTCAGCCAGATGAGCTGAACGCGCACCCGCCGACAAACCAACCACAACCGGCCGACGCCTCAAGCATCGGCCGGTTTTCTTTTGCCCTTGCCTCCCCCAGACGAGTCGAATAGCAAAACAAAAAGGGAACATCTGAAGGTGAGGACATGGCCGAGACTGAAGCCGAAGCAGCTCCGCTGCTGAAGGAAATCTTCAATCGCGAACGCCTTAGACACTTTGCAGCCGAAACCGCCGCAATCTATCCCGCATTCGACTGCGAGAAGTTTCTCGCGCTGGCCTCGGAAGGTCTCGACGGCCTCAGCATTATGCAACGGCTCAGGCAGATCGCGGTCGCCTACCACCATGTCCTGCCCGGCGGTTTCGAACGAAACCTCGAAATTCTCCGCGCGCTCGCGCCGCGCATAGACCACGGCTTCGCCTCCATCACCCTGCCGGAATACGTGGCCCTCTACGGCCACGACCATTTCGATCTCTCCATGGATGCACTCGCCTTTTTCACCCGCTTCGGCTCCTCGGAATTTGCCGTGAGGCATTTCCTCCTGAAGGACCTCGAGCGGACGCTCAAGGTCATGCAGCGCTGGTCGCTCGATGAGAATGAGCATGTGCGACGCCTTTCGAGCGAAGGCTGCCGGCCTCGCTTGCCCTGGTCTTTCCAGTTGAAGGCGCTGATCGCCGACCCCTCACCGGTCGCGCCGATCCTCGAAAACCTGAAGAGCGATCCAAGCCTCTATGTCCGCAAATCCGTCGCCAACCACCTGAACGACATCACCAAAGACCACCCGGAATGGGTTTTCGACACGATCGCGCATTGGGATCAGAACGATCCCCGCACCGGCTGGATCATCAAGCAGGCACTCAGAACGCTGATCAAAAAGGGGGATTCCCGCGCCCTCCATCTTTTCGGCGCGGGCCACAAAGCGGAGGTGACGGTCGATGCCTTTGCCGTAACGCCCCCCGCAGTGAAGCTCGGCGGTTCGGTAAAGATCGCAGCAAGGCTCACGTCGACCGCCACTGAACCGCAGAAGCTCGTCATCGACTACGCCGTCCATTATGTGAAGAAGGCCGGCGGCACGTCGAAAAAGGTCTTCAAGTGGAAGGAGATCACGCTTGCGTCCGGAGCAGCCTGCGAGCTTTCGATCAGCCGCGCCATCCGAAATTTCACCACGCGTGTGCACTATCCCGGGCGGCACCCGGTCGAACTCATCGTCAATGGCGAGGTTCTGGCAACGAGCAGCTTCGAACTTCTGCCTTGACGCAGTTGCCAGTCCCGGATCAGGTATGGCGCCCGAGGATACGCGACCGTACGGAATTCATTGGGAAGGCCGGACCGGGGTCCGACTTTCGCGGCCACGAGATGTCGTCATGGCCCAAAATGTCGAGGAAGTTGTATTTTGCATGCAGTGCGTGGGCGACCTCGATCAGCCTGTCCAGCTGCTTCTGCGGATATGTATGCCAGCCGCGCACAGGCCCTCCCCGCTCGTGAGCTGCCTCCATGACCTCGCCATCCGGGATTTCCTTGCCGAACCACGTCGTGAACTTGCCGTTCGCAAGTTTTGTCAGAACACCGCCGTTGGAAAGTTCAATGCCTATCGAATGACTGTTGAGGCCGGCGATTTCTCCCCACTGGCTCCGCCCGGCATGCCAGGCGACACGATTGAACGGCACGATCTGCGCCACCTTTCCGTCCCGCCCGATGAGGAGGTGGACCGACGCCTGGGTCTCCTTGTCGCGGGCAAGCGACTGAAGGTCTCCATCGAAAGAGGCCCCGGCGGTATAGTGGATGACCAGAAAACGGGGATCGAGCGCCCCGCCCATTTTGGTCGTGCCCTCATCGAGAATATCGACGCCCTGCGAAACAAGTTTATGGTTTGCGATTGAAAACGACATGCGCCCCTCCAAGCGTAGGTGGCGCCCCGTGAACGCCGGCAGTCGGATCGCTCACGCAAAGGAGAACCCTGGCGCGCGGCGAGCCGGCGACCTCCAGAAGGGTGACAACGATAGCTGACGACATGCGGGGCAGGTATGCTTACGCAACAACCTTCGCATACAGTATCAATAATTGCAAATGCAATTTTAATACAACTTTAAGTAAGCAGGAACACTTTCGCCCGCCGCAATGTCACGAAGCCGCCATCCCCTGCTTTCACGAGGCGTTCCGGCTCGACATCGAATTCCAGATGCTCGCCAGTCTCGGCCGTCGCCAACACCCGGCGACCGTCGGCGCGGTCGAGTACGCGGATGATGCTGGCGGGAATGCCGGGGCCTTGCAGCGACCAGTCGAGATCGGTCGGACGCGCATAAAGCTCGGCCTTGCCGTTCGCCAGGCCGGAAACCTCGATCGCGGCGCCGCTGGCATAGGCCCTGCCGTCGCGCACTTCGGCAGCGATCACGTTGGCATCGCCGAGGAATTTCATGACGAAGGACGATTTCGGATCACGGCAGACCTCTTCCGGGGTGCCCTGCTGGACGATCTGGCCGTCTTTCAGGATCACAACCCGGTCGGCAAGGTCGAGCGCCTCTTCCTGGTCATGGGTGACGAAGAGCGTGGTGATGCCGAGTTCCGAATGGATCTCGCGCAGCCAGCGGCGAAGGTCGCGGCGGACATTTGCATCGAGCGCGCCGAACGGTTCGTCGAGCAGCAGCACCTTGGGATCGACCGCAAGTGCGCGGGCAAGCGCCACACGCTGCCTTTGGCCGCCGGAAATCTGCGCCGGAAACCGATCGCCGAGGCCTTCGAGGCGAACCAGACGCAACAGATCCAAAACGCGGGCGTCGATCGCCGCCTTTTCGCGTTTCACCCTGGACACCTTCATGCCGAAGGCGATGTTTTCCGCGACCGTCATATGCGGAAAAAGCGCATAGTGCTGGAAGACGAAACCGACGCCGCGATCGCGCACGGGAATATCGGTCGCATCCTGATCGCCGAAATAGATGTGGCCTTGATCCGCATATTCGAGGCCGGCGACCATGCGCAGGATCGTCGTCTTGCCGGAACCGGATGGCCCGAGCAGCGCGACGAGTTCACCGCTTTCGATCTCCAGCGAAACATCTTTCACCGCACGGAAGGTTTCAAAAGTTTTGACGACGTGGTCGAGGCGGATTTTCATGAGGTTTTCTCCGCAGTATTGGCGGCAAGTGCCGGACGTCGGATCCGGCCCGCCCCCTGGCGCTCCAGCGCCACCTTGGCAATGATGGTGAAGACGGCGATCAGCGCCAGGATGGAAGCCGAGGCGAAGGCACCTGCCGCCTGGTAGTCGTGATAGAGCAACTCGATATGGAGCGGCAGCGTATTGGTCTGGCCGCGGATATTGCCCGAAACGACGGAGACGGCGCCAAACTCGCCCATGACGCGCGCATTGCAGAGCACGACGCCATAAAGCAGCGCCCATTTGATGTTCGGCAGCGTCACCGAGAAAAAGGTCCGCCAGCCGGACGCGCCGAGGGAGGTCGCCGCCTCTTCAAGATCGCGCCCCTGAGCCTGCATCAACGGGATAAGTTCGCGCGCGACGAAGGGTGCGGTTACGAACATCGAGGCCAGAATGATGCCGGGGATCGCGAACAGGATCTTGACCCCATATTCGTCCAGCACCGGCCCGAATATGCCCTGCAGGCCATAGACGAAAAGATAGGCGACGCCGGCGACGATCGGGGACACGGAGAACGGGATCTCGATCACAACGAGCAGGAAACGCTTGCCCCAGAAATCGAACTTGGTGATCGCCCAGGCGGCTGCGATGCCGAAGACCGTATTGACCGGCACGGCGACGAGCGCCGCAAGCACCGTCAGCATGATCGCGTGGCGCGTATCGGGATGGGTGATCGTATCGCGATAGACCGCCCAGCCTTTGGCGAAGGCTTCGACGCCGATGATGATCAGCGGTGCGAGGATCAGGAAGGCGCCGAGGACGAGCACCACGCCGATCAGCAATCGGCGAAAGAGCGGCTGGTCGCCAACGCGCGGCGGCTTGCGGCGGGTAGCGGGAGTGCTCATCGTCAACCCCTCGCCGTGTAGCGCAGCGCCCGCGACTGCATCCAGTTGGTGAGCGCGAGCATGAAGAACGCTGTCAGGAGGAGGACCGACGCGATCGCAGCAGCGGCCTGATAGTCGTATTCCTCGAGCCGGATGAAGATTAAAAGGGCAGTGATCTCCGTCGACATCGGCTGGTTGCCGGCAATGAAGATGATCGCCCCGAACTCACCAAGCGCCCGCGCGAACGAGAGCGAGACGCCGGCCAGAAGCGCAGGCGTCAGGAGCGGCAGGATGACCTTGCGAAAGATCGCCCAGTCCGAGCCGCCGAGCGATTGCGCCGCCTCTTCCAGCGCCGGATCGAGATCCTCCAGCACCGGCTGCACCGTGCGCACGATGAAAGGCAGCGAGGTAAAGCACATGGCGATCATGATGCCGAGCGGCGTATAGGCCACCTTGATGCCGAGATCGCCGAGGATCGAGCCGAACCAGCCGTTGGTGGTAAACAGCGCCGTCAGCGCAATGCCGGCCACCGCCGTCGGCAGCGCGAAGGGGAGATCGACCATGGCGTCGACGATGCGCCAGCCGGGAAAGCGATAGCGGGTCAGCACCCAGGCGAGTGCGAGGCCGAAGAAGAGATTGAAGACTGTGGCGCCCAGCGCCGAAAGCACGGTGACGCGGTAGCTCGCGAGCGCCCGGCTGGATGAGACGATCCTCCAGTAATCCTCGGGCCCGAGGCTCGCCGCCTTGAAGACGAGCGCCGCCAGCGGGAGCACGACAATCAGCCCGACATAAAACAGGGTCACGCCCAGCGACAATGGCAGTCCGGGCAGGACATTGCGTCTCACGCAGCTACTTCCTTTTTTCACGGCAAAGCCCGGCGAAGAGAATCCGCCGGGCAGGATCAAATAATGTCAGGGTGCCGGATTAACGGCTGCCGTAGAGCTTGTCGAGAGTGCCGCCGGACGCGAAATGCTCCGACTGGATCTTCTGCCAGCCGCCGAACACGTCGTCCACCTTGACGAGCCGGATTTCCGGGAACTGGCTCTTGAACTCTGCCGCCACCTTCTCGTTGTTGATGCGATGGCCGAACTGCGCGGCGATCCGCTGGCCTTCCTCGGAATAGAGGAAATCGAGATAGGATTTGGCGAGCGCTTCGCTGCCGTGCTTCTTGGCGACCTTGTCGACGATGGCAACCGGGAATTCCGCAAGCAGGCTGACGGATGGCGTGACGGCCTCGACCTTGTCGGCGCCGTATTGTTTGGCGATTCCGCGGGTTTCCGCTTCGAAGGTGATCAGCACGTCGCCCGTCTCGCGCTCCACGAACGTGGTCGTGGCGGCGCGACCGCCGGTATCGAAGACCGGAACATTGTCGAAGATCTTGGCGATATAGGCTTCGATCTTTTCCTCGTCGCCGTCATAGGCTTCCTTGGCCCAGGCATAGGCCGCGAGATAGGTGTAGCGGGCGTTACCCGAGGTCTTGGGGTTCGGGAAGACGGCATGCACGTCGTCACGCGCCAGATCGCCCCAGTCCTTGATGTTCTTCGGATTGCCGGCGCGCACCAGGAAGGACGGGAAGGAATAGAAGGGCGAGGCGCTGTTCGGGAATTCCTTCTGCCAGTCGGCCGAAACAAAGCCCTGTTTGACCAGGAAATCGACGTCCGTCACCTGGTTGAAGGTTACGACATCGGCTTCCAGCCCTTCGACGATGGACCGGGCCTGCTTGGAGGTACCGGCATGCGACTGATCGATCGTGACGCCCGGATGGCTCTTGATGAAGGCCTCGTTTTCTGCCGCGAAGATTTCACGGGCGATGTCATAGGAGGCATTGAGGAGTTTGTTCGGCTGCTGGGCGAGCGCAGGCGTTACGAAAAGCGCGGCCAGGGGGGCGACAAGCGCGGTGCCGAGGATAAGGAGGCGGTGCATGGATTTCTCCGGTGTTCGAGACTGACGGAGAAACTACCGGGAGACACGACGGACCGCGAGGAAGGGGGGACCCCGCCAGATGGCGAGCTTGGAAATTTTTCTCCATTTCAGCATCATTTGGCGGAGCTTTTACCCCTGTTTTACAATGCCCCCTTTGGCCCGCGCCGAAAAGCCCAGGGCTTGAATGCGCCACGGGCTCTCGGCGGACAGGTACCTTAGCGCCACTGACGGCCGTCGGCGCCGCTCTGGCAGCCGTAAGGGGGCAGAATATTGCCGAAGGTTTCGTGCAGCCTGTCGCATCCCCATTTATTGATGGGCCCCGGCATCCGGCTGTTCAGTTCGATGCCGATCTCCTCATACGCCGTTTCGCTGTTGGTCACGTATCTGTGCCAACGGAAGCCGATGACGGCAATCAGTGCGATCATGGCGATCGAAATCAGCTTGATAACTTTCATATTATTTCTCCGTGCATAAAATAAGCGGCCTCAAGACTGCCGAGACGGCGCTTCCGGTTTGCGCCCGGAAGCGGCCATCCCCTCTTTATGATTGCTCTGAAAAAGTCCAGCGCTGATCGGCTATCGATTGCAATCCCCAACCCGGATCAACCTTTTTGGTCGGCGAAGTATCCCGAAGCGTTTCCCATTTCGTCCACGAAATAAGCCGCAGATGCCCACGGGGATATTCGAAGATCTCTCAAAAAATAATCCTCCACCCCTTCAATGACTTCCGTCGAACGAGCCGCTCTTTTCGTCCCCCTCCCTCGCCGCCGCGCCACAATCATCCCGTCATCGGATGGGAACCGGGTTCGCGAACCGGCCTCCTCCTCGGGTTCTCGGCTCGGTTCCGGTGATGGTCGTGAAAAGTGGTCTGACGAGGGCTGGGAAATCCTCGAATGATCGCCGAAGCGGCCGGGGCAGGCAGACAAAATCTACCTTCTACCCGCATCACCCACTGCCTGCCCCGTTCCCGACCATGCCGGTGCTGCCGGCGTGGCCAAACGTGTTGGCGAAGCCCGCCTGCATCAGAAGATCGGATCCACCCTAGGCACCCGCCTTCTCCCGCAGCATCTGGATGATCGCGGAAAAGTCGTCGCCGCCATGCCCGGCTTTCTCAAACTCCGCATAAAGCTCGGACGCGTGACGCCCGAGCGGCGTGGCGGCCCCCGTCTGCCTGGCTGCCTCCTGCGACAGCGTCAGGTCCTTCAGCATCAGCGCGGCGGCGAAGCCGGGTCTATAATCGTTGTTGGCGGGCGAGGTCGGCACCGGCCCCGGAACCGGGCAATAGCTGGTGAGCGACCAGCACTGCCCGGACGAGGTGGAGGCGACGTCAAACAGCGCCTGATGCGAAAGACCGAGCTTTTCCGCCAGCCCGAAGGCCTCGCAGACGCCGATCATCGAAATGCCGAGGATCATGTTGTTGCAGATCTTCGCCGCCTGCCCGGCCCCGGGGGCACCGCAATGAACGATCTTCTTGCCCATGGCTTCCAATATGGGTTTTCCCATTGCGAAAGCCTTTTCCGAACCGCCGACCATGAAGGTCAGCGTCCCGGCCGCCGCTCCGCCCGTGCCGCCCGAGACCGGCGCATCGAGCGCGCTGCAGTTCATCACCTCCGCCAGCTTGTGCGCCTTGCGGGCGCTTTCCACATCGATGGTGGAGCAGTCGATGACCAGCGTGCCCTCAGGCAAAAGCGTCGTCAGATCGCTCCAGACCGCCGTGACATGCTGGCCTTTCGGCAGCATGGTGATGACGCATTCGGCATCGCTGACGGCTTCCGAAAGTGCGCCGGCGGCCTTGATACCGGCTGCTGTTGCGGCCTTTACGGAAGCCTCCGACAAATCGAAGCCGCGAACCTCGTGGCCCGCCTTCACCAGATTGGCGGCCATCGGTCCGCCCATATTTCCAAGGCCCACAAACGCGATCTTGGTCATCTTTCCCTCCCGTCTGTTCTTCTTCCTGCCGTTTGGTCGTTATCCCGAAACCCGCTTCCATTTTCGGGGCGCGGCCCGATCTATAGCCGATGGTCCGCAAACAGAACCGGATGCCGCACGGCGAGATATTTTTCGAGCTCCGCCTCGCCCACCTCTTCGAGCGTTAGAGGCCGCCATTTCGGGTTCCGGTCCTTGTCGATCACAGCCGCCCGAACCCCCTCGTAGAAGTCATGGTTGTGCAACAGTTCCGAAGCGACCGTGAACTCGCGCTCCAGGCATTCGACGAGGCTCGAGCTTCCACGCCCCAGGCGCAGCAGCCGCAAGGCCAGTTTCAGGCTCGTCGGCGAGCGTTTGGCGATCACTTCGCGGGTCTTCACCGCGAAAGCATCATCCTCCTTATTCAGAGCTTCGACAATCTCCTCAACGGTATCGAAACCAAAGCAGCGGCTGATCAAATCGCGATTGGCCTGAAGCTGGCTCTCGCCCGGCACGACCGCAAACCGATCCATCACCGCGCGGACCTGCTCGTCCGAAGCGCCACCCTTCAGTTCGCCGAGTGCTTCGACCAGCGCATCGAGCCGTTCGGACGGTACGCAAACATCGGCAAGATCGGCATAGATTGCGTCAGCCGCACCGATCATCTCGCCCGTCAGCCCCATCCACGTACCTGTTTCGCCCGGAGCGCGCGGCAGGAGCCAGGTGGCGCCGACATCCGGCACATAGCCGATGCCGGTTTCCGGCATGGCGAGTTTCGTCCGCTCGGTGACGATGCGATGCTTGCCGTGCGAGGCGACACCGACGCCACCGCCCATGACGATGCCGTCCATCAACGCGACATAGGGTTTGCCGTAATGGGAAATAGCGTAATTGAGCGGAAATTCCTCGCGCCAGAAACGCGTCATCTCAGCGTCCCTGGTCCTGCCCATCTCGTGGATGACGCGGATATCTCCACCGGCGCACAGGCCCCGCTCGCCCTCCCCCTTCAAAATTACGCAGGAAATGTCCGGATCGCCCGCAAACTGCTCCATTGCCGCCTTCATGGTCCGTACCATGGAAAGATTGAGGCTGTTCAACGCCTTCGGCCGGTTGAGCCGGATAATGGCGGCCGAGCCGATACGATTGAGCAGGATTTCATCGGTGTGGTTTGCGGTATCGGGCATGCTGCTTCCTTCTCCTTTGGGTGTTCGGCGCGGGAGATTTTCCCTTCTCCCCAGCGGGGAGAAGTGCCGAGCGAATGCGAGGCGATGAGGAAGCGCACGGCAGAACGCCCATTTCGAGACCGAGGACTTTGCCCCCTCATCCGGCCCTTTGGGCCACCTTCTCCCCGCGGGGGAGAAGGTAACATCGCACCGTCCAAACTCTCTACATTCGACATCCCACCCTACCTGTTATCCGCCAAAATCATCTCGGCCGCCTTTTCGGCGATCATGATCGTCGGCGAATTGGTGTTGCCGGAGGTTATATTGGGCATGATCGAGGCATCGGCGATACGCAATTTCCCAAGCGCCCGCATTTTCAGCCGTGGATCGACGACACTCTCCGGATCGGCGCCCATGCGGGCGGTGCCGACCGGATGGAAGATGGTCGTGCCGATATCGCCCGCGGCTCTTTCGAGATCGGCTTCCGTCTCGTAGCTCGGGCCAGGCTTGTATTCTTCCGGATGATAGCGCGCGAATGCGGGCTTGCGGACGATTTCCCGGGTTAGCCGGATCGACTTCACGGCAACGTGCCGGTCGGCCGGCGCGGAAAGATAATTCGGATGAATTGCCGGAGAAGCGGCAAAATCCGGGCTTTTCAGATGCACCGAACCGCGGCTTTCCGGGCGAAGGTTGCAGACGCTGGCAGTCATGGCCGGAAATGCATGCACCGGGTCGCCGAACTTGTCGAGCGAGACCGGCTGCACGTGATATTCGAGATCCGCCGTTTCCTTGTCCGGTCCGGACTTGGTGAAAATGCCAAGCTGGCTCGGCGCCATCGACATCGGCCCGGAGCGCTTGAATGCATATTCGAGGCCGATCGCGGCCTTGCCGACCAGGCTCGATGCCTTTTCGTTCAGCGTCGGAACGCCGGTCACCTTGTAGACCATGCGCAGCTGCAGGTGGTCCTGCAGGTTCTCGCCGACGCCCTTGACCTCCTTGACCACATCGACCCCCGCATTCTGCAGGATATCGCCGCGGCCGACGCCGGAAAGCTCGAGGATATGCGGCGTACCGATCGCGCCGGCGCTGAGCACGGTTTCTTTTGCCGCATAGGCCTTCTTGGTGACGCCGTCGTGCTGGAATTCGACGCCCTTGACCTCGCCGTTTTCGATGATCAGCCGCCGCACATGCGCCTTCGTCAGCACGGTGAGGTTCGAACGTTTCATCGCCGGACGCAGGAAGGCCTTGGACGCATTCCAGCGGATGCCGGAGCGCTGGTTGACATCGAAATAACTGGAGCCCTCGTTGTCGCCCCGGTTGAAATCCTCGACGATCGGGATGCCGGCCTCTTCCGCCGCCTTCTGGAAGGCATCGAGCACCGCCCAATGGAGACGCTGCTTTTCGATCCGCCACTCGCCGCCGGCACCGTGCATCTCATCGGCGCCTCGATAGAAATCCTGGCTCTTCTTGAAGATCGGCAGCACGTCGTCCCAGCCCCAGCCGGTGCAGCCCATCTGCCGCCACAGATCGTAGTCCCGCGCCTGGCCGCGCATGTAGATCATGCCGTTGATCGAGGAGCAGCCGCCGAGGATCTTTCCGCGCGGATAGGAGAGCGAGCGGCCGTTCAGCCCCTCTTCCTTCTCAGTCGTGAAGCACCAGTCGGTGCGCGGGTTGTTGATGCAGTAGAGATAGCCGACCGGAATATGCACCCAGTGGTAATTGTCGTTGCCGCCCGCTTCCAGGATCAGGACGCGATTTGCCGGGTCCTTCGACAACCGGTTGGCGAGGACGCATCCGGCGCTGCCGGCGCCGATGACAATGTAATCGTAATTTTCCATTGCTTGTGACCGTTCAGCGCCGATGCTCGAAGCCGAGCTTGCGGCCGAGGCGGGAGGCATAGAATTCGCCGATAAGGCCCCGCCGGAACAGGAGGACGCAGACCATGAAGACGACACCGGTGATGATCGTTACCGGGAAATCCGAGGTCGCCAGATAGTTCTGCAGGGTGACCACCAGACCGGCGCCGAAGATCGGCCCGATCAGCGTGCCGATGCCGCCGAGCAGCGTCATCAGGATGACTTCTCCGGACATCTGCCAGGCGACGTCGGTGAGCGTCGCGAACTGGAAGACCAGCGCCTTGACGCCGCCGGCAAGGCCCGCCAGCGCCGCGGACATCACGAAGGCGCCGAGCTTGTAGCGTGCGACGGAATAACCAAGCGAGGTGGCCCGCGCCTCGTTCTCGCGGATCGACTTCAGGATCATCCCGAAGGGCGAGTTGATGAAGCGCCAGATCACCACCATGCCGATCAGGAACACCGCCAGCACGAAGTAATACATATTGGTCGACTGGCTGAGGTCGATGAAGCCGAAGAGATGCCCGCGCGGCACCGACTGGATGCCGTCCTCGCCTTTGGTAAATTCCGCCTGCAGGCAGAAGAAGAAGAACATCTGAGACAGCGCAAGCGTGATCATCGCGAAATAGATGCCCTGCCGGCGGATTGCCACGTAACCCATGACGAGGCCGAGCAATGCTGCGCCGACGACGCCGGTCAGGACGCCGAGCTCGGGCGGGAAACCCCATTCCTTCACCACATGGGCGGTGAAATAGGCAGCCCCCCCGAAGAACGTCGCGTGGCCGAAGGAGAGCAGCCCGGTATAACCGAGCAGCAGGTTGAAGGCACAGGCAAACAGGGCGAAGCAGAGCAGCTTCATCAGGAAGATCGGGTAGAAGAACAGCGGCGCGAGAAGGAGCAGGATCAATCCCGTGGTGAGGAAGATCGCGTAGGTCATCGACGCGGTGGCCGACCGTTCGGCGCGCGGTTTGGCTGCGGTATGGGTCATGTCGCTCATCTTACGCATCCCGTCCGAAGAGGCCGGCGGGCCTCAGCAGAAGCACGATCGCCATGATCACGAAGATCACGATATTCGAGGCTTCCGGGTAAAATACCTTGGTGAGGCCCTCGGCGATGCCGAGCATGTAGCCTGTGACGATCGCGCCCATGATCGAACCCATGCCGCCGACCACGACCACCGCGAAAACGACGATGATGATGTTCGAACCCATCAGCGGCGAGACCTGGTAGATGGGGGCCGCGAGCACGCCGGCGAAGGCCGCGAGCCCCGCCCCGATCCCGTAGGTCAGCGTCAGGAGCACCGGCACGTTGACGCCGAAGGCCTGTACGAGAACCGGGTTTTCCGTCGCCGCGCGCAGGTAGGAACCGAGCTTGGTCTTCTCGATCAGCAGCCATGTGCCGATACAGGCGACAAGCGATACCACGACGACCCAGCCCCGATAGATCGGCAGGAACATGAAGCCGAGATTCGTGCCGCCGGCAAGCTGCGCCGGTACCGCGTAGGGCTGGCCGGATGAACCGTAGAGATAACGGAAGGTGCCCTCTATCGTCAGCGCCAGGCCGAAGGTGAACAGCAGGCCGTAGAGCGGATCGAGATTGTAGAGCCTCGACAGCATGGTGCGTTCGATGAATGCGCCGAACAGGCCGACGACGATCGGCGCGAGGATCAGCGCGAACCAGTAGTTGATGCCGAAATACTGCAGCATCAGCATCGCCGCAAAAGCGCCGAGCATATATTGCGCGCCGTGGGCGAAATTGATGACCCGCAACAGCCCGAAGATGACGGCGAGGCCGAGGCTCAGCATCGCGTAGAAGGAGCCGTTGATCAGCCCGATCAGGAGCTGCCCGAGAAATGCCTGGAGCGGGATTCCGAAGATCATCGTCATGGGGCGAGGCTCCTCCTGACCAATGTCGTCGCGATTTGAGGAAGACGGCGCGGCGTGCCAATCTCCCCCCTTGTGGGGGAGATGCCCGGCAGGGCAGAGGGGGGTGGCGCCACACCCTCTTCAGTCGAACTTGCCGTACTACCCCCCTCTGTCACCTCCGGTGACATCTCCCCCACAAGGGGGGAGATCGGGAGCCTGCCGCACCGCCCATATTCCATATCCAAATGCCGAGGTTTCCTGAGAGCGATCACCATCCCTACACCCCCAGCACTTTATGCAGCATGTCCATCTTGCCCGGCAGTTCGCCGACCGGGAAATCCGCGACCATCTTGCCATGCTCCATCAAGTAGAAGCGATCGGCGATGCGGCTTGCGAAGCGGAAATTCTGCTCCACCAGGAGCACCGTCATGCCGCGCTCCTTGAGTTTCTTCAAAACCTCGCCGATCCTCTGCACGATGACCGGGGCAAGTCCTTCGGTCGGCTCGTCCAGGATCAGCAACTTCACGCCCGTGCGCAGGATGCGGGCGATCGCCAGCATCTGTTGCTCGCCGCCGGAGAGTTTCGTGCCGGGGCTGGCGCGGCGTTCTTTCAGGTTCGGGAAAAGTTCGTAGATCTCGTCGAGCGACATGCCGCCCTCCGCCACCACCGGCGGCAGCATCAGGTTTTCCTCGACGGTCAGCGTCGAGAAGATCCCGCGCTCTTCCGGCACGAAGCCAATACCGGCATGTGCGGTCTTGTGCAGGGGCACGCCGAGCATGTCCTTGCCAGCGAAGCGGATTTCGCCCTTCCGCTCGCGGATGATGCCGACGATGGTGCGCAGCGTTGTGGTCTTGCCGACGCCGTTGCGGCCGAGAATGGTGATCGTCTCGCCCTCGCCCACGGTCATGTCAACGCCGTGCAGCACATGGCTTTCGCCATACCAGGCATTGAGGTTGGAAACTTGCAGCAGAGGGGTCATGCGTCCTCCGAACCCATATAGGCGAGCCGCACGCGTTCGTCCTGGCTGACCGTGGCATAGTCGCCTTCGGCGAGGATTTCGCCGCGCTGGAGCACGGTGACGTGGTGGCAGATGTCGGCGACGACGGAAAGGTTGTGCTCCACCATCAACACGGCCCGGGTCTTGGCGACTTCGCGGATGATGTTGGAAACGGTGCCGATATCCTCCTGCCCCATGCCGGCCATCGGCTCGTCGAGCAGCAGGACCTTCGGATCGAGCGCCAGCGTCGTGGCGATCTCCAGCACACGCTTGCGGCCGTAGGAAAGATCGGCGGCCAGCGAGTTACGCTCCCGCTTGAGGCCGACTGCCTCGATCAGCTCGTCGGCGCGGGCGTTCAGGCGATCGAGCGAGGACATCGGCAGCCAGAACTGCGTTGCGAGACTGTTCGGCCGCTGCAGCGCGACGCGGACATTGTCGAGCACGGTCAGATGCGGGAAGACCGCGGAGATCTGGAACGAGCGCACCAGCCCCATGCGCGCCACCTTGTCCGGCGCGGTCCTGGTGATATCCGTGCCGAGCAGGGTGATCGAGCCGGATGTCGGCTGCAGGAACTTGGTGAGCAGGTTGAAGACGGTCGTTTTCCCCGCCCCGTTCGGGCCGATCAGGGCGTGGACGCGCGCATGTTCGACGTCGAGATCGACATTCTTCACCGCCGCGAAGGCGCCGAAGTGTTTCGTGAGGCCGCGGGCGGAAAGCACCACCCGCGGCTCCTCATGCGTTGCTGTCGCGGAAACCGCCATTACTTCACCAGCTCGCAGCCGCTCTTTGCAGGATCCATGTAGGCTTCCTTGCCGGGAATGGTAGCGAGAACATTGAAGTAATCCCACGGCTCCTTGCTGTCGGCCGGCTTCTTGACCTGCAGCAGGTACATGTCATGGATCATGCGGCCGTTCTTGGCGACCGTGCCGTTGCGCGCGAAGAAATCGTCGACCGGCATTTCATGCAGCGCCTTGGAGACGGCGTCCGCGTCGTCCGTTCCGGCCTTCTGGATCGCCTTCAGATATTGCGTCACCGCCGAATAGGTTCCGCTATGGACCATGTTCGGCATCTTCTTGGTGCGGGCGAAGAACTTCTTGGCGAATTCGCGGCTCTTGTCGTCGAGGTTCCAGTAATAACCTTCCGTCAGCGTCAAGCCTTGAGCAGCTTCAAGGCCCAGACCATGCACTTCGGCAAGCGTGAAGAGCAGGGCCGCGAGGTTCTGGCCGCCGGCAGTAATGCCGAATTCGGCCGCCTGCTTGATGGCGTTTGCCGTGTCGAGACCGGCATTGGCAAGCCCGATGACCTTGGCGCCGGAAGATTGCGCCTGCAGGAGGAACGAGGAGAAGTCGGTGCTCGCCAGCGGATGGCGGACCGCGCCGACAACCTTGCCGCCGCTCGACTTAACGAAATCGCTGGTCTGCTGCTCCAGCGAGTAACCGAAGGCGTAGTCGGCGGTCAGGAAGAACCAGGTGTCGCCGCCTTGCTTCACGAGCGCTCCGCCGGTGCCGACGGCGAGAGCGTGGGTGTCATAGGCCCAATGGAAGCCATAGGGGCTGCAGGCCTTGCCCGTAAGATCGGTGGTCGCCGCGCCGGTGACCATATTGATCCTTTTCTTTTCCTTACCAATCGCCTGCACGGCGAGCGCAACCGACGAAGTGGTCAGCTCCATGATCGCATCGACCTGCTGGGTATCGTACCACTGGCGGGCAATGTTGGAGGCAATGTCAGGCTTGTTCTGGTGGTCGGCGTCGACGATCTCGACCGGCACGCCGAGCACCTTGCCGCCGAAATCCTCCACCGCCATCTTCGCGGCTTCGACCGACGACTTGCCGCCGAAATCCGCATAGACGCCCGATTGGTCGTTCAGGACGCCGATCTTGACCTTGCCGTCCGATGGGCTCTGCGCAAAGGCCGCGCCGCTTGCCAGAAGAACCGCCAGGGACGTCAGAATTGTCTTTCGCATGATTTCTCCTCCCAGAGATGCCAGAGTGCGAGTCTGTTCAAAATTGGTGAGCCACTCTCCTCAAAGCGACCATTCCCAACCTCATGCTTTAGTAAAACCGCCATTGACGCAAGCTGGAACATCAAATTAATTGCAAACAGCATCTGTGCATTTTTGAACAGATGCTTGGGGGGATCATGACCGGAAATCCGAACTTCACCTGGGACGACCTGCAATATTTCCTGGCGGTGGCCCGCACCGGCCAGCTCTCGACGGCTGCCCGGCAGTTGCGCACCAGCCACGCCACCGTTTCGCGCCGCATCGACCGGCTGGAGTTTTCGCTCAAGGTAAAACTCTTCGAACGCAATCCGCGCGGCTATGTTCTGACCGCGCTCGGCCAGCGCTTCATAGAGGCGGCGGAACGGATCGAGGCGGAGGCGGATCGACTTGCCGCAGACATAACCTCCGGGACGACCGCCCAGCGGGGCGTGGTGCGCCTGAGCGCGCCGGAAGGATTTGCGAACTTCTTCTTTGCCGACAAGATCCGCGATTTCTGCGACAGCCATCCGAACATTTCGCTCGAACTGGTGACGATCCAGCAGATCATGTCGCTGTCGCGCAAGGAAGCCGACATCGCCGTGTCGCTCGATCCTCCCAAGGAAGGCCCCTATCTCACCGAAAAGCTGACCGACTATAACCTGAACGTCTACGGGTCGAAATCCTACCTCGCCAAGGCCGCTCCAATCCGCAGCCGGGAGGATCTGCTCGAGCATCCCTTCATCGGTTATATCGAGGATATGATCTTCGTTCCCGGCCTGGATTACCTCGGCGACGTGCATCCGGGCATCAAGGCGCGGTTCCAGAGTTCAAGCATCTTCGCCCAGATGACGGCCACTTTGAACGGGCTCGGGCTCTGCGTGCTGCCGCATTTCATCACCCGCACGCAGCCGGATCTGCAGATCGTCCTGCCGGACGAGGTGGAACTGCGGCGCAACTATTGGCTCGTCTGCCATCGGGACCTGAGCCACATACCGCGGGTGCGCATGGTGACGGACTACATCTTCGACGCCGTCAAGCACAATCAAAACGCCTTCCTCCGGGGATTCCAAGCCCCGGAGGAAGGCGGGCGACATTATTCGGCAGCCATGGGCAGGGGTGTTTCACGGCTTTCGAACAGGTCGCCTTGATTTGCCGGCTGGAGGTCATCATCGCTCTTCTTCTTACGTTCGCGACCAAAGAAGAGCGCATAGCCGGCGGGGAGGACGAGGATGGTGAGCACGGTGGCCACGAGAATGCCGCCCATCATTGCATAGGCGAGCGGTCCCCAGAACAGGCCGCGCGAGATCGGGATCAGCGCAAGCACCGCAGTCAATGCCGTCAGCGTGATCGGTCGGAAACGGCGGACGGCGGCGCCGACGATCGCTTCCATCCGGTCCATGCCGGCGGCGATATCCTGATCGATCTGGTCGACGAGAATGATCGAGTTGCGGATGATGATGCCGAGCAGCGCGATCACTCCGAGGATGGCGACGAAGCCGAAGGGCGCGCCTGTGATCAACAACGCCATGGCGGCGCCGATGATGCCGAGCGGGCCGGTCGCCAGCACCAGCATGGCCTTGCCGAAATGCTGGAGCTGGACCATCAGCAGGAGCAGGATGACAAGCAGCATGATCGGCGCCTTGGCGGCGATCGACGCCTGGCTTTCGGCAGAATCTTCAGCCCCGCCCTGGATCTCGATCTTGTAGCCCGCCGGCAGGCTGGCCCGCAGATCGGCCATGCTGTTGTAGAGGTTGAGCGAAACCTGGGTGGGCTCGATGCCATCCGGCAGCGTCGCCTTGACGGTGATCGTCGGCAGGCGGTCGCGGCGCCACTCGATGCCTTGTTCGAGCACGGGCACGACCTTGGCCACCTGCGAGACCGGCACGAAGCCGCCGAAATCGGTCGGCACATAGACCGACTGCACGGCCGAAAGCAGATTGCGGGTCGCTTCCGGTTCACGCACGACGATGGACACCGTTTCCTCGCCGTCTCGGAAGTCGCTGATCGGCGCGCCTGAGGCGGAGGCCTGCAGCATCTGGCGAACGCGCTGCGAGGTAACGCCGAGGGCGCGGGCGCGATCCTGGTCGACGACCAGTTTCATCGCGGGCACCGGCTCCAGCCAGTCGTCGTGGATGGCGCCGAACAGCGGCTGCTGCCGGTAGCGTTCCTTGACGAGATCGGCGATACGGCGGACCTCGGCCTTGTCGGGACCGACCACGCGCATCTGCACGGGCCAGCCGGTCGGCGGACCGAGGAAGAGACGGTCGACCTTGCCGCGCACGGTCGGGAAATCCTTCGCGAGGATGTCCCTCAGCTTGACGATCAGCCGCTCACGCTCTTCGACACCCTTCGACATGATCAGGAGCTGCGCATAGTTCGGGTTGCGGAGCTGCTGGTCGAGCGGCAGGAAGAAGCGCGGGGCTCCTTCGCCGATGAAAGTAGCAACGAAGGTCTTGTCCTCATCGGGCAGGATCTTGTTTTCCAGCGCCTTGGCCTGGCGCTCCACCTCTTCGATCGCCGTGCCTTCCGGCAGCCACATGTCGACCAGGATTTCCGGCCGCGACGACTGCGGGAAGAAGCTCTGCGGGATGAACTGGAAAGACCAGAGGCTGCCGGCGAAGACACCGATCGTCAGAAGGAGAACGATGATCCGGTGCCGGACGGCCCAGCCGACCGTCGAGCGGAGCCGCCGGTAGAAACGCGTGTCATAGACATCATGATGGGTGCCGGCATGCGCCCGCTGTTTCAGGATCATGTAGCCGAGCCAGGGCGTGAAATAGACCGCCACGAACCAGGATACGACGAGCGCGATACCGACCACGAAGAACAGCGAACGGACATATTCGCCGGCGGTCGACTCGGCAAAACCGACCGGAATGAAGCCGGCGGTGGTGATCAGCGTGCCGGTGAGCATCGGGAAGGCGGTGGAGGAATAGGCGAAGCTTGCGGCGTCGATGCGGTGCAGCCCCTCCTCCAGCTTGCGCTCCATCATCTCGACCACGATCATCGCGTCGTCGACGAGGAGCCCGAGCGCGATGATCAGCGCGCCGAGCGAGATGCGCTGCAGCTCGATGCCCAGGTAGTACATGATCGCAAGCGTGGCCGCGAGCACGAGCGGGATGGCGATCGCGATCACGATTCCCGAGCGCCAGCCGATCGAGATCAGCGAGACGACGAGCACGATCGCCAACGCCTCGAGGAGCGCCTGGGTGAACTCGCCGACCGCCTCCGTCACGACTTCCGGCTGGTTGGAGATCTGCTCGACCGAAACGCCGACCGGCAGGGTCTGTTCGAAGCGGTGATAGGCGGCTTCAAGCTCGTGGCCGACATCGGTGACCTTGAAGCCCTTGGCCATCACGACGCCAAGCTGGACGCTGTCCTTTCCGTTGAAGCGGAACTTGCGCTGGAAGGGATCTTCGAGACCTTCCTTGACGGTGGCGATATCGCCGATCCGGATCACCTGATCGCCGGCGCGCAACCGCAATTCGCGAATGTCTTCCGGCGTCGTAACACCGCCTTCGACAGAAATCCGCACGGAATGGTCGGCGGTCTCCACACTGCCGGAAGGATCGACATCATTCTGGCCGGAAAGCGCGTCGCGGATGTTGAGAACGGTCAGACCGCGCTCGGCAAGAGCTTTGGACGAGACGTCGATGAAGATCTTCTGCGGCTGATCGCCGAGGATGACGGCCTTTTCCACGCCGGGCGTCGCAAGCAGTATGTCACGCGCCTGGATCGCGAACTGCTTGAGCTCGGGAAAGCTGTAGCCTTCGCCGGTGATCGCGTGCAGCGTGATGAATGTATCGCCGAACTCGTCGTTGAAATAGGGGCCGAGCAGGCCGGACGGCAGTTCCTGCCGGATATCGCCGATCTTCTTGCGCACCTGATAAAAGGCGTCGGCGACTTCCTCGCCATCAGTATCGCCGTTGATCTGGACGGTGGTGATCGCGAAGCCGGCGCGGGTATAGGAGCGCACGAAATCGAGATGCGGCGTCTCCTGCAGCTTGCGCTCGATCTTGTTGACCACCTGGTTCTGCATCTCGTCGATCGAGGCGCCGGGCCAGACGCTTTGAACTACCATGACGCGGAAGGTGAAATCCGGGTCTTCCTTCTGGCCCATGTTCATGATGCCGAGCGCGCCCATGACGATGATGAGGCCAAACAGGAAGCGCGCGATGCTTGGATGGGCGATTGCCCAGCGCGACAGGTTGAATGAGGCTTTTTCCGAGGGATCGGCCTGATGCGAGGAGTTCATGGTCGTGGTCCTTGAAACCGGAAATCAGGGCGCAATCGAAGCGGTGCTGATGCTGCTGACGGAGCCGAAGCGGGACGCAACGGTTTCGGGCAGCTTCACCTTCATATCTTCCTGCATGAACTGGGTACCGGCCGAAACGACGAGATCGCCTTTTTCGAGCCCCTGCAGGACACGTACGCCGTCATCGGAGAAATCGGCGACGGTAACGGCGCGGGAACTGACGGTCCCCTTCTCGCGATCGACGATCCAGACCACCGGATGACCCTCTTTCTTGCCGAGCGCCGCAAGCGGAATGGACCAGGTCTGCACCGCGTTGTCTTCGGCGGCTTCGATCGTGGCAGTCATTCCGAGAAGCACGCGCGGGTCTTCCGGCAGGCTTACGCGGACCGCGAAGGTGCGCGACTGCGCATCGGCGCTGCCGGCCACCTCGCGGACCTTGCCGTCGAGCACGAGATCGGCGGCGGACCAGAAGCGGACCTTGACCGTCTTGCCGGGCTTGAACTGACCAACCTCTACTTCCGGAACGGCAACCTGCACTTCCTTGCCGCCATCGACGGCAACGGCCATGACCGGCGTGCCGATGCTGACGACCTGGCCTATATCGGCGCTGACCGTCGTGACGATGCCGTTCTGGTCGGACTTGAGCTCGGTATAAGCCACCTGGTTGCGCGCCTGATCGAGGGCGGATTGAGCGGATTGGCGGGCGGAAACGGCCTGGTCCCGGGCAAGCGCCGCCTGCTCCAGTTCCGATTGCGAGGTGATATTCTTCGAGTGAAGCGAGTCGGCGCGGCGATAGGCAAGTTCGGAGATTTCCACCTGCTTCTGTGCGGAGGCCAGATCTGCTTCGGCGCGACGAACCGCCAATTCGTAGTCCACGTTATCCAGCCGCGCCAGGACTTCGCCATGGCTGACGCGGTCGCCGACATCTACAAGCCGCTCGGTGACCTTTCCGGCAACGCGGAAGCCGAGATTCATTTCCGTGCGCGCCTTGACGGAGCCGGAATATTCAAGCCGCCGCCCCTGATCGGGAGCGGCAATTTCAGCCACCTTCACGGGGCGCACCACTTCCGGCGCTTCGGCTTTCTTCTCTTCCGAGCAGGCGGTGAGGACGGCGAGCGCTGCAGCAAGCGCCAGAGCCTTGGAGAAAAAAGACACGTGATTTCTGGGCGTCACGACAAACATGGTCCGCACTCCTAATAGCGGGTAACGAAAAAGGCGCGTCCGGCGCCGATCACTTCAATGCATGCAAAACGAATTCCACGATATCGGCAGGGGTACTGTGCCGGTTCTCGACCAGACACTCGGCAACGATCTGCGGATGGCAGAGCACAACCATGCTGGAGCAGCAGCATTCCGCCGCCACGTCCGGATTCTGCTCGCGGAATTCGCCAGTCTCGATACCTTCGCGGATGAGGCCGGCGACGATGACGCGCATCTTCTCGATGTGGTCCTGCACGGCCCCCCACTGCTCCTCGATGGCGATCACCACCATCTCGTGCACCTTGTTCTCATGGAGAAACGTTTCGACCGTGATGCGGTGCTGCTGCAGGAAATGGTCGCGGATCCGTTCTGTCGCGCTTACCGGGCGCCTTGCGTTTTCAAGCGCGACGGCCTGGCTTGCTTCCAGCATGCGCCGGGCGAGCGCCTGGTGGATGTCCGCCTTCGAGGAGAAGAAACGGTAGATGTTGGCCGGCGACATGCCGAGATCGCGGGCGATATCGGCGACATTGGTCTTTGTGTAGCCGTAGTGCTTGAAGAGACGCTCTGCCGCATCGAGGATGCGGGTGACGTTCTCCTGCTTCGTTGTCTCCAGGGTCTGCTCCATGGAATCCATCTTGCTGGCGGCCTTCTGTTTACGACTGACGAATTTCATATTTCGTCAGTCGTAAACTCATCACATGTGTTTGTCAACGCCGACTCCGCCGAAAGGGGCGAATCGTGTTAAGGTCGCACCGTGGCGGGAACCATTCCGGGCGTTGCACGTTACGCTACGTCGCGCCGCGCGATCCGCCGGCGCTGGGGACGATTAATGAGTATGACGCAAAGTTACGACGTCTCGTTGCTTGATGAGGAGCGCTATAGACTTCTCGTGGACGCAATTACCGATTATGCGATCTTTATGCTGGATGCGGACGGCCGGATCGTGAGCTGGAACCCGGGAGCGCAACGCTTTAAAGGCTACGAAGCCTGGGAAGTGCTTGGAAAGCATTTTTCACACTTTTACACCCCCGAAGACCGCCTAGCCCGTCTGCCGGAAAAGGCCTTGCGGACGGCGGCGAGCGAAGGCCGCTTCGAAAGCGAGGGCTGGCGGGTGCGAAAGGACGGCAACCGCTTCTGGGCTCATGTCATCATCGATCCGATATGGAGCAGATCGGGCGAACTTCTGGGTTTCGCCAAGGTAACCCGCGATCTAACGGAGCGGAAACAGGCCGAACTCGAGCTCAGGCGGAGCGAGCGGCAATTCCAGATTCTCGTTCAGGGCATCTCCGACTACGCGCTCTACATGCTCGATCCCGACGGCTACGTCAGCAGCTGGAACGTCGGCGCTGAACGCATCAAGGGCTACCAGGCCGAGGAAATCGTCGGAAAACACTTCTCTCAATTTTATACGGAGGAAGACCGCGAACGCGGCGAGCCGCAGCGCAGCCTCGATATGGTCAGGAAAGAAGGGCGGACCGAGAGGGAGGGCCTGCGGCAGCGCAAGGACGGTACCCGGTTCTGGGCTCATGTGATCATCGATGCGATCCACGACGACAACGGCGAGCTTATCGGTTTTGCCAAGATCACCCGCGACATCACCGAAAAGATCGAGGCGCAGAAGGAACTTGCAAAGGCCCGGGAAGAGCTCTTTCAAGCCCAGAAGATGGAGGCGATCGGCCAGCTCACCGGCGGCGTCGCCCATGATTTCAACAATCTCCTGATGGCAGTCCTCGGCAGCCTTGAAATTCTGAAGAAGCGATTGCCTCAGGACCCTTCGATCACGCCGTTGCTCGACAACGCCATCCAGGGCGCCGAGCGGGGTGCCGCGCTGACGCAGCGCATGCTGGCCTTCTCCCGCCGCCAGCAACTCAACATGCAGACGGTCGATGCCCCCGCGCTGATCGGCAACATGATGGACTTCGTTCAGCGGTCGCTTGGCGCCGAGGTGCGCATCGAAACGCGATTTTCAGGCAATGTGGCTCCGGTCGTCACGGATCCTGTGCAGCTCGAAACGGCCCTCCTCAATCTTGTCGTCAATGCCCGCGATGCCATGCCCGGCGGCGGCCTGATTACGATTGCTGCCGAAGACTATGTCGCGGACGAACATCACAAGCAGCTGAAGCCCGGCCACTATGTCCGGCTGTCCGTGGCCGATACCGGGGAAGGCATGGACAGCGAGACGATCTCACGGGCCGCCATACCGTTCTTCACCACCAAGGGTGTCGGCAAAGGTACCGGTCTCGGGCTCTCCATGGTGCAGGGCCTGACCGAACAATCCGGCGGCAAGCTGTTGATCGAGAGCAAAAAGGGGCACGGGACGACCGTTTCGCTGCTCCTCCCCGTCGCCGATGTCAACGACTGCCCTCCACCTTCTGAGACGGCGATGTCCGCGCTTGTCGACCCTCCCAAAGGCAATCTGACCATCCTGGCTGTCGATGACGACGCTCTCGTGCTGATGAACACGACGCTGATGCTGGAGGACCTCGGTCACACCGTGATCGAAGCCTACAGCGGCGTCGACGCGCTCCGGGAGCTGAAAAGCGGCGCTCACAAAGTCGACCTTGTCATCACGGATCATTCGATGCCGCGCATGACCGGTTCGGAACTTGCAGCCGCCATCCGCGAGGAATGGCCGGGGCTTCCGGTCGTCCTGGCAACCGGTTACGCCGAACTGCCTTCGGGCGGCGACAACCGTCTGCCAAGGCTGCCGAAGCCATTCTCGCAGAACCAGCTTCAGGAAACCATCGCCTCGGTATTGGCGGGCGCAGCCTGAACCAATTCGCTACGACAAACGTTGTTTGGCCGGACCTTGACAGGAACGGAGAGCGATCAATGGTTTTCAAACATCAGCATTTTCACGAGACACCGCCGGAAGTCGAAGCGGAATTTCCGCCGAGCGCCACCCTGGAAGGCGCCGTTTCCGATGCGCTCGCATCCGCCGGCGGCATAGACGCCTCCGACGTGACTGTGACGGCCCATGGTGCAACCGTCACGCTGGCAGGCACTGTCCTGCAGGAACGCGAGATCGCCCGAGCCGGGGAAGTCGCACGCGGCGTCGCTGGCGTCACAGACGTCCGAAACGAGATCAGCGCCAAGGGCCTTGCGGGCTTTTGAAGCGATCACGGCGAAGGCCCGAAGGCAAGACCTTCGGGCCTTCGAGCACTCCAGGCCATTCGTCAGCGCGGCAGCGCGTAGGCGATGACGTAGTCGCCCGGTTTGGTGCCGACCGAGCCGTGGCCGCCGGCCACCATCACCACGAATTGACGGCCGTCGTCGACCGCATAGGTCATCGGCGTGGCCTGCCCACCGGCGGGCAGCCGCGCCTTCCAGAGTTCCTCGCCGGTGGTGAGGTTATAGGCCCGCAAATAGTTGTCGACGGCCGCCCCGAGGAATGCCAGGCCGCCCTTGGTGATCATCGGACCGCCGATGCCGGGCACCCCGACCTTGAAAGGCAGAGGCAGCGGCGTCATATCGTAGACGGTGCCGTTGCGGCGCTTGTAGGCGATCTCGCCTGTCCGCAGATCGGCAGCGGCGACATAACCCCAGGGCGGCGCCTGGCAGGGGATCTGCAAGGGGCCGAGGAAAGGTCCCATATACACGCCGTAGGGTGCCCCCTCATTGCGGTTAAGGCCTTGTTCGCTGCCCTTCTGATCCTGCTCCTTCGGCGGGATCTCGGAGCGCGGCACCAGGCGCGAAGTGAAGGCGAGATAGGTGGGCATGCCGAACATCACCTGCCGTTCCGGGTCGATCGCGACGCTGCCCCAGTTGAAGGTGCCGAAATTGCCGGGATAGACGATTGTGCCCCTGAGGGACGGCGGCGTGTAACGGCCCTGGTAGTTGTACTGGTGATAGCGGATACGGCACACCATCTGGTCAAACATGGTGACGCCCCACATGTCCTTTTCCTCAAGCGGCTCCGGCTTGAAGGTCAAGGCGGATGTCGGCTGCGTCGGAGCGGTGAAATCCTCAGGGATCGCCCCTCCCGGCGCCGGTTCTTCCGTCACCGGAATGATCGGCTCGCCGGTGCGCCGATCGAGCACGTAGATATCGCCCTGCTTGGTCGGTCCGACCAGCGCCGGTACGACGCTGTTGTCCGGCTTGGTGATGTTGAGAAGCACCGGCTGGGCGGGAACGTCCATGTCCCAGAGGTCGTGATGCACCGTCTGGCGCACCCAGCGGTCCGCACCGGTATTGAGGTCGAGCGCCACGATGGAGGATGAATATTTTTCGACGCTTTCGCTGCGGCCCATGCCCAGCTGGTCGGGAACCTGGTTGCCGAGCGGGATATAGACGAGCCCCAGTTCTTCATCGACGCTGAAGACGGACCAGCTGTTCGGCGAATTCGTCGTGTAGGTCTGGCCGGGCTGAAGCGGCTGCGTCTGCCCCGGATTGCCCGAATCCCAGTTCCAGATCAGTTGTCCCGTATTGACGTCGAAGGCCCGGATGACGCCCGACTGCGACTGAGTGGAATAGTTGTCGTTGACCGCCCCGCCGATGATGATCTTGTTGCCGGCGATCGCGGGTGGCGACGTGGAATAATAATAGCCGGCCGGATTGTATTTCATGCCGGCCTCGAGACGCAGCGTGCCGTTGTCGGCGAAGGATGGGCAGACCTGGCCGTTTGCCGCATCGAGCGCAATCAGGCGTGCATCCGAAGTCGGCAGATAGACGCGTTCCGCGCAGGGCGTTCCGGCCGCCGCTGCCGGATCCTTGTAATAGGACACGCCCCGGCAGGTCTGGTGCTGCCTGTCCGGATTGAGGCCGGCATTGGGATCATATTTCCATTTCTGCTGGCCGGTGGTGGCGTCCAGGGCGATCGCCCAGTTGTGCGGCGTGCACAGATAGAGGGAGTTGCCGACTTTGAGCGGCGTCACCTGATAGGTCGTCTCGCCCACATCCTCCGGAAGCTTGACGTCGCCGGTCTGGTAGCGCCAGACCTCCGTGAGGTTGGCAACATTGTCCAGGTTGATCTGGTCGAGAGGCGAATAACGCTGGCCGAAAGGCGTGCGTCCATACTGATGCCATTCGCCGGGGGGTACGTTTCCGCCCATGGCGGGCGCCGCCGCCACCGACTGTGTCGGCAATTCGCCGGTTTTGCTGAGCGGATCCATAAACATCGAGAGGACGGCGACCGCAATGGCAATCGCCAGCGAGATCGCAAGCGGCGTGGCACTTGCGCCATAACGTGCGCCGGTAGGGCTGAGAAAGCCAAGCGGCTGCCGGATCGGGGGCGTGAGCAGCCAAAGGCCCAAAAGAATGATGACACCTCCGCGCGGTCCAAGCTGCCACCAGTCGAAGCCGACCTCCCAGATCGCCCAGACGAGCGACGCCAGCACGAGGACCGCATAGACCCTGAGCGCCACGGACTTCCTGAGGAAAAGAAGAATTGCAGTCAGCACGAAACCCAGACCGCAGATAAGATAATAGGCGCTTCCGCCGAGCAGCACCAACTGGCCGCCGCCGACGGCCAGCGCGATCCCGATCAACGTAAAGAGGATCGCGGTGATCTTGATGGCCATTTTGAAAAACCCTGTCCGCAAAAAAGATATGAAGCCGCGTGGGAACAATCCGCGCTCTGCGCCTTTAACCCGAGCTTGGCGGAAAGGTTCCAGCACGACCGGACATTCCCCCGCTCGATTTTCCGGAACCTGCGGCAGTCGAGCTGGTTCTGCCACATCAAGGAGTTCCGGCATGCTGACCTCCCGCAAAGGCCCCGCTTTCGAAACGACGGGCGCAGACGGAGACCACATTTCCGACGTCAGGAACGACGCGGAAAATTGCACCCGTTGCGATCTTTATAAAAACGCCACCCATCTCGTCTTCGGTGAAGGGCCCGGACGGGCAAGGATCCTGTTCGTGGGCGAACAGCCGGGGGACAGGGAAGACCTAGCGGGCAAACCCTTCGTGGGGCCGGCCGGCAGGCTGCTGGACCGCTGCCTCGACGAAGCGGGCGTCGACCGCGACCTCTGCTACGTCACCAACGCCGTCAAGCATTTCAAGTTCGCCGCCCGCGGCAAGCGCCGCATCCACGCAAAGCCGAATGCCGGCGAAGTGCAGGCCTGTGCCTGGTGGCTGGCGGCCGAACTGCGGCTGGTGAAGCCGAAACTTGCCGTGGCGCTGGGCGCGACGGCGCTCTATTCCTTACTGGGACGGCAGGCCAAGGTCACCCGCGACCGGGGAACCGTGTTGCGTTCGCCAGACGGGCTGCCGGTCCTCGTCACCATCCATCCCTCGGCATTGCTGCGGACCATGGATCAGCCGGATGCGGAAATGAACAGGGCCCGGTTTGTTGAGGACCTGAGGAAGATCGCGGATTTTGTGGAGTAGGCATGGCATACGAACTTTATTACTGGGACGGCATTCCCGGCCGGGGCGAATTCGTGCGCCTCGCTCTCGAGGAAGCCGGCGCCAAATATCTCGACGTGGTGCGAACCAGCCACGGGATGTCCGCCATGATGGAATATCTGCGTGGTAAACACGGTTATCTCTGCACGCCCTTTGCTCCGCCGTTTCTCAAGGATGGCGACATCATCGTCTCCCATGTGGCCAACATCCTGCACTATCTCGGCCCGAAACTGAATCTGGTTCCGAAGGACGAGAAGTACCGGATCTTTGCGCACGGCCTGCAGCTCACGATCGCCGATTTCGTGATGGAAGCGCACGACACGCACCATCCGATCAGCACCGACGACTATTACGAAGACCAGAAGGACGAGGCCAAGGCGCGTACGGAGGCCTTCCTCAAAAACCGCGTGCCGAAGTTCATGGGTTACTTCGACCGGATCATCGAGGGCAATCCGGCAAGCGGCGGCTACGCGATCGGCGGTGCGCTAAGCTACGTGGATCTGTCGCTGTTTCATGTTTCGGAAGGGCTCGCCTATGCCTTCCCCCGCGCCATGAAGAACTTCGACAGCTCTTTTCCGCGTGTTGCCAGACTGCGCGACATGGTCCGCGATCGGCCAAACCTCAACGCCTATCTCAAGTCCGATCGTCGGCTCGCCTTCAACCAGTCCGGAATATTCCGGCATTATCCGGAATTGGACCAGGATCCGGGCCGAACCGGGATCAGATAAAAAGGAAAACCGGCGCGATCGTCGCAACGATGACGGCCACGGCAATCAACGTGAACTTCATGGATGATCCCCCCAAGGCGACTGGCCTCAACCGACAGCTCAGCTCGCATCCTCTCCCAGTTCCTGCAATATCTGATGCCTCGCGCGATTGAGCCGACTTTTCACCGTGCCGACGGCGCAGTCGCAGATTTCGGCAGCGGACTCGTAGCTTTCGCCGAGGATCGCCACGAGGGTCAGAACTTCGCGGTAGTGCGGCGGAAGCTTCTGCAGCGCCCGCTGCACCTCCTTTGCCCGCGCAGCGGTCTCCTGGGTCGCCGCCATGGCGGTGTCGCCGGAAACATTTTCCTCGACCCCCGGCGCCTCGCGGCCGAGCACCTTGACGCGGGTGTAGAACGTGTTGCGCATGATCGTGAACAGCCAGCTCTTCAGCTTGGTGCCCGGCTCGAATTTGTCGAGGTTGGCGAGCGCCTTGGCAAGCGTCTCCTGCACCAGATCGTCCGCATCGCTGGGGTTGCGGCAGAAAGTGCGGGCAAATGCGCGGAGGGCCGGGATGAGCCTGACTATGTCCGCACGTGCAGGATCACTATTCAACTGTGATTCAGACACCGTTGCCTACCTCTCCGAACTCGATGGGCTGGAATTTCGGTGGCAAACGCACGCCTTGCGTGTTTGGTTCCAGTAAGATGAATAGCTTGTTCATCTTGCTCGCGGAACAAACCGGCCCATACCCCTGTTGATAGGACTCTCACGGAGTTCTGATCGTGGCACCGCGTGCAAATTGGAAGGGTTATCTCAAGGTTGGCGAATTGAGTTGTCAGGTGGCGCTTTATACCGCCGCCTCCACGTCCGATCGCGTCAGCTTCCACATCATCAACCGGGCAACCGGCAACCGCGTCCACCGCCAGATGGTCGATGCCGATACCGGCAAGGCGGTGGAGAACGAAGACATCATCAAAGGCTACGAAATATCGAGCGGCGAATATGTCTTCCTTGAGCCGGACGAGGTGAAGGCGGCAGTGCCCGAGGCCGACAAGACGCTGGAGCTGGAAGCCTTCATCCCTTGTGACGGTGTCGACACCGCCTATCTCGACAGGCCCTATTATCTGGCGCCGGCCGACAAACCGTCGGCGGAGATCTTCGCCCTGATCCGCAAAGGACTTGAAGAAAAGAACGTCGCAGCCCTTGCCCGGACCGTATTGTTCCGGAGGCTCCGGACGCTGCTGATCAGGCCGGGCGAGCAGGGCCTGATCGCCAGCACGCTCAACTATGATTACGAGGTCCGGCCGGCCAAGGAGATCTTCTCGGACATCAAAAACTTCAAGATCGACGGCGAAATGCTCGATCTCGCCAGACACATCATCGACACCAAACGCGGCGAATTCGACCCCACCGAATTCGACGACCGCTATGAGACGGCCCTTGCCGAACTGATCCGCGCCAAGATCGAAGGCCGCAAGCTGAAGAAGAAGGCAAAAGCGGAACCGAAAAAAGTGTCGAGCCTGCTCGACGCCTTGCGTCAGAGTGCCGGCACACCCTCAGCAAGGAAGAAGGCCGCGCCCAAGAAGACCGCCGGTAAAACCGCATCTCGCAAGACCGCCGCTCCGCAGAAAAAGGCTAGCTGACCATGGCGTTGGAAACCTATAATCAGAAACGCAATTTCAAGGTCTCGCCGGAGCCTCAGGGGAAATTCTCCCGCACCCGCAAGGGCAAGACCACCGGCAACAGCTTCGTGATCCAGAAACACGACGCTACCCGGCTCCACTACGATTTCCGACTGGAGATGGACGGGGTTCTGAAAAGCTGGGCCGTCACCCGCGGCCCGAGCCTCGTTCCCGGCGAAAAGCGTCTTGCGGTACATGTGGAAGACCATCCGCTGGACTATGGCGGTTTTGAAGGCACCATTCCTGAAGGCAATTATGGCGCCGGGGCCGTCCTCCTTTGGGATCGCGGCTCCTGGGAGGCGATCGGCGATGCGCATAAGGCCTACAAGAAAGGCCATATGGAATTCGAGCTGAAGGGCGAGAAGCTGGAAGGCCGCTGGCATCTGGTGCGCATGGGCCACCGTGAAGGGGAAAAGCGCGAGAACTGGCTGCTGATCAAGGGTGAGGACGAATTTGCCCGCAGCGAGGGCGATGCCGACATTCTGGAGGAGATGCCGCTTTCGGTGAAGACCGGAAAGACGCTCGAGGAAATCTGGGGCCGCACGCCGCCCAAGAAGAAGAAGGCGATCAGGAAAAACAGGCCGACGGCTCCGGAGCCCGAAGCGACGGAGGTTGCGGTCGCCGGGGTTAAGGGCGCGAAAAAGGCCGACCTGCCGGAATTCGTCGAGCCGCAGCTTGCGACATTGGTGAAAGCCGCGCCCTCCGGACAACGGTGGCTGCACGAGATCAAGATCGATGGTTATCGCCTGCAGGCGCGGGTGGAGAACGGCAAGGTCAGGCTGCTCACCCGCACCGGCCTCGACTGGACCCACAAGTTCGGCGAGGAGATCGTTTCGGCATTCACAAAGCTCGATCTGTCGAGCGCCGTGATCGACGGCGAGGTTGCCGTTGAAGCCGGTTCCGGTGCGACAGACTTCTCTCTGCTGCAGCAGGATCTGAGCGAGGGGCGCTCGGATCGCTTCACATTCTACGCCTTCGATCTCCTCCATCTCGACGGCTACGATCTGACCGGGGCAAAGTTGCTCGCGCGCAAGGAGGCGCTGGAGAGGCTTCTAGCCGGCAGCGGCCCTGCCCTGCGGTATAGCGAACATTTCGGCGACGAGGGAGGGCTGGTGCTCAAACATGCCTGCCGGCTCAGCCTCGAAGGCATCATCTCGAAGATAGCCGACGCACCCTATCGCCCCGGGCGCGGGCGCGATTGGGTAAAGTCGAAATGTTCCGCCCGGCAGGAATTCGTCGTAGCGGGCTACGTCCCCTCCTCCGTCAGCAACAAGGCGATCGGCTCGCTGGTGATGGGCTATTACGAGAAGGGAAAACTCCGCCATGCCGGACGTGTCGGCACCGGTTATTCCGGCGCGGTGGCGCAATCCCTCTTCAAGCGGCTGAACGAGATCCGCATCGACAAGAGCCCGTTTGACGAAAAGCTCGCCGCGGTGGAAAAGAAGGATGTCGTTTTCCTGAAACCGGAGCTGGTCGCCGAGGTGGAATTCCGCGGCTGGACGGCCGACGCGCATATCCGGCATGCGGCGTTCCGAGGATTGCGGGAAGACAAGGATCCGAACGAAATCGTCCGGGAGGGCGGCCCTGTGACAGCTACCGAGGAGGAAAAGCCGCCGAAACGGACGGTCAATCTCACCCATCCCGACCGCCTCTACTGGCCGGATGCAGGCGTGACCAAGGCCGGTCTGGCGGATTATTACACGCAGGTCTGGCGCCTGATGGCTCCTTTCGTCGTCAACCGGCCGCTGGCGCTCATCCGTGGCCCTGACGGCATCAACAGCCAGCTCTTCTTCCAGAAGCACGGCTGGAAGGGCATGACGAAAAACGCCGTCCTGGTGAAGGATCCCGCCGATCCGAGCGAGGAAGATATCACCATCCGCGACCTAGACGGCCTTCTAGGCCTGGTCCAGGGCGCGACGCTCGAGGTCCACCCCTGGGGCTCCAATCTCGACGACTGGGAAAAGCCGGACATGGTCAATATCGACCTCGATCCCGGCGACGGCGTCTCGTGGACGGAAATCATCGCGGCGGCACACGAGGTGAAGCAGCGATTTGAGGACATGGGGCTCACCGCCTTCGTCAAGACATCGGGCGGCAAAGGATTGCATGTCGTGGCGCCCGTGAAGCCGAAAGCGGAATGGCCCCAAGTCAAAGCCGCAATGAAGGCGCTCGCCGACGGCATGGCCGGCGACGACCCGGACAAATACGTCTCGACCATCACCAAATCGAAGCGCAAGGGAAAGATCCTGATCGACTACCTGCGCAATGGCCGCGGCGCGACCGCCGTCGCTCCCTACTCCACTCGTGCCCGCCCTGGCGCCCCGGTCTCCATGCCGGTCGCCTGGGAAGAACTCGGCGGCGCGATCGGCCCGAATTATTTCACCGTCAACAACGCGCCCGCCCGAATCTCTCAACAGACAAGCGACCCCTGGGGCGATTTCCGCAGAGCGGAGACGCCGATTGAATTTAAGGAGAAGAAGAAGAAATAGCTTCTATTTTCGCGTCGACTTGCGCTCCGCCTCGAGGCTCTTCTTCAGGGCGGCGGTAATATCGATGACATTGCTCGTCCGCTCTGGGGTTTTCTCTTCGGGCCGTTTCTTCGCCTTGCGGCCTTTCTTGCGCTCGGCGATGATTTCCAGCAGCCGGTCCTGGACCGGATCGTCGACCATGGAAGGCTGCCAGGCCTCCGTCCGTTCCTCTATCACCTTCTTCAGCATCGTCAGATGCCGGGCTTCGGGCTTTTCTCGCAGCGCTTCCGCCGCATACTCGTCGGCATCGCGCACTTCGTCTCCGTAGCGCAGCGTCCAGACGACAATTCCCTTGTCCTTCGGCAGCAGCAGCACCGCGCGCTCGCGGCGATACATTACGAGCCGCGCGATCCCGCCAGTCTTCGTCTTGGCCATTGCCTCCCGGATGACCGCGAAGGCTTCCGCGCTCACCTCGTCGTCCGGGGCGAGATAATGCGGTCTGTCATACCAGATCCATCCGATGGAACCCGCCGGGACAAACCTCTCGATATCGATCGTTCGGGTGCTTTCCAGTCCCACATCCTCGAGCTCATCATCCTCGAAGAGCACGTAGTTTTCCTCGTCTTTGGGATAACCCTTCACCTGGTCGTCGTCTTCGACCGCCTCGCCGGTCTCGGCATCCACATATTGGCTCAGCACCCGGTTCTGGGTCTTGCGGTTGATGTTGTGGAACCGCACCTTCGCCCCTTCCGAGATGGCCGGCGTCATCGTCACGCGGCAGGTGACGAGCGAAAGCTTCAGATAGCCTTTCCAGAAGACGCGCGGTGCCACGGAGAACCTCCTTCTTTTGCGGCGATAACCCATGCCGCACCGGCTTGGTTCCGGAACAAACGGCAGGAGAAGCCGTTTTCTTCCAGACGCAGCACAGGAGGGTATTTCCATGAGCACGAACAACAGCCCGAACGCTCCCCGCAAGGAGTGGGACAAGAAGACGGCCGAACGCTCCGCACGCTCGAAACACGAGAGCCAGGAACTGGAAGAACAGCTGAACGAAGGGTTGGAAGATACCTTCCCGGCAAGCGATCCGGTTTCGACCACGGTGACGTCCATTCCCGCGGGCACACCGAAACCGCCCAAGCATTAGACGATTCTCGGCAGGGTCCTGGAACAAATCAGGCGGCTTCCTGGATAGGAAGTCGCCTGATTTGATTTATGGCCTGTGACTTTTTCGGGATATCCGAAGCCAAGCATATTGCGGTAAGGAGGAATACTGCAAATTTTGGCGGGGCGGGCAACTTCGGCTTGGATTGGCCGGATATCGATGACGAGGTCGGGATGGCGAAGCAGAATAGTCCGGTTGAGGAACAGGAAGTCAGGATGGGACGGCGCGTCAATCGCCGGGTTTCGGTCCTGCTCACCGAAATCGAGAAGGAGGAAATTCCCGACCGCCTGCTCGAACTGGCCCGCGAGCTGCAGAAGGCGCTCAACGGCAAGACCAATGGGGCCGACTGACGACCTTGAGCCGGTCAATATCGGCTAGAGCTGGGTCGATATCAGATTGTCGATCCTGACCTGTCCCTCCACCACGCCTCGCGGGCCTTTCGCATCAAACCGCCCGCTCTCGTCCTCGATCACCGTATAGAGTTTTTCGCTGCGGAAGGCGCTGGCCATCTGTGTGGAATTGCCTTCTGAGGGCAAGGCGTCGATTTCGGTAAAGTCGAGTTCCGCTTCGCTCGCAACGAGACGGGCGTCGCCTGCCGTCCTTGCGCGGACGATCACTTCGCCCTGCGGAGGCGAGTTCTGCCAGTTCGGATCATGGGGCGGCGCGATCGGCACCAGGCGGTAGATCTTAAGGCTGTCCTGCATTTTCTCTTCCCTTCGGCAGTCATCTCCATTCCCAACAGGCAACGCGATCCGCGCACCTCAAGTTCCTCTTCGCCGGAACTTTTGCCCGCGGGCCGCCGTTCGTGAACGCTGACGGAGTAAATGCGCCATGGAAGACCCGAACCGCTGCCGACATCTTTGCGTCGATATGCAACGGATGTTCGCAGAAGATACCCCCTGGCATATTCCCTGGATGCCGCGGGTACGGGAGCCGGTCGCCGAACTTACAGGAACTCATCCCGCCGAGACGATTTTCACCCGCTTTGTGCCTCCGAGAACATCCGCCGAAGCAGGAGGAAGCTGGCGCAGCTATTACGAGAAATGGGCGATGATGACGCGCGAGCGGCTCGGCGACGAGATGGTCGACATCCTGCCGGAGCTCAGAGCCTTTGTTCCGCCAGCACTCGTCTTCGACAAACCGGTCTATTCACCCTGGCTCGACGGTCGGCTCCATCATTTCCTGCAAGATCAGGGCGTGACCACGCTCGTTATATCGGGCGGAGAAACGGATGTCTGCGTCCTCGCGGCCATTCTGGGAGCGGTCGACCTCGGTTATGCGATCATCCTCGTCAAGGATGCGATCTGCAGCACCTCCGACGAAACCCACGACGCCTCCCTCGCCCTTTTCGGCAGGCGCTTTTCGACCCAGCTGCGGATCGCCGGCGCCGACGAGGTGCTGCAGTGGTGGCAGGGATAGGCCCGTTCCGGAACCTTTTGCGGCAAACGGCTGTTTCCCAGATACGCCTCTGTGATCGAGGGAAACCCACAATCAGCAGCCCCTTGGGCTGCCCCGGCACGGCCCGCAGGGACCTTGCCTGAAAGGAGAAAGCGATGGCAGACAATTTCTGGTTTGTGGTCGTGGCGCTAGGCCCGATCCTCCTTGGCGGAGCGATCGCCTACGCATTGCTGCAGCGTCGCCGCCTGACGAGCGGCGAGGAAAGCAAGCAGGAGGAGGCGATCGAACGCCTCTACGATAAACCGCCGGGCGGGCGCGAGCCGCATCCGGGCGGTCACTGAGAGCGAGGAACTTTCAGTCCGCCTCGTCGTTCTATGTCTCGCAACAGCCATTCGAACATTTTCATAAAAATCCAAGGAGAGAGCAATGGCCACCAAGACCCTCGACGACCTTTTCTATGAAACCCTCAAGGACATTTACTACGCCGAACGCCAGATCGTGAAAGCCCTTCCTAAGATGGCGCGCGGTGCTCAGGACCAGAAGCTGAAAGCTGCATTCGAAAAACACCGGGACGAAACGGAAGGTCAGATCGAGCGCCTGAAACAGGTCTTCGAGATCATCGGCAAGCGCGCGCAGGGCAAGACTTGCCCGGCGATCGACGGGATTATCGAAGAAGGCGAGGAAATTCTTGACGAATTCAAGGGCAATCCTGCACTCGACGCCGGCCTGCTCGCCGCCGCACAAGCCGTCGAACACTATGAGATCAGCCGCTACGGCACCCTGCGCAGCTGGGCTCAGCAGCTCGGGCTGAAAGAGGCAGTCACGCTTCTTGAACAGACCCTTGCGGAAGAAAGCAAGACGGACGAAGCCTTGACCGCACTTGCCGAGTCCGCCGTCAATGCAGCGGCTCAAAAGGCCGCGTGAGGTGAAAAGCTAAGGGGCGCGACATCAGGTTGCGCCCCTGACGAGACGGAAAAGCCCGGCTTGGCCGGGCTTTTCATTTCCTCCCTTTATTCGGGCTCAGTGACGGAACGAGCCGCTCGGTCTCGAAGTCGCCATGCCTTGCGCCAGGATCTGCACCGGCAGCATTTCGCCGTTCAGCGCTTGCCGCCGGAAAACCTTGTCCCGGGTGGAACCGGAGCGGGCGAGCTGGGCTTTTGCAGCATCCATAGCCAGATCATAGGTGTGATAATAGGACGCGGACTGCACCCCATCTATGACATAGACCCAGCCGGTTGCGTGCGGGATGATATCGCAGTACTTTTCCATTTCGATGTGTCTCCTTCCCGGCGGAATAAACATATTTGGGCTGCCGAAAGTTCCGTCGGGCAGACTTTTGAATTGGCCGTGTGCCTGTTGGCCGAATTGTGAGTTTTCGTTTTTGACCATGGAACTTTGCTCCCGCGAATCCGTTGGGGCAATCGGGCGAATGGAGACTAAATAATGGCGGAATCCGAACAAGACTGGATCAAGAAGCGGGCCTACGCTTTGTGGGAAGCGGAAGGCTATCCTACCGGCAAGGACAGAGAGCACTGGGAACAGGCTAAGCTGGAATATGCGACGTTGAAGCCCGCGGCGCTGAACGGAGCGTCGGCCAAGGCTTCGGGTGGCAAGGCGGCAGCGGCGGTCAAACCTCCCAAAGCAGCCTCGAAGGCCGCGGCTCCCAAGGCAGTCTCCCCTAAGGCGGCGCCTAAGACAGTCGCATCCAAGGCCGCATCCGCAAAAACCGCGTCGAAACCACCGGCGGCCATCACCGCGGCGGTCGAACCTGCCAAGAAACGTTCCAAAAAGGTACCGCCGGGCAAATAGTTCCGGGGGCGGGAAAAACAGCAAGGACCAAGTTTACCGGTCGCGACGAGTGCCATCGTCGCGGCGGCAAGATTTTTTTGTTCCGGGAAATGACATGACATCTGCATCCGAATTCCGCCTGGAGCCGACCCCGAGAGGGAACGTTGGCCAGGGCTTGGTTGTTTTGGAAGAACTGAACGGGCTATGGCGGAGAGACGCATGATGAACGCCCACCTTCCGGTCGACGAGGGCCATCACAATCCGCGCAGCGTGATCGGCCATGAAGCTGAGATCGTTCCCGGAAAGCGGGCTTTGCCGCATATGAAAGTTCTTTCGGTCACCTCGGAGATCTACCCGCTTGTCAAGACCGGCGGGCTTGCTGACGTGACCGGCTCCCTGCCGAAAGCACTTGCCGGCTCGGGTATTGAGACCACCACACTGATCCCCGGGTATCCGCGGGTGATGCAGCAGCTGAAAAGCGCCATGCCGCTCGTCACCTTCGAGAGCCTTCTGGGGGAGCGCGCCTCGTTGCTCCACACCCGGATCGAGGGTTTGAGCCTTTTCGTACTGGATGCCCCAAGCCTCTACGACCGACCGGGCGGTCCCTATGTCGACGACACGGGTGCAGATCATGTCGACAACTGGAAACGGTTTGCCGCCCTGTCCCTCGCCGCGGCCGAAATTGCCGACGGTGCCCTGCCCGGCTGGGTTCCGGACCTCGTCCATACCCACGATTGGCAGACGGCACTGACCTCCGTCTACATGCGCGAACGCGGCTGCATGACACCTGTTGTCCTGACCATTCACAACCTGGCTTTCCAGGGGCAATATCCTGCAACCCTGCTTAACAGCCTCGGTCTGCCGCCCCAGGCCTATTCCATGAACCGGCTGGAATATTTCGGTGATATCAGTTTCCTGAAAGGCGGATTGCAGACGGCCGATGCGATCACCACGGTTAGCCCGACCTATGCACGGGAAATTCTCACACCCCGTTTCGGCATGGGGATGGACGGTGTTCTGAACGCGCGCATTTCCATTCTGCGCGGCATCGTCAACGGCATCGACCTCGAGGTATGGGATCCTTTGACGGACCCGCACCTGCCGCGCAACTACGATGCCACCAACCTGCGCCGAAAGCGGGAAAATCGCCGGGCGCTGCTGGAGAAGTTCGGCCTGGACACGACTGGAAACGGCCCGGTGTTCTCCGCCGTCAGCAGGCTGACCTGGCAGAAGGGTTTCGATATGTTCGCCGAGACGGCGGACGAGATCATCCATCGCGGCGGACAGGTCATCGTTTTCGGCCAGGGTGATCACGGGATCGAGCGGGCCCTCCTCGACGCGGCCTCACGCTTCCCCGGTCGAATGGCCGTCCACATTGGTTATGACGAACCGACGGCGCATCTGATCCATGGAGGCTCGGACGCCATCGTGCAGCCCTCGCGCTTCGAGCCTTGCGGCCTGACCCAGCTCTATGCGCTGCGTTATGGCTGCGTACCCGTCGTTTCCCGCACAGGCGGACTATCGGAGACCATCATCGACGCCAATGATGCCGCGATGTCGGCCCGCGTCGCGACGGGTTTTCAGTTCCACCCGGTCACCACCGACGGCCTGCGCCTGGCGCTTCGGCGCGCTTTGCATGCGTACGAGGACCCGAAAATGTGGGCACGGCTGCAGAACCAGGGCATGAAGGCAAAGTTTTCCTGGGAACGCAGCGCCCTGCAATATGCGGCGGTCTATGCCAACTTGGTGAAGAAGTCCGGCCAGGGATCGGCCTCGGATCGATACCGGGCGATACTCTGATCACAGATCGCGAAAACCGGCCTTCGAGGCCGGTTTTCTGTTGCCGATCGGCCGCTTCCTTTACGGTCTGCGGAACAACACCAGGCTGCGGCCTTCGAGCTCGAAATCCTTTTCCTTGGTGATCACCTGGCCATGCCTGGCGGTATCGGAGGTGGTGAGTTCCAGCACCCAGCCGCCCTCGCCGAACTGTGGGATGCGGAACGGCACATTGCCTTCGAACGGATTGAAGAGCAGCAACACGTCGTGCCAGATGCCTTCCTCCTCCCGAAGATCAGGCCGGCCGATATAGAGGCCGAGCGTCGAGCCCTCGTCCCATTGTTCCGGCGTCTGAAAGCCGCCGCCGGCATTGAACCATTTGATCTCCAGTCCGTCGCGCCAGTTCTCGCGCCTGAGAAGCGGCTGCTCCTTGCGCAGCTTGATGATGTGGCGCGTAAATTCGCGCAACGCCTCGCAGGTCTCCGGCAAATCCTCCCAATGGACCCACGAGATCTCGCTGTCCTGACAATAGCCGTTGTTGTTGCCCATCTGACTGCGGCCGAATTCGTCCCCGGCAAGCAGCATCGGCGTGCCGTGCGAGAAGAACAGCGTCGCGAGGAAATTGCGCTTCTGACGGTCGCGGACCGCGTTGATGTCCTCGTCTTCGGTCGGCCCCTCGGCACCGTAATTGTAGCTGCGGTTGTCGTTATGGCCGTCGTTGTTGTCCTCGCCGTTCGCCTCGTTGTGCTTCTCGTTGTAGGAAACAAGGTCGTTAAGGGTGAACCCGTCGTGCGCGGCGATGAAGTTGACGCTCGCCCAAGGCCGGCGACCGCGCTGGTCGTAGAGATCGCCGGAGCCAAGCAGGCGGGCAGCGAAATCGGTCGAGACATTCGTTCCCTTCCAGTATTCGCGTACCGTGTCGCGGTACTTGTCGTTCCATTCCGCCCAGCCCGGCGGGAAGCCGCCGACCTGGTAGCCGCCAGGCCCAATATCCCAAGGCTCGCCGATCAGCTTCACCTTCGACAGCACCGGGTCCTGCGTCATGGCGTCGAAGAAGCCGCCGCGCTGGTCGAAACCCTGCGGCTCGCGCCCGAGGATCGTCCCGAGATCGAAGCGGAAGCCATCGACATGCATGAATTCGACCCAGTAGCGAAGCGAATCCATCACGAGCTGCAGCACGCGAGGGTGGGACGTGTTGACGGTATTCCCGGTGCCTGTGTCGTTGATATAGTAGCGGTGCTGGTCCGGCATCGTCCGGTAATAGGAAAAATTGTCGATGCCCTTGAAGGAAAGCGTCGGCCCAAGCTCGTTGCCTTCGGCGGTATGGTTATAGACCACGTCGAGAATGACCTCGATTCCCGCGTCGTGGTAAGCGCGCACCATGTCGCGGAAGCCTTGGATGCCTCTCGGGCCGTAATAACGGGAGGCCGGCGCGAAGAAGCCGAGCGTATTGTAGCCCCAGAAATTCTTGAGACCCTTGTCGAGCAGATGCTGGTCGTCCGGGAAGTCGTGAACGGGCATCAGCTCGACGGAGGTAACGCCGAGGCTTTTGATGTAGTCCACCGAAGCCTTGTGGCCCATTCCTTCGAACGTGCCGCGCAATTCCTTCGGGATCGCCGGATTGAGCTGAGTGAAGCCCTTCACATGCGTCTCGTAAATGACGGCGGCGGGCCAGGGAATGTTCGGCCGGTTCTGATCCTGCCAGTCGAACTCGTTGGGATCGATCACTCGACACTTTGGCATGAACGGTGCGCTGTCGCGCTCGTCGAAGGTAAGATCCTTATCCTCGTGCAGGAGATCGTAGCCGAAATGGGCCTCATTCCATTTGACGTCGCCCACAAGCTCGCGGGCGTAGGGATCGATCAGCAGCTTGTTGGGATTGAACCGATGGCCATTCTCCGGATCGTAAGGGCCGTGGACGCGATATCCGTAAAGCGCGCCAGGCTTGAGGCCCGGCACATAGCCGTGCCAGACCTCGTGGGTATATTCCGGCAGCTCCAGCCGCGCGATTTCGATCTTGCCGCTATTGTCGAACAGGCATAGCTCGATCCGTTCGGCATGGGCCGAAAAGATCGCGAAGTTGACCCCCTCGCCGTCGTAATTGGCGCCGAGCTGATGCCAGTATCCCGGCTCCACTGTGAAATGGTTCGATTTCGTGTCCATGCGGCACCCTTCCAAGTTTCCGCCTGATAATGGTGCCGCACAACAAATCGTTCCCTAGGGCTTCAAAATCTATGGATTGCCGGAGCCTGCCGGCGCAGGGGTTACGGGTGGATTGCTGGTTGTCCCGGACGGGGATGTGGCAGGGCTCTGGCCGCCGGTGCTTGTTTGCGGCGTGGGATCCTTGTCCGCGGGTGCCGTGTTGTTTGGCTGCTGCGGCGGCGTGTTGTTGATCGGGTCACTCTGTTTTTCGTTGTTGTCGCTGCACGCGCTCAAAAGAACCACCGTCGAAAGGGCAAGGATCAGGCGTTTCATTTTTTCTCTTCTCCATCGAGATTGCTGACGGAACCCCGGCGCCGATGGGCATCGAGTGCGATGACTTTCTCTACCGCGGCAACATCTTCCGCCGCTGCGACGGGAACCGGATCACTGGCGATCGCTTCCAATACCTCAGGAGAGATCGCGCCTTCGCGGATCACATATTCGAGCGCTTCCCGGGTTTGCCGCTCCGCCTTCAGCTGGGCGTAAAGGGCAAGGATCAGACGGTCGCGCACGTCCCGTTCTCCATGTCCTGCCCCTGATCTGACGAAGTCCGCCATGGTCGTTCTCCCTATCTTTGTTAAGGGATGAACTTTCGGTCCGGGCGATTGTTCCCTCCGTCAAACGGTCCCCTATCTCCTTGAGCAACGGAATTCGTCAGGAGGATTGAGATGTCGGCGCTGACACCCGAGGAACTGGAAGGACGCCTGAACGCACACCGGGAGCTGATGATCGAGCTTCTGGCGGCAATGATCGGCGGAGAGGTCACCATCTCCTCGTTTCTGAGGCGGCTGAGGGACGATGCCACCTTCAAGGACAATGAGGAGGATCCGGGCGTCATGCCCGAAGATACCTTTGCGATAGAAAATTCCGCCGCGCGTGAAGTGCGCGCCATACTCGAAGCGGCCCGCGCCCGGGCAGAGGCGGACGACCGTTGAAACGTCGTTAACCGTAGCGCTTCACATTTATGGCAATCCCGCCACGTTTATGGCCATTTCGTGGAACTAGAATGGTGTTTTCTCGTTCACTTGCTAGGGAAGCGATGGAGGCGTCTATGGTCAGGGAATGGGTAGAGGCGGCAGGCTTCGTTCTTGTGATCGCGGCATGCTACATGCTCGTCATTCCAGTCTGATTTTGAAAGCTCCTGGGGAGGAGAGAGTGGCCTGAACTCAAGGGCCCCTGCTCTCGCGGCTGGCAAAAAAGGCCGCGAGAGCGGCAAAATCCTCTTCCTTTAGACTTCTGGCTGCCTCGGTCATCAGGTGACTGAATGGGCCGCCGCCTCTGGCACCGGTATGAAAGAGGCGAAGTTGACGCTCCAGGTAAGGAGCGGTCTGACCCGATATGCGCGGATAGGCCGGGTTGCCGCCGGCCTTTTCATGACAGCTCAGACAGGCCGGCACCTTGTCAGCCGGCCTTCCTCTTTCTGCCAGCTCCCGCCCCCTTTCGACCAATTGCGGATCGCCTTGGCCGATCTGTCGTGCAGGCGGCGCCTGCTTGGCGTAATAACTCGCAAGCTCCGGCAGGCTCTCTTCCGGCAAGGTGCCGGCTGCCACCTGCATGATGCCGCTCGGACGCTTTTCCTCCGCATAAGCCTTGAGGCTGTTGAGCAGATACGCCTCCGACTGGCCGGCAAGCCTGGGAACGATACTGCCTTCCGTAAGCCGCTTTTCCGCATGACAGCTCTCGCAGGTGATCGGCAGCGGCGAGACCTCGCCCGCATGGCCGATGCCGTGCAGGCCGGACACCTGCAGATAGGCGTTTGCGTCCATCTCCGGCAGCTTGCGCAGAAAAGCGACCATCGCCCAGATCTCGTCATCGCGCAGCCCGGTCGGCCAGCCCGGCATGCCGGTGAAGCGCACGCCATGTTTGACGATCTCGAAAAGCTGGGCATCGGTCCAGGTCGGCACGACCATCTTCAGGTCGGGCGGCCGCGGCAGCATGGCGAGCACCGCATCGGACCGCCCCTGCGCCGGCGAGCCGTGACAGATAGCACAGCCGGTCTCGAAGTGGCCGGCGGCTGGTGGCAGAAGCGCCGGATCGTCGAGCGGCGGAACCTCCACGAACAGTGCGGCGGTGCGCACCGAATTCTTCATCACCCAGTGGAGGAACCAGTCCGTCACGCCCCAGTGGCCCGTGCTCGCCCTGACGCTCATCAGTCCCGACCAGGCGAAAACCATGCCGAGCAACGGCAGTACCACGACAAGGGCAATCAGGTATTTCCTCGGGATCGTCATCGGCCCCTCCTCCCCAAAGGCTTTGGCGCATCAATGTTCAGCGTGCGAGCCAGGAGCGCTACGCCACCGGCCAGATAGACGACCGCGCCGACGAGCAGCATCACCACGCCACCTATCTGTTGGTCCGTCCCGGCATTCAGCACGACACCGAAACAGCTTACCTCCCCGTCACCGTAAAGCGGCCGCGGCGAAAGCGCCAGAAGCGCGCCAAGCAATGTCATATGCATCGATGTGAAGAGAAGCCCGACCGTGCCGGCAAGCCGCCGCTCTTCACGGCCACCGGTGGCGCCGCCGAGGCAGGTCAGCCAGAGCGTCAATCCCGCAGCCACGAAGACAAGCTGTTCCAGCACCGTGACGACGGTAGAGGTTTCCGAGAGAGCCCGCACGGCCGGCACATGCCAGCCCCATACAGCGACCAGCTCGATCAGCGAGGCGAGCACGGGTGTCAACCAGGCCCGCCCGGCGGTGAAGTCGAGGCGGGTTCCCGAAAGGCCGACGGCAATCAGCGGTGCAGCACCTGCCACCACACCCATATGCGCAATCATGTGGACGGAAAAGGAGCCCCGGTCGGCAAAGGGGAGCAGGAACGCCCAGAGCAGGAGAAGCAGGACAAGGCCGAAAACCCAGGCCGCCCGCTTCAACGCTGGCACTCCGCGATGAAGATCAAGGGAATGGCGGCATAGACGACGGCGACGAAACTGAGGCCGGAGAGGAGAAGCGTCGCAAAACCTTGAAAATACTTTCGATCTTCCCGCGTCGCCGCGTCGTGCGGAGGATCTCCCGATCCGAAACCCCATTGCCGCCAGGCGAGATAGGCGGACAGCACGATCATCGCCAGCGCCAGCAGCGTGAAGACCCCCAACGCGAACCGCAGGGTGCCGAAGGTAATCTCTTCGGCCAGCCCCTTGGCGCAGAAGATGGCGACCGCCGCATAACATACGACAAAATGCAGCGCCCAGACGGTGGGCGCGGTAAACAGCGTCCAGAGGGTTTCGACCTCGCGCGGGATGAAGCTCTTCATTCTATCACCATCGGAAAGAGGCCGATGACGCCGAAGGTTGTCACGGCGGTGACGGCCATGAAGTGCCAGTAGAGCGTAACATTGCGGATATCCTGATCGTATTCCGCCGTCATCCTGCCGGCAAAACTGCGGGCCAGGCAGTAGAGATGCATGATCGCGCCGACGGCGCCATGCGTCACCGTCCAGATTGCCAGGATCCAGACGGTGGCGGGATAGACGTTGGCGGTCGGATCCATGGCGTGGAAATAGGGACCCGCCAGACCTGCAAGCGACGCTGCGACCGTGACGACGAAGCCCGCGACCAGCGCGAGCCGTGCCCCGACCGGCCCCTTTTCATTGAGCTCCCGCGCAAGCACCGTCAGCGCCCACGCGACGACGAAGAGCGCCAGCGCGATCATCGGCCATAAGATGCCCGGCCCCTGTGCCGCGGCGGTGAAATCCGCATGGATCGTCCAGTAGAAGAAATAGCCGAAGATCAGGCTGGCGAAGGCCGTTCCGTCACCCACCATGGTGATGAACATCGCCCACCAGCCGACCGACGCCGGACCCGAGACATAGATCGGCAGTTTGAGCCCGAGCCCGACATCGATCTCCGGCTCCTCCGGGATCGGCGCCGTCCCCGTCCACAGCCAGACGACGATGGCCACGAACGTAATGATCGCGCAGACAATGGTCGTGATCCACCAATGGAAGGTGAGCGCGATAAAGACCCCGCCGAGCGCAAGCGCCGCGATGATCGTCACATAGGAAACGCCGCCGACCCGCAGGCACTGGATCGGATCGGCATCCAGGACCGAGGTGACGAGGGTTTCGCGCTTGCCCGACTTCGCATCCGGCAGATAAAAGCGGCCCGCCTCGATATCGCGCTGCAGGTTCGGCTGGTCCCAGAGCGGATAGCGGCTGGTGATGACCGGCACCGAGCGCATGCCCCAGCTCTCGTCAGGATCGTTCGTCCATTCCAGCGTGCCGGAATTCCAGGGATTGAGATTACGCGCCGTCGGTTTTGGCTTTGGCCTCAGAATATCGGTGACGACGATTGCCACACCCGAGGCGAAGATGAAGGCGCCGATCGTGGAGACCAGGTTGAACCAATCCCAGCCGATGCCCTCCGGATAGGTGAAGACGCGACGCGGCATGCCTCGCAGGCCGGAAAAATGCATGGGGAAGAAGGCAATGTTGAAGCCTGAGAACATCAGCCAGAACGCCACCTTGCCCCAGGCATCGCTGAGCTTCTTGCCTCTTACGAACGGGAAATAATAATAGATGCCGGCAACCACCGGAAACAGCATGCCCCCGATCAGCACATAATGAAGGTGCGCGACGACGAAATAGGTGTCGTGCGCCTGCCAGTCGAAAGGTACCAGCGCCACCATCACGCCGGTCAATCCGCCGACCACGAAGATGATGACGCCGCCGGCACCGAACAGCATCGGCACCGAAAAGATCACCCGGCCGGCAAGCATCGTGGCGATGAAGACGAAGATCTGCACTCCGGTCGGGATCGCCACGGCCTCGGACGCAGCGGAGAAGAAGGCCAGCGAAATCTGCGGCAGGCCGGTCGCGAACATATGGTGCACCCAGAGCCCGAAACTCAGGAAGCCGGTGCCGACGGCCGCCAGCACGATCCAGGAATAACCGACGATCGGCCGCTGCGAGAAGGTCGGCACGATCATCGCCATCAACGCGATCGCGGGCAGGAAGATGATATAGACCTCCGGATGGCCGAAGATCCAGAAGAGATGCTGCCAAAGGAGCGGGTCGCCGCCCCTCTTGGCATCGAAGAACGGCCAGTCGAACATCCGCTCCATCTCGAACAGGATGTCACCGGCGATCAGCGGCGGGAAGGCAAACAGGATCATCCCTGCGACGATCAAGAGATACCAGGCGAACATCGGCATGAGGTTGATGCGCATACCCGGAGCCCGGCATTTCATGATGCCGACGATGATCTCGACGGCCGCGGCGATCGACGCCACCTCGATGAACGAGAGGCCGAGCAGCCAGATATCCGCACCGATGCCCGAATATTCCTTGTCGGTCGCGAGCGGCGGATACATGAACCAACCGGCATTCGGCGCCGCATTGAAGAAGATCGAACCGCAGACGAAGATCCCGCCAATGAGGAAGCTCCAGAAGCCGAAAGCAGAGAGACGCGGGAACGGCAATTCGCGGGCGCCGAGCATCGACGGCAACAGGAAGATGGCGATCGCCTCGAAAATCGGCACCGCGAACAGAAACATCATCACTGTGCCGTGCAGCGTAAAGGCCTGGTTAAAGAGATCCGCCGAGATGAGATCGTTGTTGGGCACCGCGAGCTGCAGGCGCATCAAAAGCCCGAGCAGACCGGCAAACAGCATGAAGGCGAACGCAGTCACGCCGTACCAGAGGCCGATCTCGCTATTGTTGACCGATGTCCAGTAACGGAGCCCCTTCGGCGTCTCCCACACCTTGCGGAGCCGTTCTTCCTGGGCCGCCCTTTCTTCGGCCGAGAAATTGCCGAGCTCTGGGGTCATCGTAGCCCTTTCAGGTAAGCTGCGATCCGTTCGACATCCGCATCCGGCAGCATGGAGAAATGAGGCATCCGGACCTCGGGCTTGACGCCGTCCGGGTAGCGGATGAACCGCGCAATATGTTCGGCCGTATTGGCTAGCGACCCGGCGCCGACGCTGCCGCGTTCTCCGAAGGCGGTAAGATCCGGACCGATCGTGCCGCGCGCCTCGGTGCCTGAAATAGCATGGCAGGCGGCGCAGCCGTGCCTCAGGAAAAGTGCCAAGCCCTCCGCGTCAGCACCCGACGAGTTTTTCCGCGCCGAAAGCCAGGCTTCGTAAGCCCGTGGCTCCATGGCATGCACCGTAAAAGCCATCAGCGCGTGGGACGGCCCGCAGAATTCGGCGCAGACCCCGCGATAGGTGCCCGGTTTTTCGGCGACAAGCGTCAACCGGTTTTCGCGCCCGGGGATCATGTCCATCTTGCCCCCGAGCACCGGGATCCAGAAGGAATGGATGACATCCGGCGACTTCAACAGGAAAACCACCCGCTCGCCGACGGGTATGCGCACTTCATTTGCCGTCTCGAAGACGGGCCCGCTGTCCTCACCGAGATACCGGACCCGCCACCAGAATTGCTCGCCGGTCACTTCGATGCGCCGCATGCCGCTTGCATCATCCTGAAACCAGGGCCGCATGACCGGCATCAGCCAGACGGCATAGGTCAGAAGCGCCGCAAGCACCACGGTCGGAAAAACGGCTCCACCCCACAGGACCAACTGGCCGGCACTTTTCGTCGAATGCGCCCGCCGCTTGCGTGCCGCGTAAAAGAGCAGACCGACAACGCCGCACCAGATGACGATCCCGCCGATCAGCATCGTGTAGAAGAGCGTGGCGACGCCTGCCGCCTCGGGTCCTGCGGGATCCAGCGCGGATTGCGCTCCCGAGCATGACGCGAGCGGCGGAAAAACGAAAAGGAGGAGGTGATGGCGTCGACAGACGCCGTGGCGGCCCAGGCTTGGTCCTGATCGAATTGGCCGGCCGGAGGCAGCCAAGCGGTCATCATTCATTTCGGCCGATACCTGGCAAGTGTTTTGCGGCAACGCCGCGAACATCCGGCCAAGAACGCGGCTTGCCCGCTTTTGTTCCAGGCCCCCGATAACTTTCTGTAACGTTCTGAGAAAAAGTTGGAACGATTCCCTACCGCATGGGTTTGCTCCTTCGTGAGAGGGCCGGACGCCCTTGCCTCGCGACGGGAGAAATCAACATGCGACACTTTTTCAAGATGCTCAGGAACAGGCTGACCGGAATCCGGCACGAGAAGAAGACTTTTGCCGTGGAACACCCCGAAGAGCTTCAGGTTATGGTGCCGGAGGCCGTGGTTCTGCCTCTACCTAAGTCGCCCCGCGATGAAATCAGCGTTCCGGCGTCGATCAACGGCCGTGACCTTTCCTCAGGCCGCTTGTGAAGGAGCCGGACGAAATCGACCGAAGGAGTAATGAATGACCGCTATCGATTCCGCTTCCATCCTTATTCTGGCCACCGACGGCTATGAACGATCGGAACTTCGGGTTCCGTTGGAGGAGTTGAAGAAGCGAGGCGCCACCGTCAAGATCGCATCCATCAAAACCGGCGAGATCAAGAGCTGGGACGAGAAGGATTGGGGCGATACCGTGTCCGTCGATCTCGAGGCGAAGAATGTGAAGACGGAGGAGTTCGACGCCCTGGTTTTGCCCGGCGGGCAGATCAACCCAGATCTTCTGCGCGTTAATGAAGAAGCCGTGAAGGTGGTGCGAGACTTCGTCAAGAGCGGCAAGCCGGTTGCCGCGATCTGCCACGGCCCTTGGCTGCTGGTGGAAGCGGATGCGCTTCGCGGCCGCAAGGCTACCTCTTACCATTCCATTCGCACCGACATCCGCAATGCCGGCGCGTCCTGGAAGGACGAGGCGGTGGTCGTCGACAACGGGATCATCACGTCTCGATCGCCAAAGGATCTTCCCCAGTTCGTGGAAAAGATCGTCGAGGAGATTCAAGAAGGTCCCCACGATCGCCGCGCGGCCTAAGTTTTCGCCAGCTCTCCAACAGCCGCCCGCAGTGCTTCGCGGGCGGTCATCGGCGGGTTCTCCGGGGAAACCTCCCGGAGAAAGGCCACCAATCGGCCCTCGCTTTCCCTCAAGCCCCTCGGAACATTCAGCTCCGCCTTGTTTGTCATTATCTTTTCCAGTGGCGCCGTGTTTTCAGAAAGCTCCAAAATGCTTGGATGGATATAGCTGGAGCGGCAAACCGCCGGGGTATTGTGCAACGCGTCAGAAGCCGCGTGAGCCATCAATTTTATCTTTGGAGGCTTTCCTTCCCTTTCCATGAAGTCCCAGGCAGCGTTGAAGGCGGTGAGACTCCCGCCCCAGGTCCGGAATGTCTTTGCCGACACCGGAAAACCCGCCGCCTTGGCAAGGTAGGCGTTCAAGCGACCTGAATCCACCGAATGAGGCACGCCCTGTTCATCTGGCCAGGAAAACAGCTGCCGTCCGGGCAGATCCGCTATCTCCTCCAGGATGCGCTGCAGGCGCGGATGCTTCAGCGTGTGCCGTACCCTCTTCCCGCCCTTCGCCGTGAAGCGCAGGAGGACCGCGTCGTCCGACAGGGTCATATGACGCTTCAAGAGCGTCGTTGCTCCATAGGTCCTGTTCTCTTTTGCGTAGGCCTGGTTTCCCACCCGCAGGTGCGTCGCATCCAGGAGCGCGACCAGCGCAGCAATCACGGCCTCGGTTTTATCCAGACCAAGTGCCAGATCCCGTTTCGCCCGGCTGCGAATCCGCGGCAGCGCCTCTCCGAACTTCAAGAGCTGGTCGAACTTTCGTTCGCTGCGGAAACTCTGCCAGTCGGGATGATACCGGTATTGCTTTCGGCCGCGGGAATCATACCCTGTTGCCTGCAGGTGGCCGCGAGGATCGAGGCAGATCCAGACATTCTCGTAGGCAGGCGGCAGCCCGAGCGCTGCGATCCTTCGCCGCTCCCGCTCGTCAGTCAGCAGCGCTCCGTCCGGCAGGCGGTAGCAGAACCCTTTGCCGCGCCGGAGCCTGCGGATGCCGGGTTCCGTATCGCTGACATAGGTAAGGCCGATTGTTTGAAGGGTATCCTGATCGATGTCGATTGTGGTGAGCATGGCGTCCATGGCCGATTAACGGCAAAGCGACGCCTTCGTTCCGGTTGTCGGCTAAATCGCTATGTCCCTCAGATCGTCGGCGCCCTCGCCTCGCTCGAACGCGGCACGCGGCGCGGTCAACCTCCAGCAAAGCCCTCCGGGATTAAAATCGATTTCGACCTCCCCCCCAAAAGCCGCTGCCGCATGGCGCTTGACGATGGTGGTGCCGAAGCCGGTGCGTGAGGGCTCATGAACCGGCGGCCCGTTCTTTTCTTCCCACACCAGGCGCAGCTTTACCTCGTCCTCATCATCCTTGACCACGTCCTTCCAGGCGATCCGGACCTTGCCGTGCGGCACCGAAAGCGCACCGTACTTGACGGAATTGGTCGCAAGCTCATGCAGGATGAGGCCCAGATTCTGTACCGCTTCGGCTTTGAGCGTGAAATCCGCTCCCTGAAGTTCGACCCGCTCGGCCACTTCTCCAAAGGTACTGAGATGGATTTCGATGACTCGCCGAATCGAAACCCCCGACCACTGCTCTTTCGCAAGTGCTTCGATGGATTTGCCGAGCCCCTGCAACCGGCCACTGATAGCCCTCTGGAACTCCTCCATGGTGGTGTCCTTGCGCGCCAGCTGACGCATCATGGCCTGCACCAGAGTCAGGATGTTCTTCGTGCGATGTACGAGCTCATGCAGGATCAGATGGATGCGGTCCTCCGCCTGGCTGCGGTCGAAGGATGCGTTCGATAGAGCCACCGCAACCTGGTTGGCTTCGCGGATTTTCGTTTCGATGGGCGAAACGATCTCGCCCCTGCCCATCCGTTCAGCCATTTGCGCGAGCTGCCGGATGGGAATCCGAAGCTGACGCCCGACCAGCCAGGCGATCAACATGCCGACGGCGAGAAAGATCGCGCCGCCCCCGATCAACTGCCGCCATGTGGTGAGAATGCTCGCCTGCGCCGTATCGATCGGGCCCCAGACGACCGCCTTCCAGGTCCAGCCGGTGATCTGCGCATAACCATACATCTGCCTGCGGTCACCGCTCATGTCCTCGATGGTCCCCTTGAAACCTGTCATCAGCTTCAGGGTATTTGCGGGAAAGGCAGAGCCTGAGGCGAATGTGTCGGCCCCGACGGACGTAACTACATTTCCCAGGCCGTCGACGATGGCGACGGACCAGCCTGCGGGAAGCCTCTCCACGGAAATCAGCTTCTGTAGATCCTCGGCATTCTGCGTGATGACCATCGCCGCACCGGCGCCGGAGACTTCGGTGGGCATCGGCATGGTGATGTTGAACACATGCTTGCCGCTGGTTGCCCCGAAAAAGACGCCGGAAACTTCGGTCACGCCGCTGCGCAGCGCCGACTGAAGCGCCGTTGGATTGGAAACCTTCTGGAGGGGAGTTCCAAAGGGCACGCGCGTATTGAGTTTCTGTTGCCCATCCGCATCGACGACCAGCACATACAGCGAATTGGAGCGCAGGCTGGTCTGGGTCCTGTTGTGGAATGACTTCAGGTCCCCGTTTTTAAGCTCCGGCGACGTCACGAGGATCCGCAGCGTCGTTGCCATATCCTGCAGCTCGCGATCGACGGCGCGAGCAATGAGCTGTGCGTCCTCAGCCGTGTCGTTGGCAAGGATTTCGCGCTCGTTCGCCTCCAGCTCCATCATCAGATAACCGACGAAGATCAGCAGGGGCAGAGCCACACCGGCTGCGAGCGCAACCAGATACGCGCCAATGGGCGCAATCGGGAAAAACCGCGAAATTCTTAACATTTCCTGGAGTTAACCCGAAAAGACGGCGCACGTGGCCTGCCGTCCGCCCTCATGTTCATTTATGTATCCCGCCATCTACTAATATATGCAGCACAGGACTTCTAACTGGTTTTGGAAGTCGGGCCAAGGATTGATTGCTGACAATGTGTCTTTTCCGCGAGGGTTCGCCGAAAGGGGTTTTATCATCGACTTCGAGGACTGGACCCCTCCGCAAAGCGGTCCAGTGGCGCCTGCCGACCGGATCAGATGGTCGTCGAACCTGTCAAGGTGTCGGTCGGAGCGTTGTTGACGCGCAGGTTGTTCTGCACATGCCGTACACCCGAAACACCGTCCACGAGATCCTCGGCCCGGCGTTTGTCCCAGCGGCTGGAAACGAAGCCGTCGAGGGTGACCTCCGCACCTTTCACGGTAACCGAGATGTTCGAAGCGTCCAGTATGGGATCATCGCTCAGACGGTCGTTGACGTCTTCTTCGATCCTGGTGTCGGAGCGTTGGTAACCCTTCGGTCCCTTTCCCCGATGTTCATCCATCGCGCGACGCTGTTCGGCCTCCTCATCGCCGAACCAGGAAGCGACCTCGTCGCCTGCCCGCTCCATGAAGCCACGTTTGCGGCCATAGTCCTCTTCTTCGCGGAACCGGTGCTCCTGGCCGTAGCGCGGCCGGCTCTCGCCGCCGTAACCATAGTCCGAACCGTATTGCTCGCCATAGGCCTGGTTCACGCGACCGCGGCCGGGTTCATAGCTGAATGAAGAGGGTCTGCCCCGGTAGGAGTCGCGCGCCCATATTCGCGAGCGCTCCGTATCACCGTAGCCGGGGTCATAACCGTAGTCGTCGGTGGCCCATTGCTCGCCCCGGCCATAGCGGGAGAACCGCGAGCGATCGCCATCCTCCCGGCCGTATTCGTGATCGCCGGGAAAATTGTCGCCGCTTCGCTGATTGTCGCCAAAACCGCGGACGTACCCCGTGTCTCCCGGGCGATAATCACCGGACGGCTCGCGAGGAAAATCGCGTTCGCCTCGCATCCGGTCGTTTCGATACCGGCCCGGTTGAGAATAGTTTCCGTTAGCCATTGTTTGTCTCCTCGACCTGGTTGGTTCCGTTCCAAACGGAACACAAACCGAACGCAGCCTCCTCCGGATTGTTCCGGGCTTTCGCGGAGCCAAGCCCTCGAATTCGGTGGTCGACAAGAGTGCGGCTTCGCGAGAAACAGCCCCGGACGGAGCCACGTCCGATTGATCGCGCAAACGTCAATGACGGGCGCGTCAGCCGATGCGGCTGCCACTTTCGGGATCGAAGACGACGGCCTTGTCCAGGTTGAAGGAGAAGGGAAACTTCTCGCCGAGTTTCACCTGCACGTCGGAGCGGGTTCGGGCGGTAAAGCTCGCGCCGTCCAGCTTGCCGGTGACAAAAGTATCCGAACCGGTCGGCTCGACCATGATGACGTCGGCGGCGATCTGGGCCGTGGCGCGCGCCTCGGGATCCACCAGGCCGGCATCGGTGATCGTTTCCGGACGCAGGCCGAGAATGACTTCCTTGCCGTCGGGTAGGATTGTCGTAACCGATGGCGGCATGGCGACTTTGACGCCTTCGTTGCCGAAGAGCGAAATGCCCTGCGCGCCGGCGGCGGACATCACTTTGCCCTTCAGCATGTTCATTGCCGGCGAGCCCATGAAGTCGGCGACGAACAGGTTGGCCGGGTGATTGTAGATCTCCGCCGGCGTACCGACCTGCTGGACCATGCCTTCCTTCAAGACGACGATCTTGGTGGCGAGCGTCATCGCCTCGATCTGATCGTGGGTAACATAGACGATGGTGGCGTTGGTGTTCTGGTGAAGCGCCTTGATCTCGGCCCGCACCTCGACACGAAGCTTCGCATCGAGGTTCGATAGCGGTTCGTCGAATAGGAAGACCCGCGGCTGGCGAACGAGCGCGCGGCCCATGGCGACGCGCTGGCGCTGGCCGCCGGAAAGCTGGCTCGGACGGCGTTTCAGCAGGTGCTCGATCTGCAGGGTTTTAGCCACCTGCTTTACCGCGGCCTCGCGCTGCGCCTTCTCGATGCCGCGCATTTCAAGCGCAAACGCGATGTTCTGTTCCACCGTCATGTTCGGATAAAGCGCGTAGGACTGAAAGACCATGGCGATGTCGCGCTGCGAGGGATGCAGGTCGTTGATCACCTGGCCGTCGATGACGATATCGCCGGACGACGGCGGCAGGAGACCGGCGATGGCATTCAGGAGGGTCGACTTGCCGCAACCTGAAGGGCCGACGAGCACCAGGAAGCCGCCCTTTTCCAGATCGATATCGATACCCTTGAGGATCTCGACATTGCCGATCTTCTTGCGAATGTTCTTGATTTCAAGAAAGCTCATTGACGGTTATCCCTAAGTCAGCCCTTGACTGCGCCGGCCATCAGACCGCGCACGAAGTAGCGTCCGGCGACGATATAAACGAACAGCGTCGGCAATGCCGCGAACACGGCCGCGGCCATGTCGACGTTGTATTCCTTGACGCCGGTGGAGGAGGAAACGAGGTTGTTGAGCGCCACCGTCATCGGTGAGGCCTCACCGCCCGCAAACGAAATTCCGAACAGGAAGTCGTTCCAGATATTGGTGAACTGGTAGATGATCGTGACGACGATGATGGGCCCGGAACTCGGCAGCAGGATGCGCCAGAAGATACGGAAGAAGCCGGCGCCGTCGATCATCGCTGCCTTCACCAGCTCGTCTGGGAAAGCTTCGTAATAGTTGCGGAAGAACAGCGTCGTGAAGCCGAGGCCGTAAATCACGTGCACCATGACGAGGCCCGTGGTGGAATTCGAAAGGCCGAGGAGACCGAGAAGACGCGCCATCGGAATCAAAACCGCCTGGAACGGAATGAAGCAGGCGAACAGCATCATGCCGAAAACCAGTTTATGACCGGGGAATCGCCATTTCGTCAGCACGTATCCGTTGAGGGCGCCGAGCAGCGTCGAGATCAGCACGGCCGGAACCACCATCTTGATGGAGTTCCAGAAATAACCCTTGATGCCGACGCAGCTGACCCCGATGCAGGCCTCGCCCCAGGCCTTGACCCAGGCGGCGATCGAAGGGGAGCCCGGCAGGGCCAGCATGTCGCCGCCGCGGATCTCGTCGAGCGACTTCAGCGAGGTGATCAGCATCACATAAAGCGGCAGGAGGTAGACGAGTGCGAGCACGACGAGGGCCGCATAGATGAAATAGCGGGCGGCGCGGGCCTGGCCGGCGCTGACGGTTTCGTTGGCCGCGCTCATTGGTGCTTCTCCCGCAGTTCCGAATAGAGATAGGGCACGATGATCGCGGTGATGCCCATCAGCATCATGACGGCGCTCGCCGAACCGACGGCCATCTGGTTGCGCGTGAAGGTATAGGAATACATGAAGGTGGAGGGCAGCTCGGTCGCATTGCCCGGCCCGCCTCCGGTCAGCGCAATGACCAGATCGTAGGACTTGATCGCCATATGCGCGAGCACGATGAAGGCGGACAGGAAAACGGGGCGTAAGAGCGGAATGATGATGCGGCGATAGATGGATATCGTCGAGGCGCCGTCGATCTGGGCGGCCTTGATGATCTCCCCGTCGATGCCGCGAAGACCGGCCAGGAACATCGCCATGACGAAACCGGATGCCTGCCAGACCCCGGCGATGACGACGGTGTAGATCGCCATATTGGGATTGACCAGCCAGTCGAACTTGAAGCTTTCCCAGCCGAGATTGTGCATGGTGTTTTCAAGCCCGAGACCGGGGTTCAGAAACCATTTCCAGGCCGTGCCGGTGACGACGAAGGAGAGCGCCATCGGATAGAGAAAGATCGGCCGTAGCACGCCTTCGGCGCGGATCCGCTGGTCCATCAAGATAGCGATGAACAGACCGATCGCGATGCAGATGCCGATGTAGAGAATGCCGAAGATTGCGAGATTCTGCATGGCCACATACCAGTTGGGCTGCGACCAGAGACGGAAATAGGCGTCGAACCCGCCCCATTTGTAGACCGGCATGATGCGGGAGGTCGTGAACGACAGATAGATCGTCCAGAGGATGAACCCGTAGACGAAAACCAGGATGACCGCGAACGACGGCGCCAGGACGATCTTCGGCAGCGCGTTGCGCAATCCGTCCGCAAGTGATCGGCCCTGTCTCTTTGGGATCCCATTGGGCGTCAGGGCGGGCACCGGCTCGATTGTCGTCATCATGACCTCCGGATGAGGGCGGGAGAAATATCAGTTCCGAGGATGCGTGACCTATCCTCTCACCAACAAAATCTGGCACCTAGCCTTTGGCTAAGATGCTGAATTACAAGTAAGGGGATCGCCGTCGGCAACCCCCTCACCTTGGCGTTCAACTATGCCATCACTTGGCGGCAGCAACCGCTTCCGGCAGGCGCTTCAGCGCCGCGTCGGTCGTGAGCTGGCCGTTGAGATGCTGGGTGATGACGTCGAGCATGGCTTCCTTGATGGCGGCCGGCTGGGCATAACCATGGGCGAGCGAGCCCATCATCGTGCCCTTGGTGGCTGCTTCGGCCAGATCCTTCATGCCCTTCTTGCCGCAATCGTCGAACTTCTCGTCCGAGATGTCGGTGCGGGCAGGTACCGAACCCTTCACCGTGTTGAAAGCGATCTGGAATGCCGGATTTTCGACGGCCGAAGCCATCTTGAGCTGTGCGGCACGCTGATCGTCACCCACGTCGAACATCATGAACTGGTCGGCATTGAAGAGAACGGACCCTTGCGTGCCGGGGAAGCGGATGCAGACGAAGTCGGTGCCCGGCTTCTTGTTGGCGCGCAGCCACTCGCCCTTCGACCAATCGCCCATCTGCTGGGCGCCGGACTTGCCCTCGATGACCATGGCAGTCGAGAGGTTCCATTCGCGACCCGAGAAATTCTGGTCGAAATAGGTCCTGAGCTTCGACATGGTGTCGAAGACCTTCTTCATGGTGTCGCTGGAAAGCGAAGCCGGATCGAGGTCGAGAACGGCCTTCTTGTAGAAGTCCGGACCGCCGACGGAGAGAACGACGGCTTCCCAGAGCGTACCGTCCTGCCACGGAACGCCGCCATGAGCGAGCGCGGTAAGGCCCTGGCCCTTGAAGTTGTCGAGCAGGGCGATGAACTCGTCGATATTGGTCGGAACCTTGCCGCCGGCCTTGTCGAGGGCGGCCTTGTTGATCCACAGCCAGTTGGTGGAGTGGATGTTCACCGGAGCCGCGATCCAGTGGCCGTCATACTTGGAAAAGTCCTGGAGTGCAGCCGGAATGACCTTGTCCCAGCCTTCCTTGGTGGCGAGTTCGTCGAGGTTTGCGGCAACACCCATTTCCGCCCAGTCCTTCAGGTCGAAACCGAGGAGCTGAACGGCGGTCGGCGGATCGCCGGCGGTAACGCGGGCGCGCAGCGCGGTCATCGCCGCAGAACCTGCACCGCCGGCAACCGGCATGTCCTTCCAGGCAACGCCTTCCTTCTGCAGGTTTTCCTTCAAGACGTTGAGCGCCGCCGCTTCGCCGCCCGAGGTCCACCAGTGAAGGACTTCGACGCTTTCGGCTGCCTTGGCGGCACCGGCCGTCAGAGCGATAATCGCCGCACCGGCGGCGAGTTTGCTGATCATTCGAATATTCATTGAGATTCTCCCTTTGCATCCGGGCTCCTCTCCGGATATTTCGATTTATAACGATATAAATGCGGTGGGTGTCAACCCGGACACGGAGATTTCTACAGCAATCGGACATACCGATAACAGATTGAATTCAATGCGAATTTCCCCAAAACTCGAAATTTTTCTCCGGAATCGAGAAAAAATTCCCGCGTAGCCGAAAAAATTTGTAACGATATAGATGAAGCTTGCCTTGGTTTTTTGGGCGGGAACGGAGGAAGAAGGAGATGTCGCTGGGAGACCTGGGGGAGAAGGGTCGGCGGGCGAAGCCGGAGCGGGAATCCGGGCAAGCCGGCGGCAACGCGAAGCCCACCCTGAAAACCATCGCCGAATTGACGGGACTTGCCGTCACCACGGTGTCGCGTGCGCTCGCCGATGCGCCGCAGATAGCCCTGGAGACACGCCAGCGTGTGCGGCAGGTGGCAAGCGAGATCGGTTACCTGCCCGACCGTGCGGCCCAACGCCTGCGTACAGGCCGCACCAACGTCATCAGCCTCGTCCTCGATCCTCACGAGGAAATCCTGAGCTATGCCACCTCTATGATCAAAGGGCTGACGGAAGCGCTCCGCGGCACACCTTATCACCTTGTCATCACGCCGCATTTCTCCGACACGCCGCAGGCCGACCCGGTCCGGCATATCATGCGTAACCGCATGGCCGACGGCATTATCTTCACCCGGACCGAACCGTCGGACGAACGCGTAAAACTGCTGATGGAAAACAATTTTCCATTTATCTGTCACGGTCGGACGGAACTGGCGACCGCCCATCCATACGTCGATTACGACAACTATGGTTTTGCCTATCTGGCGGCGCGAAAACTGATCGCGGCGGGCTGCAGGAAGCTGTTCATCATCCTGCCGCCTGAACGCTTCACATTTGCCCATCACATGCGGCACGGTTTCATGACAGCAGTGCGGGAGGAAGGGGTCGCGTTCGAGATCGCCAGAGACGTCACGCTCGACAGCGGATCGGACGATATCCGCGATTATCTTTTCCGCCGGATGGGCGAAGCGGAACGGCCGGATGGCTTTATCTGCGGCGGCGAGGTTTCCGCCCTTTCGGTCATGGCCGCAGCCTACGACCACCATCTCGAACTGGGGAAGGATGTGCGCCTGGTGGCCAAACAAACCTCCGGCCTTTTCGACCAGATCAGGCCGCGGGTCGAAACCATCTACGAGGACCTGGCGGAGGCCGGGCTGCTGATGGGCCGCCTGCTTCTGAAGCGTATCGGCGGCCCCCAACCTATCGACGAAATGCAGGTGCTCCAGACCGTCTGAGGTCCGGGGCACCCAATGATATCTCAATCCTCTTCGACGAAGACTTCCTCGCGTTTCTTCTTGACGCTCGGCAGGAAGACGACGACCAGGACCAGCGCTGCGATAAAGAGAAGGCCGGCGCTGATCGGACGCGTGACGAACGTTGTCGGATCGCCGCGCGACAGGATCATCGCACGCCTCAGATTCTCTTCCAGAAGCGGCCCGAGCACGAAGCCGAGCAGCAGCGGCGCGGGCTCGCAGCGGAGCTTGACCAGCACGTAGCCGATGAAGCCGAAGAAGGCCACGGAGTAGAGATCGTAGACGTTCGAATTGACGCTGTAGACCCCGATCGAGCAGAAGGCCATGATGATCGGGAACAACACGTAGTAAGGGATGGTCAACAGCTTCACCCACAGCCCGATGAGCGGCAGGTTGAGGACGACGAGCATCAGATTGCCGATCCACATGGAGGCGATGATGCCCCAGAAGAGGGCCGGCTGCTCGACAGCAACATTCGGACCCGGCACGATGCCCTGGATGATCATCGCGCCGATCATCAGCGCCATGACCGGATTGGCCGGAATGCCGAGGGTCAAAAGCGGAATGAAGGAGGTCTGCGCACCGGCATTGTTGGCTGATTCAGGTCCGGCGACGCCCGCTACAGCTCCCTGGCCGAATTCCTGCGGGTTCTTTGAGACCTTCTTTTCCACCGTGTAGGAGGCGAAAGCCGCAAGGATTGCACCGCCGCCCGGCAGGATACCGAGGATCGAGCCGATGACAGTGCCGCGCAAAACCGGCGCGACCATCGCCCGAAAGTCCTCCTTGGTCGGCAGCAGGCCGCTGACCTTCGACACCAGCACCGACCGGCTCTTTTCGTTTTCAAGGTTGCGGAGAATTTCCGCGATACCGAAGACGCCGACCGCGACGGCAACGAAATTCAGGCCGTCGGCATACTCACGAATGCCGAGCGTGAAGCGCGGCGTTCCGGTGTAGATGTCGGTGCCGACGAGCCCCAGCAACAGGCCGAGCGCCACCATCGCCAGCGCCTTGACGATCGAACCGTGCGCCAATGCAATCGAGGACACCAGGCCGACGACCATCAGGGAGAAATATTCGGCCGCGCCGAACTGCAGTGCGATTTCGGTGAGCGGCGGCGCAAAGATCGCTACCAGGAAGGTCGAAACGGTGCCGGCGAAGAACGAGCCGATCGCCGCGATCGCAAGTGCTGCACCCGCCTTGCCCTTGCGCGCCATCTGATAGCCGTCGATGGCCGTGACGGCAGAGGAGGATTCACCCGGCATGTTGATGAGGATCGCCGTGGTGGAGCCGCCGTATTGCGCGCCGTAATAGATACCGGCGAGCATGATCAGCGAAGAGACCGGCTCCAGCTGAAACGTGATCGGCAGCAGCATGGCGATCGTCGCAGTGGCGCCGATACCCGGCAGCACGCCGATCAGGGTGCCGAGCAGCACGCCGATCAGGCAGAAGAACAGGTTTTCCAGAGAGGTTGCGGTCGCGAAGCCGAGCGCGAGATTACTGAACAGATCCATCACTCACACCTCAAAGACCGAGCCAGGGGCCGAAACTGCGGAACGGGAGGCCGAGGCCGTAGATGAAGACCGCGACTGCGAAAACCGTCAAGGCGGCGGAGAGAACAACCGCCGTCAGAGGCTTCATCCGCCCTGATGCAAACGATGCGATCAATGCCGTGAAGAACAGCGCCGGCACGAAGCCGAGGCCCCGCACGGTGAGGCCGAAAAAGATCGGTGCCGGCAGGATGAAGAGCATCCCGCGCCAGGCGATATGGCCGATCGGCTCACCATGGACGCGCGCGGCCTGAACGAGGATGATGACTCCGAACAGCATCAGCGCGCAGGCGAGAATGAACGGGAAATATCCCGGGCCCATGCGAAATGCCGTACCGAGTTCGAGCTCGAAGGCCTGATAGGCGAAGTAGATGCCCGTCAGGACGAACAGCAGTCCGCAGATCAGATTGGTGGTGTCGAATTTCAGCGAATTCATGGTGTCTCCGTATGGATCGAAGAGCGGATGGCCAAGATCACCTGGTCAACGGATCCTCTTGGACGAGGATGACGAAGGGCCGGCCACCAAACCGTTCACACCGTTTTTCTTTAGAGAATCCCTCCCCTCCGGAGTGGAGGAGAGGGATTGGAAAGACGCGAACCGAATGAAAGCCTCAGCCGATGGTGCAGCTTAGTCGGCGTATTGTCCAGCAGCCTCGATGATCGGCTTCCAACGGGTGATTTCGCCTTCAAGCTTGGCCTTCAGCGCTTCCGGAGTGGCATCGTTCTCGGACGAGGGCTCCGTGCCGAGTTCGGCGAAGCGGGCGGCGACGTTCGGGTCCTTCAGCGCGACCTTCAATGCAGCGCTGAGCTTGTCGATCGCTTCCTTAGGGGTGCCCTTCGGCGTGTAGATGCCGTGCCAGATACCCACCGTCAGTCCCGGCAAGCCGGCTTCGGTGACAGTCGGAAGATCCTTCAGAACGTCGAGGCGTTCCGGCGACGTGACCGCATAGGCCTTTACTGTGCCGCCCTGGATCTGCTTGGTGGTGTTGGTCGTCTGGTCGCACATGATATCGACCTGTCCGCCGAGAAGATCGGTCATGGCCGGACCGGTGCCCTTGTAGGGAACCGTGACAAGGGGCGTCTCGATCGCGCTCATGAAGAGCATGCCGCAAAGATGCGAGGCAGCGCCGATGCCGGCATTCGCGACAGTAACCTTATCCGCATTGGCCTTGGCGTATTCGATCAGTCCCTTGAGATCCTTCGCTTCCATGTCCTTGCGGGCAAGCAGCGTCATCGGAACTTCGGTGACGAGACCGACATAGTCGAAAGCGTTCAGCGTGTCGTAGGAAAGCTTGCGGTAGAGGGTGGCGCTGGTCGCCATGCCGATATGGTGGAGCAGAACCGTGTAGCCGTCCGGGTCGGCGCTGGCCACGCGGCCCGCGCCGAGCGTGCCGCCGGCACCGCCGACGTTTTCGACGATGATCTGCTGGCCGAGATTCTTCGACATGGATTCAGCTACCAGACGGGCAACCGTGTCGGTTGGGCCGCCGGCCGCAAACGGAACCACCATGGTGATCTGCCGCTCCGGATAACCGGCGGCATTGGCGGAAGCGGAGAAAAGCGAAAGCGCCGCAAGAGCGGTAGCGCCAATAAAGGCGTTCAGGGTTTTCATCGGGGTCCTCCAGGATGAAATAGAGCACAGTCAGCGCTCAAGTCCTCCGGCGCCAACCTGCCGGAAATCTGCGCCAATGCGCTGGGCAGGTGCAATCATTTGAAAAGTACTAAATCGTTTTTTCTAGCTTTGATGCGTTGCACCATGGGTGGATTGGGCCACAAGGCGCCAAAAGCATGGGTGGATTTCCACCCATTACATTCGCCGTTATCCGTCCCGGTCGTCCTGCAGCAGGTGTTCCACGCCCAAGATCTTCTTGTCGAGGCCATATTTCTGCATCTTTTCGTAAAGCGTCTTGCGCGAAATCCCGAGAGATTCATAAACCGGCCTCAACGCACCCCCATGGGCGGCGATCTCGCCGGCAATGATATTTCGCTCGAAAGCCGCGACCTTGTCAGCCAGCCGCCCTGCCCCGTCTCGTCCCGGCACGGCGGTCTCGCCAGGCCTCGGGTCGAGACCGAGCACCAGGCGGTCCGCGGCATTGCGCAGTTCCCGCACGTTGCCCGGCCAGTCGCGCTGGGCGATCGCAGAGATCACATCGGCGGGCACGTTCGGATCCTCCCGGCCGTAGCGCGCCGCCGCCTCTCGGACGAGCTGCAGGAAGAGCAGCGGGATATCGGCTCGTCGCTGAGCGAGCGACGGGACATGGATGGTTGCCACGTTGAGGCGGTAGAAAAGATCGGCGCGGAAACGCCCCGCTGCGACCTCTGCCTCCAGGTCCACTTTGCTGGTGGCGATAAAGCGGACATCCAACGGCACGGTTTCGTTGGAGCCGAGCCGCGTGATCACCCGCTCCTGTAAAACGCGCAGGAATTTTGCCTGGAGATCGACCGGCATCGAACCGATCTCGTCGAGCAGGATCGTGCCACCGCGGCCGTGCTCGAACTTGCCGTAACGGGGACGCAATGCGCCCGGAAAGGCGCCGGCCTCGTGACCGAACAGCTCGCTTTCGATCAGGTTTTCCGGCAGCGCAGCACAGTTGATGGCGATGAACGGCTTATGGGCACGCGGGCTGACATCGTGCAGCGCCCTCGCCACCACCTCCTTGCCCACCCCCGTCTCGCCGATAATCAGCGTATCCGCATCGGCAGCCCCGATCGCGCGGAGCTGATAGCGCAGGTCGACCATGACTTGGGTGCGCCCCGGAAGCCGTGCCTCGACATCATCGCGCTTGCCGGCGACCGCCCGTAGCCGCCGGTTTTCGAGCACCAGACCGCGCCGATCCAGCGCCCGGCGGATGATGCCCGCGAGATGCTGCGGCGTGAACGGCTTTTCGAGAAAGTCGTAGGCACCTTCCCGCATTGCTTTCACCGCAAGCTGGACGTCGCCGTGGCCCGTCACCAGGATCACCGGGATTTCCGCATCCAGCTCGCGGATGCGGTGAAGCAGCGTCATGCCGTCGATGCCGGGCATACGGATATCGCTGACGACCACCCCGTCGAAGCCGAAACCCGTAAGTTCGAGCACATGATCCGCATGGGAAAATGTCTGGACCGAAAGGCCGAAGAGTTCCAGCGCTTGTGCGGTCGAACGGCGCAGCTCCTCCTCGTCGTCGACCAGCAGCACCCTTTGTCCGTTCACTCGGCTGCCTCCAGAAGATTGCCGTCGGCAGCGTCGAGCTCGATGTTGAAGACTGCGCCGCCATCGGGATGCTCACCGACGCTCAGACTGCCGCCGAAATCCTTGATGATATTGTAGGAGATCGAAAGGCCGAGCCCCAAGCCCTTGCCCACGCCCTTGGTAGTAAAAAACGGATCGAAGATGCGCTCGCGGATGGCCGGTGGAACGCCGGGACCTCGATCGCGTACCGACACGACCACCTTGTCGCCCTCCTTCTCGGCAGAAACGGTGATACGCCGGTCCTCCAGCCCCTCCACCGCATCGGCCGCATTGGTGATGATGTTCACCAGAACCTGCTGCAGGCGCACGGCCCCCGCCTTCACGGCCGGCAGCATCGGATCGATCTCCACGTCCAGGACGGCATCGGCCGTCTTGAGCCGCGCCGCCACGATCTCGAGCGTATCCCGCATCACGTCCTCGATCAGCACGGGACCGAGCTTCTCGTTCGGCTTGCGGGCGAAGTTGCGCAAGTGCTTGCTGATCGACGCAATGCGGTCGATCAGCGCCGAGATGCGACGGACATTGTCCCTTGCCTCGTCCGTCCGGCCGAGATCGATGAGCACACCCGTCGTCTCCGCATAGGTCTTGGCTGCGGCCAAAGGCTGGTTGAACTCGTGGGAAAGGGCGGCCGACATCTGGCCGAGACCGGCGAGCTTGCCGGCCTGGATGAGATCGGCCTGCGTCTGCCGCAACCGCTGTTCGGTGAGCCGCCGCTCGGCGATCTCCTCCTCGATGCGGCTGTTGACGCGGGCAAGATCGGCGGTGCGCTCCGCCACGCGTCGCTCCAGTTCGTTGCGGGCTTCCGCCTGCAGCTGCATGCGTTCATTGAGGCGTGCGCGTCGCTGCATCAGGACGGCAAGCGCCAGGCCGGCGAGGCAGAGCGTCAGGATCGCCGCGACGGTCGCGGTTTTCGCCTGGGTACGGACGGAACTCGTGTCCATCAGAACGTTGACCGTCCAGCCCGCATCCGGCATGGGCTGGGAAACGATGAGATATTCCTTCTCAACCCGATTGTCGGCAATGACCATGACATCGCGATCGGCAAATGCGCCGCGCTTCACCGGCAATTCCCGCAGTTTCGCGTCCGCATACCGCCTGGAGGCCTCAGTGCGTGCGATCCGTTCGGGAGTCAGCGGCAGAATGCTTGCATAAAGCCATTCCGGACTGCCGGTCATGAAGATGATGCCTTCCGGATCGGAGACGAAGATCCGGTCGTCACCGCCGCGCCAACTGTCTTCGATGGAATCGATATCCACCTTGAAGACGATCACGCCGCGGATCACGCCGCCGACCTCGATCGGCGAGCCGAAATAATAGCCGCGTTTCAGGGATGTCGTGCCAAGCGCATAAAAACGCGATTGCCGCCCAGCCGCCGCGTCCTGGAAATAGGGCCGGTAGGTGAAGTTCTCGCCGATGAAGCTGATCGGAGTGTCGTAATTGCTCGCCGCAACGGTCTGGCCGTCCATCGTCATCACATAGATATCGGACGACTTGAGAAGAGCGTTGACGTCCTTGAGATAGGCATTTGTCGTTGCCCGCAGCGCGTCGTTTCCTGGGTCGAGGATTAGCGCCTCGACATTCTGCTGATCGGCGATCAGCGCCGGCAGAGCCTCGTAACGCTTCAGGTGGCCATCCAATGCCGATACCGCCAGCCGCAATGTCGTGGCGGCTTGCGTTTCGGCTTCGTTCATATAGCCGCGCGCCGCGATATCGTTGCCCCTGAAGATCAAGGCAAGCCCAAGCACCGCCAGGAGGACCAGCGGCAAAAGAAGGCGATATCTCAACAGGCCGGGTCCTCCCATCTCTCCGCCCCGCAAAAGGGGCACGGCTATTGTAATCCGTGGTGGAGCGATTTCCATCACTTCCTTTCATGAGCCCTAACGTTCAACTGCAGCCGTAGGACGCATAAAGGAGACATGCTCGCTTTTATGGAAGTTTTACTTGACCTGCCGCCTGAGCCGGAACAGTCTGGCAAGCGGGTATCGGCGCCGGTCTCGGCATCAGGGGGCTTCATGGTCTACGTGCTTGCGCTTCTCATCGGCATCATCGCCGGCCTTCGTGCCATGACGGCGCCTGCCGCCATCGCCTGGGCCGCTTATCTCGGCTGGCTCAATCTTTCCGGTTCCTGGCTCGCCTTCATGGGCTCAGTCTGGGCCGTCGGCATCTTCACCATTCTCGCAGTCGTGGAACTCGTGACCGACCAGCTGCCCTCGACGCCGAGCCGCAAGGTTCCGCAACAGTTCGGCGCCCGGCTCCTGATGGGTGCCCTGACCGGAGCCGCCATCGGCACACCCTATGGCGGTTGGATCGTCTGCCTGATCGCCGGCGTCGTCGGCGCAGCAATTGGAACTTACGGCGGCGCAGCCGTCCGCGCCAAACTCGCCGCGGGCTTCGGAAAGGACCTGCCTGCAGCCTTGATCGAGGACGCCGTCGCTATCATCGGGGCCTATCTGATCGTTGCGTCCCTGCCGATTCCGGTCGCCGCATGACGGCTTTCGACGCGATCATCATCGGCGCTGGACAGGCCGGCCCCTCGCTTGCCGGGCGTTTCAACGATGCCGGCAAACGCGTCGCCATCATCGAGCGGAAGCATGTGGGCGGGACCTGCGTCAACACCGGCTGCAAGCCGACCAAGACGCTCGTCGCCAGCGCCTATGCCGCCCATCTCGCCCGCCGCGGCAGCGAATACGGCGTCGTGCTCGAGAGCTCCGTGAAGATCGACATGCCGACGGTGATGCGCCGTTCGCACCAGGTGACGCTCGATTCCCGCCACGGCAACGAGAGCTGGCTGGAAGGCATGCCGAACTGCACCCTGATCCGCGGCCATGCCCGTTTCGAAGACAAGAACACGGTGCGGGTCGGAGACGAACTGCTGACCGCGCCGCAGATCTTCATCAATGTCGGCGGACGCGCCGCGATCCCGGATTTTCCGGGCATCGGCGAAGTGCCGTTCATGACCAACAGCGACATTGTCATGCTCGAGCGGGTGCCGGGCCATCTGGTCGTCGTCGGCGGCAGCTATATCGGTCTGGAATTCGCGCAGATGTATCGTCGCTTCGGCGCGGAGGTCACGGTCGTCGAGAAGGGGCCGCGGCTCGTAGGTCGCGAGGACGAAGAGATTTCCGAAGCCATCCGCGGCATTCTGGAAGCCGAAGGAGTCAAGATCCGCACCAACGCCGAATGCATCCGCTTCCGCAAGCACGGGGACGGCATCGCAGTCGGGGTGGACTGCGCAGAGGGCGAACCGGAAGTGATCGGCACCGATATCCTGCTCGCCGTCGGCCGGCGGCCGAACACAGACGACCTTGATCTGGACAAGGCAGGAGTGGAAACCGACGGCAAGGACTATATCAAGGTCGATGACCGTCTGGCAACCAGTGTCGAGGGTATCTGGGCGATGGGCGACTGCAACGGCCGCGGCGCCTTCACGCATACGGCCTACAACGATTTCGAGATCGTTGCTGCGAACCTCTTTGACGGAGAAGACCGCAAAGTCTCCGACCGGCTGCTCGGGTACGCGCTTTACATCGATCCCCCGCTTGGCCGCGTCGGCATGAGCGAAACGGAAGCCCGCAAGGCAGGAAAGAAGGTTCTCGTCGGGCACCGGCCGATGACGCAGGTTGGCCGCGCGGTCGAAAAGGGCGAGACCCAGGGCCTGATGAAGATCGTGGCGGACGCCGACACGAGGCGTATCCTGGGAGCCGCCATCCTCGGCACCGGCGGCGACGAATCCATTCATGGCATACTCGACATGATGAATGCCGGCGCCACTTTCGATACGTTGCGCTGGGCGGTCCCTATCCATCCCACGGTGTCGGAACTCTGGCCGACGGTCGTCCTCGGCATGCAGCCGACCTGAACCTCTTTTGGACATATCTAAATTTTTATCGACTGCTTAAGGAGAGCCTCAAGCATTTTCGTCTATGACCGGCGTTCAAGGTCCTGTTCATGACGGAAACAGATGTGCGGTTTTGCTGGCTTCCTTGGTGAAGCATGTGGCTCCGGTGATCCGGAAGCTCTCCTGTCGTCCATGGCGGCCGCGATTGCCCATCGCGGACCGGACGGACAAGGCGTGTTCGCCGCGCCGGGCGTCGGGCTTGCCCATGTGCGCCTGTCGATCATCGGGCTCGCCGACGGCCAGCAGCCGATGACGAGTGTCGACGGCCGATTCACCATCGTCTTCAACGGCGAGATCTTCAACTATGTGGAACTGCGCGACGACCTGAAGGCTCGCGGTATCGTCTTTCGCACCGGCAGTGACACGGAAGTGCTGCTTCAGCTTTATGCGCTCCATGGCAAGGACTGCCTTTCGCGCCTCAACGGCGACTTCGCCTTCGCCATATGGGATGCGCGTGACCGGCGGCTGATGCTTGCCCGCGACCGGATGGGCGTGCGGCCGCTCTTTTATACCCGGCACAAAGGCGCGCTCTACTTCGGTTCCGAAGTGAAGGCCCTGCTCCAGGTGCCGGGCATCGAGGCGGAACTCGATCCCTTTGCGCTCGACCAGATCTTCACGCTCTGGGCGCCGATCCCGCCGCGGACGGCCTTCAAGGATATCCGTGAACTCGAGCCAGGACATCTGCTGACCGCCGAAGGCGGACGCATCGACGTCAGGCCCTACTGGTCGCTTGACTTTCCCGATGCCGACGACCGGGCCGAGGCGGACCAGGGCGCGATGGAACAAGAGCTGAGGGCACTCCTTGCCGATGCGACGCGGCTTCGCATGCGTGCCGACGTACCGGTCGGCGCCTATCTTTCCGGCGGCCTCGATTCCTCGCTGATCACCGCCCTGGCGGCGCCGATGGCGCCGAATGGATTGAACACCTTCTCGGTGACCTTCGACGACGCCGAGCATGACGAAAGCGCCTTCCAGATGGAAGTTGCCCGCGCGCTCGGGACGCACCATCGTGCAGTCGCAAGCGGCTCGGCCGATATCGCGGCGAGCTTTCCGGATGTGATCAACTTTACGGAGCGGCCGGTTCTGCGCACCGCGCCTGCCCCGCTCTACCGCCTCTCCGGCCTCGTGCGGGACGCCGGCATGAAGGTCGTGCTGACCGGCGAAGGGGCAGACGAGATCTTTGCCGGTTACGATATCTTTCGGGAGGCGCGCGTGCGGCGCTTCTGCGCCCGCCAGCCGGGTTCGAAAATCAGGCCGCATCTCTTCCGCAAGCTCTACCCTTATTTGCCCGGCTTGAAGCAGCAATCGTCGGATTACCTCGCGGCATTCTTCGGCGCCTCGAACGACGTTGCCGGCGACCCGCTCTTCTCGCACCGGCCGCGTTTCCGCTCCACGGCCGCGGCGAAGATCTTCTATTCCGACGATTTGCGCGCCACTCTCGGCACCTATGACGCCGCCGAAGAGCTTGCCTCTCGCCTGCCCGACAACTTCCGCCGCTGGCATCCGCTGCATCAGGCGCAATATCTCGAAGGCCGTTTCCTGCTGCCGGGCTACATCCTTTCCAGCCAGGGAGATCGGGTTGCGATGGCACATGGCGTCGAAGGCCGGTTCCCATTCCTCGACCACCGCCTGGTCGAATTTGCGGCCCGGCTCAATCCAAGCATGAAGCTCAAGGGTCTCGAGGAGAAACATATCCTCCGGCGGGTGGCAAAGGACCTGCTGCCGGATGTGATCACCAAGAGGCCCAAACAGCCATATCGAGCGCCAGACGGCCGTTCCTTCGCCGGCAACGACGAGCAAGCCTATGTCGGCGAGATGCTCGGCGAACAGGCAGTCGCGGAGACGGGACTGTTCAATGCGCGGGCGGTCGCCAAATTGCATCAGAAGTGCCGGACACAGACGGTTTCAGGTTTCCGCGACAATGCCGCCTTTGTCGGCATTCTTTCGACACAACTCTGGCTGCGGAAGTTTACGGCCCGAGACGCAGCCGGTGCCGATCACATTGCCAAGGCGGCAGGAAGTAAAGCATGACGGCGCCCGGATTAATCCAGAAGATGGCACGCCTTCGCGGTTTCCTGCCGATGTTCTTGTCCTATGCCGCCTCGGGCGGCAGTCTGATCGTCAGTTCCTTCGCCCAGCTCCTGACCTTTGCCATCCTGGCCCGCTTCCTCGGCGTCCACGAATTCAGCTTGTTTGTGGCAATCACAGCGGTCTCGGCGATCGCGGTTCATCTCTGCGGCCTCGGCGCCACCGAATGCCTGGTGCGCCGTGTCGCCCGCGACCATGCCATCTATCCTCGCATGCTCGGGCATAACCTGATCCTGATTGCGGCGAGCGGCCTTGCACTCATCCTGATCGGCGCCGTGGCGCTGCCCTTCTTCTTCGACGTATCTGCCGATCCGGTGGTAAACGTCGTCGAGATCACCCTCATGCTGGTGACGAACATTCTGCTCGTCCGTTGCATCCTGTTCGCCGAACAGGTCTTCATCGCCTTTTCCGATTTCGGCTCAGCGAACAAGGTGGTCATGGGTTTCGCGCTGATCCGCACTGCCGCAGCCGTGCTCGCCTGCCTCATCTTCGGCGTATCGACGCTCTCGGGCTGGATCATCTGGCAGTTCGCGGCGCATCTCCTCATGCTGGCTTTCTGCGTCCAGGCGCTTCGCCGCCTCGGCCGACCCCGATGGGGACTTGTCCGCGAGGAGCTCCGGCTCGGCCTCTTCTTCAGCATCCCCTTCATTCTCAAGGCGGCACGTCAGAATGCCGACCTGCTGGTCCTGAGCCTGGTCACCACGGCCGAGATCGTTTCGAGCTACAGCGTTGCGCGTCGCATCATCGAAAGCAGCTACCTCTCCGTCGATGCGCTGAACCGCATCGTTTACCCGGGTACCGCAAGAGCGAGCCAGGCCGGGCTTCATCATGCGGCCGAACGGGTATCGAAGATCTTCGCCGTCGCATTCACAATCAGTGTTGCAGCAGGCGCGACGGTCTATGTATTCGCGCCGCTGCTGCCCTTTCTTTTCGGTCATGAATATGTCTCGCTCGTAGGTTTCGTCCGCGTCCTCTGCTGGGTCGTGGTGCCGGTCGCCTGCTGGGCGATTGCGCTTGAAGCACTTGGCGCAGCCGGCCATCAGGGCGCGCGCGCTTCCGTCCTGGGAACCGGCAGCCTGGTTGGTGCAGGCATCGCTGCATGGGCGACCTGGTATGCCCCGCCGCTCGGCACCTTCGTATCCTATTACGTGATCGAGGCAGCGATGGCGGCCGCCGCCTGGGCTGTTTATCTGAGCGTGGTGACGAGGAGCAGGCAGACGAGTTTTGCCGTGAGCGAGCCTGCCGAATGAACCTGCCGTACAGCCATCCGGCCGTGGAGGCTCCTGCCGTCTTCCTCACCCGCAACGCCACACATGGCGTGCGTCCGATGGAAGCTGCCGACCTTCAAGCCGTCGGCCGGCTCTTCAACAAGGCATTCCGGAACAAGGACGAGGCGCCGCAACAAGACCTGGTGGATTATCTAGACCGCGTTTTCCTGAAATGTCCGGGCTACGCACCGGAGCACGGCAGCATCGTCCATCAGGATCACCAGGGCCGGATCGACAGCGCATTGCTGGCGCTTCCGATGCCCTTTTTTGTTTACGGCAGGCGAATTACCGCGCGTCTTCTCTGTGCCTTCATGGCGGACGGAAAGACCGGTCTTGCCGGTGCGGCAAGACTGGCGCGCACGATCCGCCTCTCGCAACCGGACCTGTGTTTTTCCGACAATGCCTCCCCCGTCAGCGCCGATCACTGGACGACCGGCGGCGGTTTCATGCTTCCCGTTCAAAGCCTCGAGTGGCGCCGCACCTTCCGACCGTTTCAGGCGGGTTTCGATCGATTAAGGAGAAAACTGCCGGCCGGCAGTCATCTTCCGCTTTCGACATCGCTCAAACCGGCGGACTTCCTCGCGCGGCATTTTTTTGGCACGTTCACGCCTCGGGAACCTGTCGGCGGAACCTCGATCGAAGCGGATTTCGATGATTTCGTCACATGCGCCGCAACGATGACAGAGTGCTTTGCGATCCGCCCCGACTGGTCGCGTGACGATCTTCTGTGGCTGATGGATACGGCCGCTTCGAACATTTCGCTCGGCCGGCTCCGCTGCAAACGTGTCCTTAATACCAAAGGCACGACGATCGGCTGCTACCTGTTTTTCGGCAAACCGGGCAGAACGGCGCACGTCCTCAATATCCTCTGCCGGGAAGGACACGAATTCGAAGTGGTCGGGCATATGTTTGCGGACCTTTCGGCCTCCGGCTATTCCGCGGCCCATGGTATGGCGCAACCTTTCCTGATGAACGCGTTGATGCGACAGAGGCAGATGAGCTTCCGGCACCGCGGCTATTTCTGCATGGTGACGCGGCATAAGGACATCCGCGAGGCGGCAACCGGAAACGATATCTTTGTCGGCGGCCTTGCTTCCGAAAGCTGGAGCCGTCTCCTCACGGACTTCGCGTAATGAGAGATTAACGCGATATTCACCGTACTGACCTAGTGATGAAGCCTAATATTGGCGAAATGCGGCGGGTTCGATGCTTCCGCCGCATGGCTGGAGGTGTGCATGTACCGGCCGAGGGAGCCCGAGAACCGACGCCCGGCGTCATCGTCCGCGCCTGCCGGCCAGCGGGGCGGCATGCCCTATCGCGGCTCGCTTCTTGATCGGCTGGACGACGACCGCTTCCAGGAGCCCTACCAGGACGATAACGATAGCCATGCGGGCGAAAGCGACGATTATTGGCGTCGTCAGAGCCGGCAGCCGCAGCCCGCCCCGCGTCCTGCGCCGGAACCGGCGACGACCTACCCTTCCTCTCTCAACGGGGTCGTCGAAGCGCAAATCCGCAGCCTGTCGGAGATCGGCGCCGGCGACGTCCTCTCCTGGCTGCGCAAAGGGCTGCCCTGGATCATCTTCTTCGTCGTCCTCGGCGTGATCGCAGCCTTTCTCTATTCCGCGACCGCCACGCCGCGCTACACCGTCTATACCGACATCATCATCGACCCGCAAAACCTCAACGTCGTCACCGACGACGTGTTCGCTTCAAGCCCGCAACGGGATTCCCAACTGCTGGAGGTGGAAAGCAAGCTGCGCGTGCTGACGTCCCGCAATGTGCTGAAACAGGTCGTCGCGGACATGAACCTGACGGAAGATCCGGAATTCACCAAGCCCAGCGCGCTGGAGCCGCTGCTCCGTCTGATCTCCCCAAACCGCCCCGCAAGCGACAAGGAGCTCGGCGTGCTAATGGAGCTCGGCGAGCGGGTAAAAGCCGCCCGCGAGGAACGGTCCTTCGTGGTGACGCTTTCCGTGTGGTCCGAGGATCCGGAAAAATCGATCAGGCTCTCCGAGGCGATCGTCCGCGCCTTCGAAACCGAGCTTTTCGAATCATCAGCCGACAGCGCCGGCCGCGTTGCCGCCACGCTCACCAGCCGCCTCGACGAACTGCGCGCCCAGGTGACGGACGCCGAGGAAAAGGTCGCGCAGTTCAAGCGTGACAACAATATCCAGGAATCCAATACCGGCGAGCTTGCAAGCAGCCGCATTTCCAGCGCCCTCGACACGCAGGTCCTTGATGCGCAGCAGCGGCTGATCCAGGCCGAAGCTCGCTACAATCAGATGCGTTCGGCCGTTGCCGACCGGCGGACGGCGACCGCGACCGTCTTTGATTCTCCCGGAATGCAGACGCTGAGGACGAGCTACAATACGTTGCAGCAGCAGATCGGCTCGCTGACCCTCACCTACGGCTCGCGTCATCCCCGCCTGGTCTCACTGCAATCGGAAAAGGCAGCGATAGACAAAGCCATAACCGATGAAGCGAGCCGCATCCTCGAGACGGCCAAGACCGACGTGGACCAGGCGCGTGCGACGCTGAACCAGCTCCGCGGCAAGGCCGACGCTGAACGTTCCACCGTTTTCACCAACAACGATGCGCAGATACGTCTGCGGGAACTGGAACGGGATGCGCGCGCCAAGGCGGCAGTCTACGAAACCTATCTCGGCCGCACACATCAGATCACCGAACGCCAGCAAATCGATACCAGCAATGTCCGTGTGATCTCGCCGCCCGTGCCGCCCAAGACGAAGAGCTGGCCCCCCCGCACGATCATCCTGCTTATAGGCGGCGCTGCCGGCGGCTTCATGCTCGGCACCGGATTGGCCCTTTTGCTGGGGCTCGCACGACATCTCAGCGATGTTCGCCAGCGCTTCGCTTACACGCAGAGATATTCCTGAGGCGTTGAGCATGCGCAACCCTTCAGCCGTCGCGACAGGCCACGCCGATATCGATCACCGCCCCCTGATCGGATCCCTGCTGTTCCTCGGCCTGTTCCTGTTCTTTGCGATATCGATCGATCCCTTTTACGATCTGACATTACCCTCATCGGCGAGTATCGCAACCGACAAGTCCAGCCGGCTGAACCAGATCCTTTTCATCTTCCTGCCGTTCGGCGCAGTTTTGTGCAGCATGGCGACCTCCATGCGCGGCACCTTCCTGCAGCCTCGCTGGCTGATGCTGACGATCTTTCTCTGGCTGCTGTTCGTTTCCCTTCTATCGAACCACGGCGCCAACAGTTTCAAGGCGCTGGTTCTCACCTCACTTGTCGTCATCGGCGCCAATGCGAGCGTGCTGCTGCCGCGTTCCGAGACACATTTCGCCAAACTGCTGGCGGTCGGAACGCTCGCCAGTATCGGCCTCTGCTATTATGGCATCTTTTCCCTGCCCCACCTGTCCATCCACTCGGCAGCCGAGGTTGCCGAACCCATGCATGCCGGCCTCTGGCGCGGTTATTTCCCGCACAAGAACAACGCCGCCGCCGCCATGGTGCTGTTTGCCTTCTGCGGTATATTTGTCATGCAGGTCTGGTCGAGGCTCGTGGGCGTCGCCATCTTCGCAAGCGCGACCTGGTTCCTGATGCATACCGGTGGCAAAACCGCGTCCGCCATGCTGCCGGCAATTATCCTGCTCTCCTGGCTGTTCGAGAAATTTCGGTTCCTTCGCATCCCGCTTTCGATCGGCGGCGTCGCCGCCTTCAACCTGCTTGCCGTCGGCGCTGCGACCTCACCTGGCCTAAGGGAGTTGGTGACAAGCTTCGGCGTGGATGCCACCTTCACCAACCGTTCCGATATCTGGCAGCTGGCGACCAATGCGATATCGGAATTCCCGATGACGGGTTTCGGCCTGAAGTCCTTCTGGCGCACACAAGAGCTTGTTTACGGCGGTCAGGGGGTCGCTACCTGGGCAGTCACGGCGTCGCATGCACACAACTCCTACGTGGAAATCCTGCTCATCGGTGGGATCCCCGCCCTGTTGCTGTCGCTGATCTGGTTTTTCGCCGTGCCGCTGCGGAGTTTTTCGAAAATCACCGCTCAAGGAAGGATGACCCACAGCGGGCGGCTTTTCCTGCGCATCTGGCTTTACATGATATTCACCACCTGCCTCGAAAGTCTCTTTTACGAAAGCTCTTCCGGCTACATTGTCGGCTGGTTCCTGTTTTGCATGGCGCTCTTTGGTATCCGCTACGAAGCCAATGCCGTTCATATCGAGGAGAGGCCGTCGGGAAGAGGAAGAGGGGGGCATGGCTGACGCATTCAAGGCAATGGAGGGACTGATCGACCGGGTGAGCAATCGGCTTATCTGGAAGATGGCTCCACGGACGCGTACCGTCGCAACCGACGTGCCGATTGTCTCCTTCACCTTCGACGACGTACCGGAGACCGCTTTGACCAATGGCGCGGCCATCCTAGAAAAATACGACGCATCGGGCACGTTCTATATCGCCGGAGGCCTTGAAGGGCGCATCGAGCCGGACCGCAAGCTGATCAGCCGTAGCGGTTGCCTTGAACTCTTCCGGCGCGGCCATGAGATCGGCGGCCATACCTTCACCCACCGCCGAGTCCGCTCCTACGGCAAGTCGCTTTCAGCGGACCTCGAGAGAAATGCCGACTATCTCAGCGATGCCGGCATTACCCGCCCGGCCAGCAATTTTGCCTTTCCCTACAATGCCGCTTGGCCGCTCGCCCGCCGCGAACTTGCCCGGCGTTACCAGACCTGTCGTGGCGCAGGCGAGGCCATCAATCGCGGTCCGGTCGACCCCTTGATGCTGCAGTCGGTAGAGATCCGCCAACCGGAGGACCATGCCCGCGGGCTGACGGCCTGGATAGACGATGCCGTGAAGAACCCGGGATGGCTCATCTTCTTCACCCATGACGTTACCGAAACGCCGACCCCATACGGCTGCACGCCGGCGACGTTCGAGCATCTGGTGGGTTATGCCCGTGAACGCGGCTGCAACATTCTGACCGTCGAGGCGGCGACGCGCGCCCTTGGCTGGGAGACATCCGCCCAATGAACGTCCATGCGACAACCGTGGCGGTGCCCCGCCTCCTGAACATCAACAATTACTTCTATCGGCGCGGCGGTGCCGAAACCGTTTTCTTTGATCATACGGCGCTGTTTGAAGAAATCGGTTGGGATGTCGTGCCTTTCGCCATGCAGCACGAGAAGAACCTCTCCTCTCCCTGGTCCGACTATTTCGTCTCGGAGATCGAATACGGCCGCGAGATCGGGTTGAAGGACAAGGTCCTGCAGGCGACCAAGGTTATCTATTCCTTCGAGGCTCAGCGGAACCTGAAGCGCCTCATCGACAAGGCGCGGCCTGATGTCGCCCATGCCCACAATATCTATCATCACCTTTCCCCGGCGATCTTTTCCACCCTGAAAGATGCAGGCGTCCCGGTGGTGATGACGGCCCATGACCTCAAGCTCGCATGTCCTTCCTACAAGATGCTGCGCGACGGCCGTATCTGCGAAGCCTGCAAAGGCGGTCGGATCCATAACGTCGTGGTCAATCGCTGCGTCAAGGGCTCGCTGCCGCTGAGTGCTGTGGTCTTCGCCGAGAGCCTCCTGCATCGCTCGCTCGGGCTCTACCGCAACAAGGTCGACCGGGTGGTGGTACCGAGCCGCTTCTACCGCGAAAAGCTGATCGAATGGGGCTGGCCGGCCGAAAAGCTCGTTCATGTCCCGAATTTTGTGGACGTCGACCGGTTTTCGACGAAATGGCACGAGAGCGACTATTTCGTTTTCGCCGGGCGCCTGGCTCCGGAAAAAGGCATCTCCACCCTGATCCGCGCCGCGGCTCAAGCCCGGCAGAAACTGATCATAGCGGGAACCGGGCCGGAAGAGGCCGCTCTCAAGGCGCTTGTGCGATCTGCCGGTGCCGAGGTCGTTTTTGCGGGCCATCTGTCGGGAGATATCCTGTTCCGCCTCATCGGCCAGTCTCTCGGGCTCGTCCTGCCGTCGGAATGGTATGAGAATGCACCGATCAGCATTCTGGAAGCCTATGCGCTGGGACGTCCGGTGATTGGAGCCTCGATCGGCGGCATACCGGAAATGATCCGCGAAGGAGAGACCGGACTGAGCGCTGCCCCCGGCTCTGTCGATGACCTGGCGAGGACACTTGACGACCTCGCTAGCCGATCGGTGAAGGAGCGGGCTCAGATGGGGCAAGCCGGCCGCGCCTGGATTTCCGACGAATTCTCCCGCACCGTCTATCGGCAGCGAATGTTTGATCTTTACCAGTCCCTTATCCGCCGCTGAACGCGAAAAACCGCAATCTCGAAAAGGGTCACCGGGTCGAGAAAATTTTTCGTCACTTTGCTCAGGAACCGCACAACTCCTTTAAAATCTTAGCTTTTTTCTTTCCGGTATGAGAAGGTTCCTTGCATAGAACGGGCAGCAGAAAATGAATTTCTGGTGCCCGTAATGAACGAGAAGACCAATCCTCCGAAGATGCGGCATTCGCAGTCCACCCGGACGTATCCGGGGGACATCTCGTCGCTCGAACACATCCCTGCGCAACTGCTGCAGGCGCAGGCTCTTCCGCACAGCGATCAAGCCGGGCACAGCCGGATTGAGCGCGTCGTCCTGAACCAGACACCCCGGCTGTCTCCGGTCTTGCCGGATATCGGCACCGCTCCCGGCATCCGTGTCGACCGGGAACCGGTTCGCCGACGCGTCATGATGCTTGGCCTTCGGGGAATACCGAATGTGCAGGGCGGCATTGAAAAGCATGTCGAAATGCTGAGCCAGGAACTTGCAGCCCGCGGCTGGGATGTCGAGGTCCTCGCGCGCCGCCAATACCTGCCCGAGCCGACCGCCTCCGCCTGGCGCGGGATCCGCGTAACGCCCCTTTGGGCGCCGAAATCAATGCTTCTCGAAACCTTCGTTCACACCCTCGTCGGCGTCGTATACGCTGCCGTTCGCCGCCCTGACATCCTGCATATCCACGCGGTCGGTCCCGGCCTGCTCGCCCCGCTGGCTCGTCTCCTCGGGCTGAAGATCGTGATGACGCACCATGGATACGACTACGACCGCGAGAAGTGGAGTACGACGGCCAAGCGAGCGCTGAAGCTCGGCGAACGGCTTGCCATGTGGTTCGCGAACGCCAGGATCGCCGTGTCGCGCGACGTGACGGAAACCATGAAGAGCCGCTATGGCGCGGAGGTGGCCCACATTCCGAACGGCGTCACGGTGACACCGAGCCTTGTTGGTAAAGCGACGCTAGACCGGTTCGGCCTGCAGCGCCGCCGCTACATCGTCATGGTCGCCCGTTTCGTGCCGGAAAAGCGCCAGACGGATCTGATCGCGGCTTTCGAAAAACTGAAGCAGACCGACTGGAAACTGGTTCTGGTGGGGGGCGCCGACCACAAAGGCATGGCCTATGCCAAGGAAATCGAGGCTGCCGCAGCCCGGGTGCCTGATGTCGTGCTGACGGGTTTCCAGAGCGGTGAAGACTTGGCCGCGCTGTTTTCCCAGGCCGGTCTCTTCGTTCTGCCCTCGCTCCACGAGGGCATGCCGATCTCGCTGCTTGAAGCCATGAGCTACGGCTTGCCTGTCCTCGCAAGCGACATCGTTGCCAACCACGAGGTCGATCTGCCGCCCGAGGACTACTTCCCGCCGGGCGATATAGACGCCCTTGCCAAGGCCCTGGAGCGCAAGATGGCCGAGCCTTTCGGTCAGGAGGGCGCCCTGTCGCGCATCCGCAAGGTGGAACAGACCTATGCATGGCCGTCAATCACCCGAAGCACACTGGCAATCTATCACTCGGTTGCGACGCGGAAGAAGGTGAAGGAGCGGCTGTGAGCGTATCGATCATCATCAAGACTCTGAACGAAGAGAAGCGGATCGCCCGCACGATCGAATTCGCGCTTGCCGGCCTGCCCGGCGGACAAGGCGAGGTGATCGTTGCAGACAGCGGCTCGGCGGATTCCACGATAGAGATCGCATCCCGCTATCCGGTCCGGATCGTCCAGATCCAGAACCCTGCCCGCCCGAGTTGCGGCATCGGCCCGCAACTGGGCTTCCAGTATGCGCGGCACGAGTTCATCTGCTTGCTCGACGGCGACATGGACCTCGATCCCGCGTTTTTGCCGGCCGCTACGGCGTATCTGAGCAACCATCTCAAAACGGGCGGCGTGACCGGCCATGTCGAGGAAATGATGCTCGACAATCTGGAATATACCCGCCGGGTCCAGCGTAACGCCCCGGAAAACCGCGTGGGCGCCATCGACAGGATGAACGGGGGCGGCCTTTATCGTCGCAGCGCGATCGAGAGCATCGGCTATCTGACGGACCGCAACCTGCACGGCTACGAGGAGTTCGACCTCGGCATCCGGCTGCGCAGCGCCGGCTGGGACCTGTATCGGCTCGACCGCCGCTTCGTCCACCATTATGGCCACAGCGTCAATTCCTACCGCCTTCTCGTCCGGCGCTGGCAGACGAAATATCTCTTCGGGGTCGGAGAACTGTTGCGAGCCTCGGCCGGGAAACCCTATTTCCGGCAGATGCTGCAGGAACTGCCGGAGCTGAAGCTTTGGGCGCTGGTCGCGTGTTGGATTCTCCTCTCGCTCGCATTGATGATCGCCGTCCCGAATAAGCTTGCCGGTCTGACGGCGGTGCTGGGCCTCTTCGCATGCGTCGTCGCTCTGATGTCCTGGCGAAAGGGCGGGGTGTCGCTCGGGCTTTACACGGTCGTCGCCTGGCTGTTCCATACGGCAGCGCTGCCTTTCGGCTTTTTCGCCCCGCGTCGAGATCCTCGTGGATGGGTGGAGAGCCGTGAGATCGGAGACATTGATGAAGAGACTGATCCGCGCTCTGGCAACGACACTCGCGCTCACGGCTTCGGCGTCCGCAGCCTGGCCGGCTGACTGGCTTCCGGTCCGCGAGATATCGCTGGCCGTCGAGCCCGGTAGTCCGCTCGATTTTTCGGACCTGCTCCCCAACGGCTCCATCGACCAAAACGACCATCTCGTCGTCGGCACGGACGGCCATCTGGCGAAAGCCGCCAAGCCCGACGTACCGGCCCCCATGTTCTGCGCCTCCCTTGCCTGGAGCCCGGCATCCGGCGGTTTTCCGAACCATCAGGACGCGGATGTCTATGCAAGGCAGCTCGCCATGCGTGGCTACAATATCGCCCGCCTCCATTTCACCGATGCGGCACTGATGTTCGGCCGGCAGAAGGATTTCGATTTCGATCCAGAGGTCCTCGACCGTATCCATTATCTGATGGCCGCGCTGAAGAAGAACGGCATCTACTGGATGGTCGACGGGTTGACCTCATGGCGCGGTGGTTCCGGCGGTTACGACGATCGCTGGGATCCGTCCGAAGGACTCAAGCTGGAGGTGAGTTACGAGGAAAAGGCCTTTGCCCATTGGAAGAGGCTGGCCACCGATTTCCTCACCCGGGTCAATCCCTATACCGGCATTGCGCCGATCCGTGACGAGGCCCTCGGCCTCGTGATCCTGGCCAACGAAAACAGCATAGAATTCGAGACGGTTGTCCATGACAGGATCGGCCGGCCCTACCCGGACAGCCTGCGCCAGCCGTTCAACACCTGGCTGCGCGAGCGCTACGGATCGACCCAGGCGCTTCGGACCGCATGGCCCGACCTTCGGGCGAACGAACGGCTGGAAAATGCCTCCGTACGCCTGCCCACCGATCGTTATGTCGACAGCCCCCGCCTGCGCGACCTGCAGGCCTTCTTCGTCGAAACCGAGCGCGGAACCGCGGCCCGCATGACGGAAGTCCTGCGAGGCCTCGGCTATCGCGGTCTCATCAGCGACTACAATAACTGGCCGACGGTGCAGACGGGCCTGACCCGCCAGAACCTTCAAGCCGTCACCATGAACACCTATCATGATAGCGTAAACAGCTACGAACCCGGCGCGAAGATCGAGAACAAAAGCTCGCTTGCCGATGCCGGCGCATATATGCGCGTCGCGGCTGCAAGCCGCTGGCTCGGCAAGCCTTTCGGCATCACCGAATACGACCACCTGTTCTGGAGCAGATATCGCTATGAAGCCGGGCTTGTGATGCCTGCCTACGCAGCGCTGCAGGGCTGGGATATGCTCTGCCGCCACGGCCATGGGCCGATCGCCCTGCAATATGGCGAACCCTTTCCCCACAAGCGGGCAATGTTGCCTTATGCGATCGCGCTCGATCCGGTAGCCCGCGCCGGCGAAACGCTTGCAGCCCTTCTTTTCCGGCGGGGCGACGTCAAGACCTCGCAGAACAGCATTCCTTTCCTGGTCCGGGGCGAGGAGGATCTGAGCGGCGACATGCAGGCCGCGGAACCAGATGCGCTGACCAAATTGTCGCTCGTCTCCCGCATCGGCCTCAGACAATCCGATGGGCTGCGTGAGCCCCTTGCAATCAACCAGCCGCGCAGCGAGGCGGATGCAGGCAAGCTGCTGGCTGCGTTGAAAGGCGCCGGCCTGCTGCCCAAAAACAGTCGGACCGATCCGTCCGCCGGAATTTTCCAGAGCGATACCGGGGAACTGCTGCTCGACAGCAAAAAACTCCGCCTGACATTGTCTACACCCCGCACGGAAGCCGCCGCTTTCACTACCTTGGAAACCGCTGTCGATCTCGGAACCGTCCGGCTCGAAGGCGGAGACCAAGATGCGCTCTTCGCAGCTTCCGCCATCGATGGAGCCGCCTCGCTCGCGGCAAGCAGACGCATGCTGCTGATCTTCGCCACCGACGCCCGCAACAGCAGCATGCGCTTTCGAGATCCGCAGGAGAAGGTGATCGAGGACTTCGGGACTTTGCCGGTATTGATCCGCAAAGGTGCGCTATCGATCGAGTTCAAGAACCGCGCGGGCCGCTGGCGGCTTTCCCCTATAGGCTTGGATGGCGTGGTGCATCCGCCGCTTCACAGCGGAAACGGACCGCTGCGTTTCGATCTTACGAACGACGCGCCGGCAGGCCCGACGACATTCTTCCTGCTTGAGACGGACTGATCTTGCCGCTTCCCACACCTTTTCAGGATCAAAAACGCACTTTGGAGGTTCTGTCTCCGATCGGAAAAAACATCAGGAGGAAGAACTCATGGCCAATGCCAATTCGAAACACATGGGATCAGGCGCGACTGGCAAAGGCAGCGGAAATGGCGCCATGACGGATATCGACAAGGACATCCTTCCGGAGAACATGGTTCTTTCCAACAGAGACAAGGCACAGCACTCGCGGGAGCGCGGACTGGACAGCAAAACAGTCCAGACCGAGCAATTTCACGACCATGAGGCCAACCATCTGGATGACTAGAAAACGCTGCCTAATCACGTCTGGTTGAGAGGGGCCCAAAACGTGGCCTCTGTCGAAACATTGACCGTTCCTGCCTTGAAAAGGACGGCAAAAAGAGTAGTCTTGAGCCATTGCCAGCCATTGATACGGGCGCTGGCGACTGGAAGACAGAAAGCGCTTTCGCCCCCCGCAGTGGAGGCTGAAAAGATGAATTCGGCAGTCCTCACCAATACGTTCGAACCACGTGAGTTGGCTTTCCTCAAGCGCGTCTTCGACGGTATTTGTGCCGAGCGCGGCTTGACCGGCGAAAGCCTGGCCGCCAACGATCTCGCTGCGCAGATTATTCAACTTTATCAGCAGGGTATCAGGAACGAGAAGGAACTCGAGATTCAGCTCGATGGCGGCGAGATCTCGAAATTCTGACCGGATGCAGCCGTCCTGGCGACGGCCCGTTATCTTTTGGCCATCAAATCCCGCTCGTCGCGCATCAGGAAGATGCGCGTCAGCGGATCGAGATTAGCCCCCAGCCAATCCGCCATTACTATTTCCTCCTCCAGTATCCGCTCAAATACGGCTTTGGCCTCCCTCTCCTCCAGTTCGTCGGCCGCAGCGATCAGCACGCGATAGCTGGCGATTTCCAGATGCTCGAAGGCATAGCTTCCCATCGCTCCCTTGACGATTTCGTCGCTGACCAACATGCCGCCGACCCCTTGGGCCTTGGCTGCCAGCTTGGCCGCCACATCCTTGAGCGTCAGCACCCCGCCTGAACTGGAAAACTGGTCGAGCAGGCTCTTCAGCGCCTGTGCGTGGCCCTCGGTCTCGTGGAGGTGACGGATGATCTGTGCCTTGAGGTCCGGATAGCTTTCTATCCGCCGCGATTGGTCGGTCAGCATGGTGATTGCCTGCTCCTCCATCGCGTGCGCGGAACGAAGCCACACGAGAAAATTGTCTCGGGCATGTGTCATTCGCCTCTCCTCCAAAAGATTGCCCCCAGAAAGTGACGTTTTGGGTCTCTGAACAATCAGGGCTCGGGCAGCGATCCCCGAAAGGACTTCGCGGATCCATCCTGCACGAAGGAAACATGGCGCAGGTTCGCGAATTGTCCAAGGGCATAATTCCACAGCATAGGGGCAAGACCATGACCTAAAAATGCCACGCCGGACGTGTTGCTGCAGCAATCTTCGTCGCCAGCCCGCTGCTTCTGATCGGCTGCCCCCCAATGGCTCGCAGTTTTTTCATGCCGTCGTTTGCGAGGAACAATCTTCATGCGGAACGGTTGTTCAGTGAGTAACAGGGAGTGTAGTAATGACACCTGACCCTCGCGAACCGGGCGACCGTCCGCCAATGCCGGCGCCGATTTGGAATCCGGAACCACCCATCGACGAACCAGAACCCGATCGCCTGCCGGACGAATCTCCACTGCCAAATCCGGACGAAAATCCCAACCCGCCAGTTTATATGCCGCCCGGCAGACTGGCCTGAATCGAGGGAATGGCGCGGCTGGAGCGCCGCAAGGATACTCATGGACATTCGAAGCCATAGCAACCTGAACCATCGGGACATGAAACAGACGCACCACCAGACACCGGTAAAGGCCGGCTTATGGAAGCTACTGGTCGCTGCCGCTCTCATCCTCCTGGGCCTGATCGCCGCCATCGAAATATTTGGCGATGCAGGCACCGAACTTGTCGCGCCCCGTCCGCCGGGAGTTGTAACCACCAAATAAATGGTACAAGACTGCGACAGCCACCGGATTGTTGGAACAAAGGCCAAAAATCCGGCGTTTCTTGTCACCAAATCATCAGGTGGCGCAGGTGGACGTGAAAATACAATCCGATCAAACGACGCGAACCGTTCCCAAGGCGGAGCCGATCATTCGCCCGGGCCGCAATGCATGGGGCAGCGCGCGAGCGAAGAAACTCGCTTTCCTCGTCGACGGAGAGGAGTATTTTCTCCGGCTCGACCAAGTGCTTCGGCAGGCGGAACGCTCAATCTCCATCGTCGGCTGGGACTTCAACCCGGACATTCGTCTGAAAGTCCGAGAAGGAGATGAAGAGACGCTGGGGGAACTGCTTCGCAGACTTGTCGAGGAAAAGCCGGCGCTGCAGGTCCGTATCCTCGTCTGGGGAATGGGCCCGGTCTATTCCAGCAAGAGCCTCAAGATGTTTGGCAGGATGACCTGGAGCGATCATCCGCGCATTCGCGTTCATCTCGATTTCGAGCATCCCTTGCGGGCAAGCCACCACCAGAAGATCGTCGTCATCGACGACAAGACCGCCTTCCTGGGGGGCATCGATCTTACCGCCCGGCGCTGGGACGATCGCAGCCATGCGGCAGACCATCCACTGCGGCAATCGGCCGACGGCACGCCCTATGGACCGGTCCACGACATGCAGACGATCGTCAGCGGCGACACTGCCAGGCTGATCGGCGATGTGGCTCGCCGCCGGTGGAGGAAGACTACACGAGAAGTTCTGGAGCCCCTGGATATTACCGGAGAGGAGCCCTGGCCGGCGGACCTTGAGCCGGCGCTTACCCATTGCAATACCGGCCTTGCACTCACCGAACCCTGGAAATGGAAAGGCCGCCGCGGCCATCGCGAGGCGATCCGGTTGACGCACGACGCGCTAAAAGCCGCCAGGCACCATCTGTACATCGAGACGCAGTACCTCGCCTCCTTTGGCTTGGCGCGAACGCTCGCCAAGCAGCTTCGCAGAGCCGACGGCCCCGAGATTATCGTCGTCGTGACCCGAGAATCCCATGGCTTCCTGGAAAAGCTGATGATGGGGCACAACCGCAACCGACTGATCCGCCGCCTCAAGCGTGCGGACCGTTATGGCCGCCTGCGGGTCTTTTATGCCGTGGTGCCCAACGGCAAGGGGGGCGATCTGGAGGTGATCGTCCACTCCAAGGTCATCATTGTCGATAATTGCTTCGTTCGTGTGGGCTCCTCCAATCTGAACAACCGTTCGGAGGGCCTCGATACCGAGTGTGACCTGGCCATAGAGACCTATGACCCGGCGGGCCAGACGGCCGTCAACGCGCTGCGCAACGACCTTCTTGCCGAACATCTGGATGCGGAGCCGGCAGAAGTGGCGCGCCTCATCGAGGAAACTGGGTCGATGGTGCGTTCTGTCGACCGGCTCAACGTCAAGCCGCGCGGCCTCAGGCCGTTCGACGTCAATCCTGAAAAGGGTGAAACGCAGTCTCTGGTTGGCACCGGAATCATCGATCCCAAACAGCCCTTCTGGCCGATTCCGGAAATCAAAAATGCTCTGCGCCGCCTTTTCCTCCGCCTCTCACACCACCGTCTGCTCTGACAGCCTTCCAGCGCGATGCCGATAATAGGCTTCGGTCACTAGCAAGGTCGGGATCCCGATCCCCAGCGGCACGAAAAAGTAAAGCACCCGGAAGGCGATGAGAGCCCCGATGGAGGCCGTCGAAGGCAGAATGCTCAGCATGGTGGCTTCCAGTACGCCGAGTCCGCCGGGCACATGGCTGATCAGAGCGGCGATGTTGGCTGTGACATAGGTCGTCGCCACGGCAAGATAGCCGGTATCGGTGAAGCTCGCGAGAAGCTGATGAATAGCTGCCGCGACGGAGGCGAAGTTGAGGGTGCCGATGAGAATCTGGCCCAGCGCCAGCTTCAGCGGCGGCGGTTGGAATCTCCATGTTTTCAGATGGAGGGGCCGGTGCACGAAGGCACATACCAGCAGATAGGCGGACGGAAGCGCCAGACACAACATCCCGACGGCTCCTTTCACCCATCCATCCAGCCGGAACAGGTCCGTTTCCGGGGGCTGCAGCAGAAGTGCCAGGCCGGCAAGGGTGGCGAGCCCGAGCCCCACGGTGATACCGCAGAAGATGATGACCTTCGCCACATCTTCGGCGGTCAACCCCCAGCGCGAATAGAACCGATAGCGCACCGCGCCGCTGCTCAGGGCCGCCAGCCCGACATTGTGCCCGATGGACAGAGCAGTGAAGGAGGCGAGCGCAGTCTGCCGATATAAAAGCCTGCGGCCCGTGTAGGCGACAGCGAGCGTATCGAAGCCGGTAAGGCACAAATAGGAGAGGATGACGAAGAAAAAGGCGCTCATCAGTCGGATGCCGATAATCGCCTGAAGCGACTCCTCGATCTCGTCGAGAGTGTAGCGACCAAGGCTTCGGTAAAGCAGGAAGACCGCCACGCAGATTGCTGCACCGATTAAGAGCTTCAGCAGATGGCGTTTCGCAGGCATAAATCCTCCCGTTGCGGTTCTCCGACATCGGGAACGAAAACTTAGGTAAAGGTGTTCCCAGCGCTATGAACGATCGAACAACTCCTTCACCTTCCCGCAGGCGTCGCCTAAAAATCCTCAGTTACAACGTTCACAGCTGCATCGGCACCGACCGCAGGCTTGATCCGGCGCGGATCGCGGAGGTCATTGCTGCGGCAGAGCCGGATATCATCGGACTGCAGGAGCTGGATGTCGGCCGCGTTCGCACCGGCGGTGTCGACCAGGCCCACGCGATCGCTTCCCTGCTGCAGATGGAGTACCACTTCCATGCCGCCCTCAGCGTCGCGGAAGAGCGGTATGGCGACGCCATCCTGACAGCCCTGCCGGCAACAACGATAAAGGGCGCCGGCCTTCCATCGATCGGCGAGCAACGCGGCGCAGTCTGGGTCGAAATTGCGCTGGGCGATCACCGCCTGCAGGTCTTCAACACCCATCTCGGCCTGCGCGGACGCGAACGCATCCGGCAGATCAACACCCTTTTGGGGCCCTCATGGCTCGGCAACTCGGCCTGCCATAACAGGCCGGTGATCCTGATGGGAGATTTCAATGCAATACCGTCCACCGCCACCTATAAGGCTGCAGCGCGCCGCCTGGCGGATGTGCAGGTTGGATCCGGGGCGAAACCTAAGGCTACATTCCCGTCGCGCTATCCGCTGTTGAGGATCGATCACATATTCGTCTCCCAGGAGGTCAAGCCCGTGGAGACGCAGGTTATCTCGGCGCCGCTTGCCCGCCGCGCCTCCGATCACCTGCCTCTGCTGACGACGGTCGAGATATGACCCTCAATGGATCATCCGCGTCAGCCGCCGGGCATCCTTCAAGAGGCGCACGACGTCCTGATCGGTGGTTTCGGTGAAATCCTGGTAATAGCGCCTGACCGCATCGAGATGTTCCGGGGTCGACAGGCAGATGATCTCGTCGACCTCATCGCGCAAGATTTCCAGAAAAGCCCGCGGGGCAACCGGCACGGCGACCCGGATGGAACGCACGCCCATCTCTTTCAGCGCATGGATGCCGGCTCGGATGGAGCCTCCGTTGGCAATGCCGTCATCGACCAGAATGACGTCTTGACCCGCATGGTCGTGATCCTCCGGTTCGTCTTCGCCGAAATAGATCCGATGACGACGCTCGATTTCGGCGAGCTGATGGTCTTTTTCGCTCACCAGATAACCCGGTGGGATCTGGAAATGCCGGGCTGCCTCCTCGTTGACCACGACATAAGGTTCCTTGCCGTCCACCACGGCGCCTATGCCGTATTCGGGATGACCGGGAGCTGCGATCCTGCGGACGATCAGGAGATCGAGGGGTGCTCCGAGCCTTTGAGCGATCTCGAAGGCCACGGGCACGCCGCCGCGGGGCAGTGCCATGACGACGGGAGCGCGTAGCGGCATCCCCTTCATCGCTTCCGCTAGCTGCCTGCCGGCATCCTCGCGATCGGAAAAAGTTGCGCCTGAACCGAACATGTTATCCTCCCACCACATGTGGCGCGGCCACCAGCCGCGCCGTCGCTTCCTCCAACCCTATGTCATCATAACACCGGGCGGCGTCGGACAACACCGGGATTGTCGTTCGGTTCCATTCACTGAAAGTCAGGAGCCGCTACCCTTGTGGTGTTCGCTTTCCTGGTTGCGGCCGCGGATAATGGCAGGATCATCCTTCATCGAAACATCCGCCGCCCGCATGTCCAGATTGTCACCTTTTCGAAAGGCCTCGCGGGCTGCGTCACTGCGATTCAGGTCTGCCTTGGGATCGAAATCCTTGCCCGCATTCGCGGTATTGACGCCCTTTTGAAGGATATCCCGCTGCTGCTGGTGGGTCTTGTTGCCTTGCATGGTCGGTTCCTCCTGACCTCGCTATTTGTTGGCGCGACCGCGCTGATTGGGGTCGACGCCGCCGAAACGGTTGGTGTCGTTGCCGACATCGCCCTCGTCGGTGTTTTCCCCGATGATTTCGTCATTGCCGTCGAAACGGTTCAGCCCTTTCGACTGGCCGATACCGGGGTCGGCTTTGAGATCGGCGTCACTTGGCCGAACGGTCTTGAAGTGCTTGGACATATCGTGCTCCTTTCGGGCAATCAGCCGCAGCATTTGAGCTGCAGACCGTCAGTGCTTCGTGCGAGAGACAAACTTGTTGAAACGGCTGGTTTTGCCCGCTTCCGTTTCTTCCTGGTAGAGGAAGGCGAGCTTGTTCTCGTCGAAGATCGAGAAGAAATCGTCCCATGCGATTTCCTCCAGGGACTCTTCCGGCTTACCGAAATCGACACGCAGGATACCGCCCTCCTCGGCGCCTTTCACGCGGGCCGGGTGACCGCCGCGTTCCTCGATCCACTGCCGGATTTCCTTGTGGCTGGTGGTTTCTACGGCTTTGCTCATAGTGTTCTTCTCCCTGTCTTCTCAGTGCAAAACCGATGCCCTTGAGGATTGTTCCGCGCAAAGGGCGATTGAAAAATCGGCGGAACAAAACTCACGATTACGTGTTCATGGCCTGTCGGGCGCCGAACCTCCACGCGGCCGACAGCGTCATAAGTACCCTCCCCACTTGGCGCCTCCCCCGCGGGAGGCGCCTCTTTCTTTCGGGGGTTCGGCTTTCAGGGTTCGGGCGATCAACGCCCATCGAGCGTGGCGCGCTAACGGCGCGTCAGCGCCACGACATAGCGGGTGGGTTCGGTTCCGGGGTTAAAGAAGGAGCAATCGGCCGGCGATCCGAGAAGCAGGCAATCACCCTCCGAGAGATGATGCAGCACTGCCCCTTCCTGGAAATCGAGCTTTCCGGAAAGAACCCAGATCTGCTGATGCTGGAAGGCGAAGGCCGATGCCGGGTAAGGCACTCGTACATGGGGAGGCAAGAACACTTCGATCAGCTCAAGCATCGAGTTCGGCGGCGAAACTGCCCGGCGCGTATAACCCGTCTCGGGATCGGTCCAGACCGGCTGCTCGCGATGCGGAGCCATCCGCTCCCGTTCCCTTTCCGCGAGCGCCAGCAACACCGAAAGCGGCAAGCCGAAGGCGCCGGAAAGCCGGCCAAGCACCGTGGCGGTCGGACTTGCCTCACTGCGTTCGATCTTGCTGATCATCGCTTTGGAGACCCCGGAACGCTCCGCCAGCTCGGCCAATGACCAGGCGCGGGCCTCCCGCTCCATTTTCAATCTTTTCGCGATCGCTTGAACCGGATCCTGTTCCATCTTCCGTTCCGCTTGCCTTCTCAGGCTCGTCTTCTATAGTAGACGAGATAATCCTATAAGAGACGCACAGGGACTGCAACGACATAAGGGGAACTTCGTGGCGCGCGAAATTCGGTTCAATGCTTTCGATATGAATTGCGTCGGGCATATCCAGCAAGGGCTTTGGGCGCATCCTGGCGATCAGTCGCATCGATATACGCAGCTTCGCTACTGGACGGATTATGCAAAGAGGCTCGAGGCCGGCTTGTTCGAAGGCATCTTCCTCGCGGATGTCGTTGGGGTCAACGACGTCTACGGCGGCAGCGGCGCGGCCGCTCTCAAAGGCGCCGTTCAGGTGCCGGTCAACGATCCGATGCTGCTGGTGCCGGCGATGGCGGCAGTCACCGATCATCTTTGCTTCGGCATTACCGCCAATCTGACCTACGAACCGCCTTTCCTTTTCGCAAGGCGCATGTCGACGCTGGATCATCTGACCGGCGGCCGCATCGGCTGGAACATCGTCACCGGCTATCTCGACAGCGCAGCACGCGCGATCGGCCTCGACACGCAGGCCGCACATGACGATCGCTATGACCTCGCGGATGAATATATGGAGGTGATGTACAAGCTGCTGGAGGGCAGTTGGGAGGATGATGCGGTAGTGTTCGATCCGCTGGACCACGTCTATGCCGACCCGGCCAAGGTCCACAAGGTTCACCACCATGGCAAGCAGTACCGTATCGACGCGCTGCACCTTTGCGAGCCTTCGCCGCAACGCACGCCCGTTCTCTATCAGGCCGGTTCCTCGATCCGCGGCCGGCAATTTGCAGCCACCCATGCCGAATGCGTCTTCGTCAACGGCCAGAAGATCGAGGGGATTAAAGGCATCGTCGACGACATCCGTGCCCGCGCCATGGAATACGGACGCAAGGCCGAGGACGTGAAGGTTTTCATGGGCGCGACAATCGTCACCGGCAGGACGGAAAAGGAAGCCCGCGAAAAATTCGAGGATTATCGGGCTTATGTCAGCTCGGAGGGCGCACTCGTCCATGCCGCGGGCTCGCTCGGCATCGACTTTTCGAAATACGACCTTGATGAGCCGATCGAGACGGGCAAGAGTTCCGCGATCGTCTCCAATGTGGAAGCGATGACCCGGACTGCCGGGCCGCAATGGACCAAGCGCAAGCTGCTGGAACAGATGGTGCTCGGCAGCCGGCAGACCCCGATGATCGGTTCGGCCGAACAGATCGCCGACAATCTCGCCGACTGGATGAGCCAGTCCGGCGTCGACGGCTTCAATCTGTCGCGCACCGTCGTCCCGGAGTGCTTTGACGATATCATCGAACTGGTGATCCCGATCCTGCAGGAACGCGGACTCTACAAGACCAGCTATCGCGAAGGCACATTTCGTGAAAAGCTATTCGGATCGCCACGGCTGCCCGACAGGCACGTCGCCGCTAGATATCGAACGACTGGATGAGATGAGTACGGCCACGTCTCCTGGACCGCAGCTACAAGGCCGCTGGGGCATGCTGGCAGTTCTCTGCCTTGCCGTGGTGCTCTCCTTCTCCACCTGGTTTTCGGCAAACGCCATCGCACCGGAACTGAGACGCGCCTGGTCGCTGTCGGAAGGTGCTGCCGCATGGCTTACAAACGGCGTCCAGATCGGGTTCGTCATCGGCGCCCTCTCGGCGAGTTTCTTCAACCTGCCGGACCTCATCCGCATGAACCGGCTGATGGCCGCATCCGCCCTTCTCGCGGCGCTCTCCAACGCTGCCGTGCTTCTGGAACCAGGCCCTGCAGGCGCAGTCTTCTGCAGGATAGTGACCGGCTTTGCGCTCGCCGGCGTCTATCCGCCAGCGCTGAAGCTGGTGGCGACCTGGTTCGTCTCGGGCCGCGGCCTGGCGCTTGCCGGTGTCATCGGAGCGATCACCGCTGGATCTTCCCTGCCGCATCTCTTCCGCGGTGTGTCTTCGGCCGTCGATTGGCAGAATGTCGTAGTTCTTTCGAGCAGCGCCACGCTGGTCGGTGCAGCCGTTTTTCTCTTCTTCACCCGAGAAGGCCCCTATCCCTTCGGCAAGGCGCTGTTCGATCCGCGCCAGATCGGCCGGGTGTTGAAGGACCGCAACCTGCTTCTGGTGAACGGCGGCTATCTTGGGCATATGTGGGAACTTTATGCGATGTGGGCCTGGCTTCTCGCCTATCTGACAGCAGCATTCGGCAACGGCGGCAGCGGGATCAACAGCGAAGCCTCACTACTGACTTTTGCAGCCGTAGCCTCAGGCGTCGTAGGCTGCTTCGCCGGAGGAGCGCTTTCCGACCGTTTCGGCCGCACCGCAACGACGGCGGGAATGATGATCGTCTCCGGCTCCTGCGCGCTCCTGATCGGCCTCGTCTTCGACGGCCCCTTCTGGCTGCTGACGCTGGTGGTTGTCATCTGGGGCATCTCGATCATCGGAGATTCCGCGCAGTTTTCGACCGCGGTCACCGAGCTTGCCGACCGCAGCTACATTGGTACCGCGCTGTCGCTGCAGATGGGTATGGGTTTTGCACTTACGATCTTCATGATCTGGCTGATGCCGCATGTGGCGGACTTTTTTGGCGGCTGGCGGTGGGCCTTTGTCGTCCTTGCGGTCGGACCGATATTCGGCACGGTCTCGATGCTGGTCTTGCGGCGCAGACCCGACTCCCTGCGGCTCGCCGGCGGAAGGCGCTGATCAGGCGCCGCGGGTCGGTATGCGACGCTCTAGAAGATGAAACCCTCCAACGAGAGCGCCCGTCAGACAAAGATAAATCAGCGCAAGCAAAAGCAACGGCTCATAGGTGAGAAAGGTATCCTGCCGAACTTTCGATATCACCGCATAAACGTCGACCACGGTGATGGTTGCAACGAGTGGCGTCGACTTGAGTTGCAGGACCGTTTCCCCCGCAAGCGTCGGCAGCGCCCGGTGGATCGCACGCGGCAGCCAGATGCGACGAAACACCGTCCACCGGCTCATGCCGAAGGCCCGCGCGGCCTCCAGTTCTCCGCGCGGCACACCGGCAAAGGCACCCCGCATCACTTCGCCCTCATAGGCCGCGAACGACAGCATCAGCGCGGTGAAGCCGTAAGGCCAGGCCTGTCGCAGATAAGGCCAAAGGAAAGACGAGCGGATTTCCGGATATTGCGCAAAGAGCGAACCGAGGCCGTAATAGAGGAGCCAGAGCTGCAGCAGCAGCGGCGTGCCGCGGATGATCGTACAAAAGCCTTTGGCAAGCCAGGCAAGCGGACGCGGTCCCGTCACCTGCACCAGTCCGATCGGCAGCGCCAGCAGGAAACCGATGACGGAGGTCCAGAACAGCATGACCAACGTCTGCCAGACGCCGTACACCAGCCGTGGCCCGTATTTCGGCAGCCAGTCCCAGCGCAGAAGCCAGGCGGCGCAGAGGACGATCATCAGGAATACCGCCGCCAGGAACAGCCGGTGCGGCTCGAGCAGGCTGCGCGCCTTTGGCGGAATGTAAATCGGCAGAATAGACGTTTCTTCACTCATGCCGTCAGACCGTGCGCGGCATGCCGCGCCGCGCATGCCTTTCGATGAAGCCGATGATGATGTTCGAAAAGAGCGTCACCAGGAGATAGAGGACGCCAGCCGCAAGGTAGAAGGTCATATAGGCTTTGGTAGAACCGGCGGCCTGCCGGGTAACCAGCGTCAGTTCGCTGAAGCCGACGACCGCCAGCAGCGCAGTATCCTTGGTAGCGATCATCCAGAGATTGGAAAGGCCTGGAATGGCGTAAGGCAGCATGGCGGGCAGCGTGACGCGCCGGAGCGCCTGGAACGGCGACATGCCATAGGCGCACGCCGCCTCGATCTGGCCTGACGGCACAGCCTTGATCGCGCCACGCAGCACCTCGGTCGAATAGGCGCCCTGCACGACGCCGATGACGAAGATGCCGGCCGCAAGCCCGCTGATATCCACCGCCGGCAGGCCGATCAACAGAAAGAGCTGGTTCACGGCATCCGTCCCCGCATAATAGAGCAGCAGGATCAGCACCAGTTCCGGCACGGCGCGGGTGAGGGTCGTGTAGATTTCGAGCAGATCACGCAGGATCGGCCCGCCATAAAGCTTGCCGAAAGCGCCGCCGACCCCGATGACGAGGCCGAGCAGATAGCCGCCTGCGGCAAGTTCAAGAGAGGCCAGCAGCCCGCCGAGAAGGACGCCGCCCCAGCCGGGCGGCGAGAGAGCGAGGATGTCGAGGTTGAACGGCATGGGCCGTCGCTACCGCTCAGCCGCCATAAATGTCGAAATCGAAGTACTTCTTCGAGAACTTGTCGTAGGTGCCGTTGGCGCGGATCGCCTTGATCGCCGCATTGATCTTCGTCTTGAGTTCCGTCTCGCCCTTACGCAGACCGACACCGACGCCGGCACCGAGGATAGCCGGATCGTCCTTTACATTGCCCTTGAGGTCGCAGCACTTGCCGGCATCGGAGGCAAGGAAGGCGTCGAGCGCAATGGCATCGGCCTGAACCGCATCCAGCCGTCCGGCCGCGAGATCCTGGTTCGCCTCATCCTGCGTCTGGTATTCCTTGATCTCGGTGGCCCCTGCGGCGAAATATTTGTTCGCATATTCCTGATGGACGGTCGAAACCTGAACGCCGATGATCTTGCCTTTGAGACCGTCCGGCGTGGCGTCGAACTTTTCGGTCTTGGGCCCAACGATACCAGTCGGCGTGTTATAGTATTTGTCGGAGAAATCGATCGTCTTCTGGCGCTCCTCCGTGATCGACATGGAGCCGACGATCATGTCGATCTTCTTGGTGGTAAGCGCCGGGATGATGCCGTCCCAGGCGATCGGCGTCGGAATGCAGTTAAGTTTTGCCTCGGCGCACATCGCCTCCATGAAATCGATTTCCCACCCGACCCATTTGCCGCTCGCATCCGGCGAGGTGAACGGCGGATAAGGCTCAGCCGCAAAGCCCACCTTGACTTCCTGCGCCTGGGCAGCGCCCAGGGCCGCGGCACCGACAGCAATCGCCAAGGCAACCATCTTAATGATCTTCTTCATGATTTTCCCCTTTTCTTGTTTTGGTCAATGAATGGAGCTGATGAATTTCTTGAGCCGCTCCGACTTGGGAGCACCGAACATGACCTCGGGCGGCCCCTGTTCCTCGATGAGGCCGTTGTCTAGGAAAACGACGTGGTTCGAGACCTCGCGGGCGAATTTCATCTCATGGGTGACGAGGATCATCGTCCGTTTCTCGCGGGCCAGATCGCCGATGACCGACAGCACTTCGCCGACCAGTTCCGGATCGAGTGCCGAGGTCGGCTCGTCGAACAGCATAACCAGCGGCTGGATGGCGAGCGCCCGGGCAATCGCGGCCCGCTGCTGCTGGCCACCGGAGAGGAAGGCGGGATAGGCGTCACGCTTCTCGTAAAGCCCGACCCGGCGCAGCAACGTCTCGGCGATCTCGATTGCCTTGTCCTTCGGCTGCCCCAGCACATGTACCGGCACTTCGATGACATTCTGCAGCACCGTCATGTGCTGCCACAGATTGAAGCTCTGGAAGACCATACCGAGCCGGGAGCGGATCCGCTGCACCTGCCGACGGTCGGACGGCGCCAGCCCGCCATGGCCATCCTTCTTCATCGCGATGGTTTCACCATGAATTGTGATCGTCCCCGCGCTCGGCAGCTCCAGCATGTTGATGCAGCGCAGAAAGGTGGACTTTCCTGAACCGCTGCCGCCGATGATGGCGATCACGTCTCCCTGACGGGCAGTCAGCGAGACGCCCTTCAGCACTTCCAACGGACCGAAACGTTTATGCAGGTTCGCGACTTCTATGGCCTGCGCCGAATCCGTCATGGATAGCCTTAACCGCCGGCCAAGAACCGGCCGGTCACACGATTTCGCACTGTTCCCCCAGCTTATGATTTTGGGCTCGCGGCGCTGGTAACGCGGCCTTGTGGAAAGAAGTCTGGCACTTGTGCGGAAATTATTCAACCGTATAATAACACCGAAATCGAAAAAGAGCGGCACCGTCCGACTCGACTTCCCAGGTAATGGACACCATGACCGCTTACGGCTCTCGAGCAATCTCCACGTCTTTGATGCGTGATAGAAACGGATGGCCGCTTGAGGTCCAGAAATGACGTCGAGCAGACGCAGCTACCACCGGGCGAGCGAGGCCGAGCGACGTGAGGACCTGATCCTTGCCACGCTCGACTGCATAGCCGAGTTCGGCATCCAGGGCGCGACGGTGCGCCAGATCGCCACGCGCGCCGGCGTTACCGGGGGGCTGATCCGGCATTATTTCGCCGGCAAGGACCAGATGCTGCAGGCCGCCTACCGCAAGGTGATGACGGGCATGACGGAAACCGCGATCACTGCAGCGATCGAAGGCGAGACCGCCAAGGCTCGACTGCGCCGCTTCATCGTCGCCAACGTCACGCCACCGGTCACGGACCCGCGCACCCTCTCGCTCTGGGCGGCCTTCATCAGCCATATCCAGATCGATCCGAGTTTTGCCGCCATTCACCGCGAAAACTACTTCGCCTTTCTGGAAGCGCTGGAGACCCTACTGACCGCCTTCTTTGCGGAGCAGAACCGGGAGGTCAGCTCGAAGGAATGCCGCGCGCATGCCATTGCACTCAACGCGCTGGTGGACGGCCTCTGGCTTGAAGGAACGCTGGCTGCCGACATGTTCGCCGAGAAGGAACTGGCTGGGAATGCCCTGATATCCGTGGAAGCGCTGCTGCGTCTCGAACCCGGCGAACTTTCTGCGGACGAACGATAACAAAAGGAAAAACCGATGCGCTATGCCTCGATCACCGACCGTCTCGCCCATCTCGGTTCCGGCCGTTGGGCGCTCCATCTCGCTGCCCGGCGCATGAAGGCCTCCGGCGAGGAGATTATCGAGCTCACGATCGGCGAACCGGACCTCGCGCCCGACAAGGCGCTGCTAGACGAGGCTGCCCGCGCCATGTATGCAGGCCGGACCCGTTATTCCAACGGCCGCGGCGAACCTCCGGTGCTCGAAGCGCTGGTCGAGAAATACGCGAAGCGCCGGCCCGGCGTCACAGAACGCAATTTTCTCTGCTTCCCCGGCACCCAGACGGCGCTTTACGGCGTCATGACCGGTCTTGTCGAAGCCGGCGACGGCGTGCTGGTCGGCGACCCGCTTTACGCGACCTATGAAGGCGTCATTGCCTCCACCGGCGCGCATATGATCCCCGTGCCGCTTCGGCCGGAGAAGAAGTTCCACCTGCAGGCAGAAGATCTCGAACGGGCAGTGACTCCGGAAGCCCGCGTACTGCTGCTCAATACGCCGCACAATCCGACCGGCGCAGTTCTGACGGCTGCGGAAATCGTAAAGATCGGCGAAGTCTGCCGGCGCCACGATCTCTGGATCGTCTGCGACGAGGTCTACGAGCAACTGATTTTCGAAGGCACGCCCTTCGCCTCTCCGTTCGACCTGCCGGAGCTTGCGGAGCGGACGATTGTGGTTTCCTCGATCTCCAAATCTCATGCCGCCCCGGGCTTCCGCAGCGGCTGGGCGGCGGGTCCGGAGGAATTTTGCGAAAAGCTTCTGCCTGTTTCGGAGACCATGCTGTTCGGTGTGCAACCTTTCATCTCCGACATGACGGCCATGGCTCTCTCGCAGCACTTCGACACCGCCGACATCATGCGCGAAAACTATCGTCGACGTGCCGAGATCGTCGCGAAGATGTTTGCCGGCAGCAATCTGGTCAAGCCGATGCCTCCGGAAGGCGGCATGTTCATCCTTCTCGACGTGACGTCGACCGGCCTCGGCGGCGAGGAATTTGCCTGGGAACTGCTGCATCAAGAAAAGGTCGCGGTCATGCCCGGTTCCTCGTTCGGAGATCAGGCCGCCGGCTTCCTGCGCATTTCGCTGACCATGCCCGATGACGTGCTCGAAACGGCGATGGGGCGCATCGGCGACCTCGCAAGCCGCCTGGTGTCACGCAAGGAAAAGCGCGCATGAGCGGCAACCTGAAGACCGTCGGCGAGACGCTGATCGATCTTCTGGAAGCCAATGGCGTGGATGTCGTCTTCGGTATTCCCGGCGTCCACACCGTCGAACTCTATCGCGGGCTCGCCGCCTCGAAAATCCGTCACGTGACGCCGCGCCACGAACAGGGCGCGGGCTTCATGGCGGACGGTTATGCCCGCGTCAGCGGCAAGCCGGGCGTGTGCCTCGTCATCACCGGGCCAGGGCTGACCAACATCATCACGCCCATGGCGCAGGCCTATCAGGATTCCGTGCCCATGCTGGTGATCTCGGGCGTCAACGCGCGCGCCACGCTCGGTCATGGCCGCGGCCGGCTTCACGAACTGCCGGACCAGCGCGGCATGATGGCGACGCTGGCGCTGATGTCGCATACGCTGCACAACCCTGAAGACCTGGGCGACGTAATGGAACGGGCTTTCGCGATCCTCCGTTCGGGAAGGCCGGGGCCGGTGCATATCGAAATCCCGACCGATGTGATGGCGGCGCGCATCAAGGCGCCACGCCTGCGTAACGTTGCGGCGAGCCGCCCACGCGCCGAGGCCGTGACGATCGATGAAGCCGCTCGCCGTTGCCTTGCAGCCCACCGGCCTGTGATCCTGGTGGGCGGCGGCGCTGTACCGGCGGCGAAGGACATTCTGACGCTCGCCGAACGGCTGGACGCACCGCTGGTGACAACCACCAATGCCCGCGGCGCTTTCGCGCATCACCCGCTGTCCGTACCGGCGAGCCCCAGCGTGAAATCCGTGCGGAAATTGATTGCGGATGCCGATCTGGTTCTCGCCTTCGGCACTCAGATGGGACAGACAGACTACGATATGTATGGGAACGGCGGTTTTCCGGAGCTGAAGAACCTGATCCGCGTGGATATCGACGCCGCCCAGCTGGCTCGCGGCCCGCAGGCGGCGCTTTCGATCCTCTCTTCCGCGGAAAACGCCGCATCCGACCTCCTGGCTGCAATCGGATCCGGCAACCGCCGGCAGTCTGACGGAGCGGGGCGGGCAAACGAGACCCGGCTGGCCGCACGGGCAGAACTGACACCGAAGATGCGCGTCGAGATCAGCATCCTGAACATCGTCCGCGATACCCTGCCCGGCGCGATCATCGTCGGCGACAGTACGCAGGCTGTTTATGCGGGGAACCTCTATTATGAAGCGGGCCGGCCGCATGGCTGGTTTAATGCCGCGACCGGTTACGGCGCGCTTGGCTACGGTCCTCCGGCCGCCGTGGGCGCAGCGATTGCCGAACCGGAAACGCCGGTCGTCTGCGTGACGGGCGATGGTGGGTTTCAGTTTACCCTGGCGGAGATGGGCTCGGCGAAGGATGCCGGGTCAAACGTCATCTTCCTCGTCTGGAACAACGACGGTTATCAGGAGATCGAGACCTACATGGTCGAAAACGGCATCGAGCCGGAAGGCGTAAAACCTTCTCCGCCCGATTTCCTGAAGATCGCCGAGGCTTACGGTCTGCCCTCGGTGCGCCTTGGGGACATCAAAGAATTGCCGGCGGCTCTTGAGAATTTCCGCCGGCTTGAAGGCCCGTCGCTGATCGAAATCCATCAGACGAAAACGGTCGGCGCGACTGCCTGAACTGTCAGTGCTTGTCCTTGCGTCCGCTCTGCTCGGCGACCGCATCTGCCTGCGTCTCGATATCGTAAGGCACTGTCTGACCGGCGTCGCCCGCGTCAGCAACACGGCCCGCCGGATTGCCGGGACCTTCCGCATCCCAGACCTTTCGGGCCTTGTTGAGATCAGCGGTCGATGGATCGGGGTACTTCTTCGAAGTTTCCTCGCCGGTACCGGAGCTTTTGGCGATGTTCGGACGGCTATTGCCGAAACGGGCGGCTTCCCGGTTGGCATCATTGCGTTCCATGATGATCCTCCTTTTGGTTCTATCGAGAACCATCGGGAGACATCATCGTTCCCCCTTAGCGCCGCGCTTTTCGGCCGATTCTTCGGGCGCCGGTTCGAAACCGAAGACGCTGCGGCCTCCCCATTCATGGGATTTTCGAAATTCGCCGGCGACGATCTCCTTCAAGTCTGGACCTGTGACATAGCGCTCGAGCTGCCGGGCTTGATCGTCGAGCCGCTTCAGAGCCTGCAGTTCCTCCTCCCGGCCAAGCTTCGCCTGGCCGACGGCCGATTTCATCACCTTGATGGTCTCGTCATAGACCTTGATCGGCACAGGAAAAGGATGCCGGTCCTTGCCGCCATGAGCGAGCGAAAAACGGGCCGGATCGGAAAATCGGCAAGGCGCGCCGTGCACGACCTCTGCCACCATGGCAAGCGCCTGAACCGTACGCGCGCCGACACCGGGCGTCAGAAGCAGCTGCTCGAAATCTTCCGGTCCTCGGTCGGCTGCGGCGGCGAGCGTGCCATGCAGCCGCTTCATGTTGACGTCGTCCTCCCGGACGTCGTGATGCGCCGGCATGACGAGATGCGGCAGCATCGGCTGCGCCAGATCTTTTGCTTTGCGCGCCGGATCGAGCGCAATCACCTCGCGAACGATGCGGTCCGGCCCCAATGAGGAAAGAAGATCCAACTGGCCCTTTCGCGAAGCATCGGCCCGGTGGTCGGCGAGGTTGACGATCTCGCCCTGCCTGCGGCCTTCGATCGCCGCGTGCGGTGAATCCACGAAACTCGTAATGCCTTCTGACAGCCAGTGGTAGCGCCGCGCCTGGCGTCTGTCGCCGTTCATGCCTTGCTGCACCACAACCCATTTGCCGTCGTCGGTAACGATGAAGCCGTGCAGGTAGAGGTCGAAACCATCCTGCACGGCGGCGCTATCCACCTTGGCGACCAGCCGGCTGGTCGTCGCAAGCCCGCAGCCGTCGATGCCGACCCGGTTGCCGACGGCGATCAGTTCGTCCGGCGTCTTGCGGGAATTCTGGCCGCGCCCGCCGCAGACATGGATGCCAAGCTCGCCGGAAAGCGGCGTCAGGCCGCGCTTCAAGGCGCCGATGACGCTGGTGGTGATGCCCGAAGAGTGCCAGTCCATGCCCATGACCGAGCCGAAGGACTGGAACCAGAAGGGATGCGCCAGCCGCCGCATGAACTCGTCGCGCCCATAATGGATGACGATCGCCTGCGCGATGACCGCCCCGAGTTTCGTCATCCGCTCGCCCAGCCAGGGGGGAACACGGCCGCCGTGAAGCGGGAGATCGGCACTTCCTGCTCTTTGAACCATGATCCGCTTATATACGGACAGGCGGCATCAAGACAGAGAAAAGTTCTGCAAACGTTCCTTCAGGCGGCCGATTGTCGCCACGTCCGCATTGGCGAAGGCAAAGCGCAGATAATTCTGCTGACCATCCCCGAAATACGCGCCGGGAATGCAGATGACCCCGGCTCGCCTCGCCAGTTGCTCCGCAACCTGCGCCGAGCCGACACCAGCAAAAGGATGGCGCACAAAGGCGAAGTAGGCCCCGATCGCGTCGAGTTTCCAACCGGTCAAGCCCCGCATCACGGATCGCAAGGCATCGGCGCGACGGCCGATTTCCTGCCGGTTTTCCTCCCGCCAATCTGCAAGCAGCGGTAGCGCTTTAGCAACAGCCGCCTGAGCGGCGCGAGGCGCGCAGATCTGCAGGTTGTCCATGATCTTGGCGATCTGCTCCACCGCCCGTGAACCGGCCGTGATGGCGCCAAGCCGATGGCCGGGGATGCAGAAGGACTTGGAGAAGCTGTAGAGGCTGATCAGCGTTTCCTCCCAGCCTGCCAGGCTGAAAAGGTTATGCGGCGCCTGGCCCGCCACCGGCATGAAGTCGCGATAGGTCTCGTCGAGGATCAGCCAGATGCCCTTTTCACGGCAGAGCCGGAAGATCGCTTCGAGCAACGACGGCGGATAAATCGCCCCTGTCGGATTGTTAGGCGAGACCAGCGCCAGTGCGCGGACGTCCGGCGTGATCGCGCGCTCGAGGCTGACCAGATCGGGAAGAAAGCCGTTTTCCGCCGCGCAGGCCACGAACGCCGTCTTCACGCCCATCATCGCGAGCGTCGTCTCGTGGTTGAAATAAAACGGCTCGGTCATCAGGACCGTGTTGCCGGGCCCCGCGACGGTCATCGCGGCACAGACGAAAGCCTGGTTGCAGCCGGAAGTGACGTGGATGTTGTCAGTGCCAAGAGACGCGCCATAGACCTCCGATGCATGCTCGGCATAAACGCGACGAAGCTCCGCTTCGCCCTCGATCGGTCCGTAACCGGTAAACGCGGTGGAGGATGCCGTTTCACCGAGAAGCTTCAGCATTTCGGGATGAGCGGGATAGCCGGGCACGGCCTGCGACAGGTCAATCAATGGCCCCTTGGAGCCGTCGTAAGCGCGTCCCCAGGCAAAAACGGAGGGCACGGGCGGCGGTGAGAGCTTTTCGACGAGCGGATTGAAGGCAGGCATGATTTTCCAGAACGGGCAATTGATTTGGTCCCCTTGTTTATCAGATTATCGAGGGACGCAAGGAGAACCGGTCATGCCCGACGACATTCAGCCCGAGGATTCGAAGCTCACCGTCACCAAACGGAAATGGGCCGAACAGGGCAAGTTCCTCACCGGGCGTATCACCCGTCCGGAAACCGATCGCCTGCCGCCCGGCCAGCACCTCGTCAAGAACTGGCCGGTGCTCGATCTCGGACAGCAGCCGCGGGTTGCCGCATCCCAATGGAAGCTCGACGTTCGCGGCCTCATCAACAACCGGAGGACCTTCGACTGGGCCGCATTTCAGGCCCTGCCGCAGAGCGAAATGCGCTCCGACATCCATTGCGTGACGACCTGGTCGCGCTACGACAACAACTGGAAGGGCGTCTCCACCCACGACTTCCTCGATGCCGTCGATCCGAAGGACGAGGCCGTGGCGGTGATGCTGACGAGCTACGATGGCTATACCACCAACCTGCTTCTCTCCGACTTCGCCTCCCCGGATGCGATCATCGTGACCGAATGGGAAGGGCGACCGCTGACGGAAGAGCACGGGGGGCCGGTTCGGCTCGTGGTGCCGCATCTCTATTTCTGGAAAAGCGCCAAGTGGCTGAACCGGATCGAGTTCCTTGCCCGGGACCAGGCAGGCTTCTGGGAAAAGAACGGTTACCACATGCGGGGCGACCCTTGGGCGGAAGAGCGGTATTCGGAGGATTGAGACCTGGATGGGAAGCCCCTCACCCACCGGCAGGCGGATGAGGGGAGGCAGCTAGATCAGCTTTTCCAGCGTGATCGGAAGATCGCGCACGCGTTTGCCGGTGGCATGGAAGACGGCGTTGGCAATCGCAGGGGCGACCCCCACGATGCCGACCTCGCCCACGCCCTTGCCGCCCAGCACCGAAGCGTCGTAATCCGGCACGCCGACCGAGATCACCTGGATATGCGGTATGTCCGCATTGGTCGGCACCAGATAATCACCCATATTGTTGTTGATGACACGGCCGAAGCGCTCGTCGACCAACCCTTCCTCGAGCAGCGCCTGACCAATGCCCATGATGATACCGCCACGCCACTGGCTTTCGGCGAGCTTCGGATTATAGATCCGGCCGCAGTCGAAGGCCGAGACGACGCGCGACACCCGCACGGTTCCGAAATCCTCGTCCACCTTCACCTCGACGAAATGGGCGCACCAGCTGTGCATGGAAAGATCACCGGCGGTCGGCCCTTGGATATTGGCCATGGTCGTCCACGACCGTTTGTGGTCCTCCGGTCCGTTGGCACCTTCCGGCAAGGTATTGCGCTGCGTTTCGATACGGTCCCGACCGATTGCCGACATCAGTTCGGCGAGGGTCAAGGAAGGACCTTCGCCACGGGGCACGGAAATCCGGCCCCCGGAGATGACAAGGGTATTGGCGCCGGTATCCCGGAACGGCGAGTTGCTGTCGTTGAGAGCCAGACCGATCAGCTCGTCGCGCGCTGCCGTGGCGGCCTTGTGGACGGCGCCGGTAAGAGCTCCGGCAAGCATCGACCCGCCAGCCACCGTCGCACCGGGCAGCGATGAATCGCCGAGCTTGACGTCCACCCGTTCCGCCGGAACGCCGAGCACCTCCGCCGCCGTCTGTGCGAGGATGGTGTAGGTGCCTTGCCCCATGTCGATCGCGCCGCTGACGACCTCGACGCTGCCGTCGCCGAGAATGCGGATGAGCGCCTCGCTCGCGGCCTTGAGCACCGGAAAGGTGCCGCAACCGATACCCCAGCCGACCAGTTGCCGGCCATCCCGCATCGAACGCGGCTCATGGCTGCGCCCGGACCAGCCGAAGACGTCGGCTCCAACCGTCAGCGCCTCGCGAAGTTGGCGCGTCGACCATGGCTTGCCGGACTGGTAGTCGTGATCGGCATAATTCCGCAGCCGCAGTTCCAGTGGGTCTATTCCAACCGCATAAGCGAGTTCCTCGATTGCACTCTCGATACCGAAGGCGCTCGGGTTCTTGCCCGGAGCGCGCAAGGCTCCCGGCGTCACGGTATTGACCGGAACCAGACGGTGTTGCGTGCTCAGATTGGGCACGGCATAAAGCAAGGGCGTCGCAGCGCCCGTCTGCTCCGGAAAGTCGGCAAAGACGGAGGTTTCGCTTGCACCGCGATGAACGATCGCCTGGAGAACACCATCCTTCGTAGCGCCGATCCTGATGGTCTGCTTGGTCGCCGCCCGGCCGCCATAGGCGGTGAAGGTCTGAGGACGGGTAACCGCCAGCTTGACAGGCCGACCGAGCTTGCGGGCGGCTGCGGCAGCCACCGCACCATAGGTATATCCCATGGCCTTCGAGCCGAAGCCGCCGCCGATGAAGGGTGATACGATCCTCACATTCTCATAGGGAATGCCGAACCATTCCGCATAGGTGCGTGCCATGCCATGCGTCCATTGGCTCGGCTCCCAGACCGTCAGGAACTCGCCCTCCCATTTTGCCGTCAGCCCGTGAGGTTCGATCGGCACATGATATTCCCGCGGCGTCCGGTATTCCGCCTCGATCCTGACATCCGCGGCGGCATAGGCCGCCTCGGCATCACCCCAGCCAACGGTGAGCATATCCACCAGCCTGCCCTCGCCGGCGTTTGGATCGTCAAGGCTCGTCACGGGCTGCGCCTCCTCGTAGGAGACCTTCACCAGCTTGGCCGCCTCCGTCGCCTGCTCCAGCGTCTCCGCCACGACGGCGGCGATCGCCTGACCGTTGAAGCTGATCTGACGCGGCAACGGGCGGAAAGGTTCGTTCTCAGGGCGATTGCCGTGCCAGTCGGACGCCACCAGGAGGCCGAGATCGTCTTCCGGCGTGAAGATCGAGAGTATGCCGGGCGCAGCCTTTGCAGCTTCGGTATCGACCGCAACCACACGGCCGGCGGCAATGGTGCTCTGCACCAGCACCGCGTGAACGACGTTCTTCACGGGCTGCTCGAGGGCATAGGTCGCGCCGCCGGTGGTCTTCAATCTGCCGTCGAGCCGTGAAAAGCGGCCGCCCACCATGCCGTCGGCGGCATCGCCGTGTTTGCGGGTTTCCATAATGGTCATGCCAGACCTCCCATTGTCAGGATGGCGCGTGCGACGACGCGCGGCGCAAGTTCGATCTTGTAGCGGTTGCCGCCATGTGAAACGGCATCCTCCATGGAAAGGCGGCTCGCCTTTTCCACGGCGTCGACGTTCAGCACGGTACCGACCAGCGCCTGCTCGACGGTCCGGGCTCTCCATGGTTTGGTCGCCACACCGCCGAGCGCGACGCGGATGTCCCGCACGGTCTGCCCGTCGGCCTCGAACTCGATTCCGACCGCAGCGCTCGCCGCGGCAAACTCGTAGGACTGCCGGTCGCGGACCTTCAGATAGGTCGAGTTCTTCGCTGCCATGGAGGCGGGAATGCTGATGCCGGTGATGATCTCACCCTTCTTCAGCACGGTCTCCCAGTCGGGTGTTTCCCCCGGCAGCATATAGAAGTCTTCGATCGCAACCCTGCGGCGGCCCATTTCCACGTATGCATCGAAGGCGACCAGCGCCACCGCAAGATCGCCCGGATTGACCGCGATGCAGGCTCTGCTCGTGCCGAGAACCGCGTGGTTGCGGGTTACGCCGCCGATCGCCGAACAGCCGGAACCGGGATTACGCTTGTTGCAGGCAGGAAAGGCGCCGGGGTCGCGGAAATAAGGACAGCGGGTCCGCTGCAGAAGATTGCCACCGACGGTCGCCATGTTGCGTAGCTGAGGGGAGGCCGCGAGCGACAGGGATTGGGCAACGGCTGGAAATGCTGCCTTCACTCCCGGATGATCGGCTACCTCTTCCATCTTGGCGAGAGCACCGATCGTCGCTCCGTTTGCATCGACGGTAATATCGCCGAGGCCGGCAAGATGAGTGATATCGACGAGGGTATCCGGTTCGAACACGCCACATTTGGCGAGATCGAGCAAGGTCGTACCGCCGGCCAGCAGCATAGTGCCGGCGTCAAGGGTCGCACGACTGGCCTCTTCGGTGGAAGCGGCGCGGAAATAGGAGAAATCGCGCATCAGGCCACCTCCGCCTTGTCCTTGGCCGCTACACCAGTCGTAACCGCGCTCGCCGCTTCGCGGACGGCCGCGACGATGCTGTTATAGGCTCCGCACCGACAGAGATTGCCGGACATGTATTCGCGGATTTCTTCTTCCGAACCGGCATGCCCTTCCCGGATACACGCCACCGCCGACATGATCTGGCCGGGCGTGCAATAGCCGCACTGGAAGGCATCGTTCTCGATGAACGCCGCCTGCACGGGATGCAGGTCGCCGTTCTCGGCCGCGATCCCCTCGATCGTGATGACCTGCTTTCCTTCCACCTGAGCAGCGAGCGTCAGGCAGGAGAGCACGCGCTTTCCGTCGACATGGCAGGTGCAGGCGCCGCACTGGCCTTGATCGCAGCCCTTCTTGGTGCCTGTAAGACCAAGATTTTCGCGCAAGGCATCAAGCAGCGTGACGCGTGTCTCAACGTCAAGCTCGTACCGGCTCGCGTTGATGTCGAGTGAAAGATGTATGGTTCGTGTCATGATAAGCTCCTGCTATCGTCACGAATTGAATTTTTTGGATCGAAGCCGCTAGCCGGACGACCGGCTCGCGCTAAATAAAATCGCGGGGGCGCTTGGGCGCATCTTTGCGCATGACACCCGACCCCTTCCTGGATTATGAGGTAGATGACACTCCGCACAAACGGAGGCGCCTCCGTTTAACTAGTTGGCATCCTGACTTTCGTCAAGTCCTCATTGTCTGGGAGCATGCATTTTGGCCCCGGCCGAACCAAATACACCATCGCCGGAATCGACGAAGCTTCGCGCCGACGCTCGCCGCAACCGCGATAGACTGGTGGAAGTGGCCGCCGTAGCGTTTGCGGAAAAGGGCGTCGAGACGTCGCTCGAAGATATAGCGCGACAGGCTGGCGTCGGCATCGGCACACTCTACCGCCATTTTCCCACCCGGGAACATCTCGTGGAGGTGGTCTACCGCCGGGAACTGGAAAGCCTTGCAGACGCGGCGACGGAACTTGCAGAAAAATACCCGCCGGACGTGGCGCTGGAGGAATGGATGCGGCGCTTTGTGAGTTATATCGCGACCAAGCGCGGCATGTCCAACAGCCTGAAGACCTTGATGAATTCCAACTCCACGCTGTTTGCGGAAGGTTTTAGCAATATACGAAGCGCCTTCGAGCGCCTCGTCCGCGCGGCTGGAGAGAATGGCCTGATCCGGACCGACATCGACACGGCGGACCTGTTGCAGGCACTTTCCAGCATCTACTCAATGACGGATTCTCCCGACTGGCGCGAGCGATCGCACCGCCTGATCGGGCTTCTCATGGACGGTCTGAAGGCGCGCAAATAAATCCGTCAGACGCCTTCTGCCATCCGCCGCAGAAGCTCCGCCGTCTCGTCATTAGCGGGGAAGAAGGATTCGATGGCAAGCTCCGACAAGGTGACATCCACCGGGGTACCGAACACCGTCGTTGTCGAGATAAATGAAAGCAATCCAGCCGCCGTCCGCAGCTCCAGGGGCACAACGATCCCGGCGTAGTCGCCTGGTTGCTTTGAAGAGCTTTCAGGTGCCGGATAGCCCGACAACTCCTCCAGCAGCCCTTGGAGAATGCGGTCGCCTGTGGCGGCGACCTGCTGGTGCAGCCGTTCCAGCAGGTGATTCCGCCACTCCGCAAGATTGGCGATCTGAGGCGCAAGCCCCTGCGGATGAAGGCTCAGCCGCAGGACATTGACCGGTCCCTCCAGAAGCGACCGGTCGGCCACGTCGGCAAGCAGCGGTGCCACGGCGGCATTTGCCGCCATAAGGGTCCAGTGCCGATCGATGGCAAGCGCTGGAAAAGGCTCGTGTCCCTTGAGTACCATGTCGATCGCCTTGCGCGCCGCGGCCAAAGCGGGATCGTCCAGCGTGCGTTCGGCATAGACCGGCGCGAAACCCGCAGCGAGCAGCATGGGGTTCCGCTCGCGGAGCGGCACCTCCAGCCGTTCGGCGAGATGCAGGAGCATGTCGCGGCTTGGAAGTGACCGCCCGCTCTCGATGAAACTGAGATGGCGTTGCGAAATCTCAGCCTCCAGCGCCAGATCGAGCTGGCTCATGCGCCGGCGGCGGCGCCAGTCGCGCAGGAAATCGCCGAGAGGACGGGCGGTCGCGATCGTATTCATGCGGCAGCCGGAACCTGATCGAGAAAACCATAAACGGCCTTCAGACGGCCATTTTCAAGCAGGGCGAAATCCGTTCCCTTGATGATCGGCTCGCCGCCCTGCGGCCCAAGTCCCCACGAGAAGCGAAGGTTGTCCGCGTGACCATCAGCCGTGCCGAGCAGTTCGAAACGGAAGCCGGGGAACCGGGCCTGGACCGCCTCGACCAATCCGTTGATGTCCTCATGCCCTTCTCCGCGCATCAGCGGGTCGACATAAAGAGCGTCGGTTGCCCAGGCTTCGGCGATCATAGCGCGACGGCGAGCGGCGTTCGTCTCGTTCCAGATAGCGAGGTAACGTTCGGCATGTGTGGCTGCATCAGTCATTTTCTTCTCCTTTTTATCGCCCGGCTCGTTCCAGGCAGGGCGATCATGCGGGAGCACCGGCATCGTCTCAATTACGCGGCAGGTAATAACTATCGCTCCGAAAGCGCAAGCCTGGCGCCGAGTAGGACGAACGCGCCTGCAAATGTGCGGCGCATCCAGCCCAAAATAGACGGCCGAGAGATGACGTGGTTGCGGACCGAAGCGGCAAATACCCCGTAGATCGCGAAAATCGCGAAAGTCATCAGCATGAAGACGAGGCCGAGTTCCGTCATGCGCAGGACGGGAGAGGCGTCATCAGGCCTCACGAACTGCGGCAGGAAGGCGAAAAAGAAGATGGAAAGCTTCGGATTGAGCGCATTGGCAAGGATGGCCGAAACGATGACTTGGCGGGCCGAGCGGGACGTGGTTTCGGGCTCTACAGTCAGCGCGCCCTTCTCCTTCAGCACCTGCCAGGCCATGAAAAGGAGATAGGCCACCCCAAGATATTTGACCGTCTCGAAGGCCAGCGCACTGGCATGCAAGAGCGCCGCCAGACCTGAAACGGCCGCCGCCATATGCGGGACTATGCCGAGCGTGCAGCCGAATGCCGCGACAATGCTCGCCTTTGTCCCACGCGAAAGACCCGCAGCGAGGGTGATCAGCACGCCCGTACCCGGCGATGCGACGACGATGAAAGAGGTGAGGAGGAATTCAGGTGTCATCAGGCGATCCTTTCAAGGTTTCGCCTGAGGCTAACGACCGGATCGAAACCGATCTTGAATGAAATTGCAGGCGGCAGCTCCCGGCCCCGATCAGAAGCGGTGGATACGCAGACCGAGCACCTTTTCCGAGACGACCACCACGACAAGCGTCAGCACGATCGAGCAGGTCGAGACAGCGGCGGCCTCAGGCGTGAAATTGGTCCGCAGGTAGTCGAACAACTGGATCGGCAAGGTGGACGTCCCGACATTCTTCAGCATGAAGGAGATCGTGAAGATGTCGAAGGAGATGATGAACGCAAAAAGGCAGCCTCCGATCACGCCCGGCTTGATGAGCGGCAGCATGATGCGACGGAAGCGCGTGAAGCGTCCGGCGCCAAGGCTCTGGGCGGCCATGCTCCAGGCGGGATCGTAGCTTTCCATCGAAGCCGATACGTTTATGAAGACGAAAGGCAGCGTGATTAGCACGTGACCGACGATCATGCCGACCATGGTTTGGGTACCGACACCGATCGAATAGACGAAAAAAAGCAAAGAAATGGCCGTCAGAACTTCCGGCAGCAGCAGCGGCGCCAGCATGGCGATCCGCACTGTCTCCTTCAGCTTGCCAGAATGCTGCACGTAGAAAATCGCCGCCATGGTGCCGATGATGCCGGAGATCACGGTGGTGACGGCCGCAATCCACAGCGACGTCCGGATTGCTCGCATGAAGACTTCGTTGTTGAAGAAGACTCCGTACCAGCGGAAGGACAGGCCTTGCGGCGGAAAGGTCAGGAAAGCGCCGGCATTGAAGGAGGCACCAACGACAACGAGGATCGGCGCCAGCAGAAAGGCGTAGATGACAAGGCAGTAGACGGTGAAGAACGGTTTCGACATCGTAATGCTCATGCCTTCCATTTCATGACGGTGAGCCTTCCGAAAAGCACGACGAAAATCGCCCCCGTGACCGATAGCACCAGCGCCATGGCGGAACCGAAAGGCCATTGGAACGTGTCGATCAAGGCGTCGACGACCGTTACAGCCATGGTCTTGACCCTCAGACCACCGATCAACGAGGGCGTTACATATGCACTCAGCGACAATACGAAAACGAGAATGCATCCGGCCTGGATGCCGGGCAGCGACAGCGGCAGGGTAATGCGACGGAAGGCGGTTAGTTTTGAGGCGCCGAGGGAACGGGCGGCGGCTTCAAGGGACGGATCGATGCCCTGGATGGCGCTCATGATCGGCAGGATCATGAAGGGCAGGAAGACATGCACGAGCGCGATGATGATGCCGAGCGCATTGTACATCAGCGGCAAGGGGCCATCGATGAGACCCCAGCCCATCAGCGTCCGGTTGATCAGGCCGTTGTTGCCGAGCAGGATTGTCCAGCCATAGCTGCGGATGACGATGCCGACGAGAAGCGGGGAGAGCACGAGGCCGTAACCGAGCGCCCGGAGGGAGGAGGTTCCGCGGGCAAGCTGCCAGGCGACGGGGTAACCGAGCACAAGACAGGCAAAAGTGGTCACGAAACCGATCCAAAGAGTGTTCACCACTTGTTGGATGTAGAAGATATCAGAGAAGAACTTGCCGTAATTCGCAAGCGTCAATCCCGGCCCATAAGGCGTTCCCTGCCCCGGCATGCGGAAACTCATCAGCACGATGTTGAGATAGGGCAGCACGAGGAAAGCCGTGAGCAGGATCGCAGCCGGCGCGATCAAAAGCAGCGGCCCGAGGCGTTTTCCGGCAACAGCGCTCATGCGACGCTCCCAAGCGGCCAGAAACGGTCTGCCGGCGCATGAACCAGCACGGTCTCGCCATCGCGGAACCGGGTTCGCGGAAAGGTCTGAACGTTGACAATGGTACCGTTGGCAAGCTCCAGACGATAATCCACGAGACTGCCGGAATAATAGCTGGAAAGCACTTTTGCAGGAACGCCGGCAACACCCGCCGTGACGGGCAAAAGCTCCACCGCTTCCGGCCTCAGCGCCAGCGTTATATCGGCGCCGTCAGCATAGTGGCCGACCACCGGCACATCCCCGAGCGGGGTGGAGACGATACTGTTGACCACCTTGCCGCGCACGATGTTGACCTGTCCGACAAATTCCGCCACCTCGAGATTGGCGGGCCGCTCGTAGATATCGGAGGGAGCGCCGATCTGGGCGATGCGGCCGCCGAACATCACGACCACCCGGTCGGACATGGTCATGGCTTCCGCCTGGTCATGGGTCACGTAAACGGTGGTGATGCCGACGCGCCGCTGCAGGTCCCGAATGAAGACCCGCATTTCCTCGCGCAGCTTCGCATCGAGATTGGCGAGCGGCTCATCGAGCAGCAATATCTTCGGTTCGATAACGAGAGCACGGGCGAGCGCCACGCGCTGCTGCTGGCCGCCGGAGAGCTGCCGCGGATAACGCTCCGCATAACCCGTAAGCTGCACCATATCCAGGACCTTGGCGATGCGGTCGCGGATCTCCGTCTTCGGGATTTTCCGCATTTCCAGACCGAAGGCGAGGTTTCGTTCGACGGTCATGTGCGGAAACAGTGCGTAGTTCTGAAAGACCATTCCGATATCGCGTTTTTCGACCGGCACATGCACGACGTCCCGGCCATCGAAGCGGATCGCGCCTCGCGTTGCGTCCTCGAAGCCGGCGATCATCTTGAGCGTCGTCGTCTTGCCGCATCCGGAAGGACCAAGCAGGGAAATAAATTCCCCTTCGGCGATCCTGACCGAGATACCGTCGACTGCAGGCCCTTGCCCATAGTCCTTGGTCAGCTGTTCGATGCTAACCTCTGTCATGAAATTTCACTTTCGGAATTGAATGCTCAAAAAAGGCGATCATGGTCTGCCCCAGGCAGACCATGATCGCAGCGGGGAAAATCACCTGACGGTTTTCGCCCAGCGCTCGGCGAGTTCGCCCTGCTTCTCGTTGACGAAATTCCAGTCCCAGGTGAGGATCTTGTCCATATCGGGACCGGAGACCGGTACATCCGCCTTGAGATCGTCTGGAACCTTGACCTTGGCATTGGTCGGCGAGATGAAGAACTGCTTCATCATCATCGACTGAACTTCCGGCGAGAGCAGGAAGTTTGCATATTGGTATGCCAATTCCTTTTCCGGGGCGTTCGCGAGGATATTGATGGTCTGGTCGAACATGATCATACCCTCTTCCGGGATGATGCAATCGACGGGGAGGCCCTGGCGGCGCAGCCGCGCGATTTCGCCGAAATCGAAGGGCGCCACGACGATCTCGCCGGACGCAAGGCCGGTCGACATGTTGAAGTCCACCTGGATGACGGAACCCAGCTTTTCGAGCGCGGCGAATCCCGCATCGACGTCATACTGGTCCTTGCCGAAGATCTTGGAGAACAGCAGCAGCTCCATCTTGCCAGCGCTGTTGGCGAAGTTGTAGAGACCGATCCGGCCCTTGAATTCCGGATTGTTCCAGAGGTCCTTCCAGCTCTTCGGCGGCGTTTTCACGAGATCGGTCCGGTAGCCGAGACCGATCGGGGAGACAGCCCCGATGGCGCCCCAGCCGTCGGTCTTCTTGGCGAGCGGATAAAGATCGCCGTAGTTCGGCAGCTTCGTCAGGTCGAGCTTTTCGAAAAAGCCTTCCTTGCGCAGGCCGGAGGCGAAAACCTCGTTGGTCATAACGATCGAATAGGGCGGCTTTGCAACGCCCGCCGCACGCAGGTTCGCGCCCCAGACGCGACCGTTGCCGACATCGAGGGTCACCGTCGCACCGCTCTGTTTGGCGAATTCCGGCGCCACCGCCGAACGCCAGTATTGCTCCCAGACGCCCCCGAGCGTGGGTACGATCAGTGTTTTCTGCTGTGCCCGCGCGGGTAGCCCGGTCAGGCCTGCGGCAGCTAGAGCACTCATTCCGGCAAGCGCCTGCCGTCTTGTCAAACTCGTCATGTGCAGTTCCCCTTGTTGCGATCTATCGAGATCATTCGTGTGCCGGCGTATTTTCGCTTCTGCGCACAGGTTCGGTCGTCCGTCAGCCTTTCGAGAAAGCCTGTTTCGTCTTCAGATCTATGTATTCGCCGTAGGTGATCGGCTCATATTTCGCGCCACCCTTGATGAAGGGCGGCAAGCACTCGATCACGGTATCCTTGGAAGGATTGAGGAAGAACGGGATCGACTGGCGGCGCGCCGTGCCCTTGAAGCCGCTCGGCGGATTGGCGACACGGTGGGGCGTCGAAACCCATTCGTCATTGGTCCAGCGCATGAAAGCGTCGGCAATGTTGATCACATAGGCCCTTTCGATGGAGGGCGCATCCAGCCACTCCCCGTTGCGATTGCGGACCTGCAGCCCGCCCGGAGAAGCCTCCGAACGGAGGATCGTCATGAAACCGTAGTCGGTGTGGACGCCGGCGCGCAACTGGCCCGGCAGCGGCGATTCCGCCTGTTCGGGGTAGTTGATGACCCGCAGCGCCGAGAGATGGTTCTCGAAAGACGGCTCGAAATAGTCCTGATCAAGTCCGATGGCCTGGCAGAATATTCGGCGCATATGCTTTGCGAGCACTTCCATCTCCCCGAAGTAGTCGCGGAAAGCCTGCTCGAGGCCTTCCGGCCTCTCGGGCCATGTATCGCCCGGCAGATTCTTGCCGAAATTCAGACTCTCCTTGTAATCGCCGGGGGTCTTTATGCCGAGCGTGGCGGCAAGCGCTTCCTCCGCGATCGGCGAGAACGATACGCCGCCCATCACGCCAGCGCCGCGCCCTATCGTCTTTTTCCAGTCCTGCGGATAGTCGAAAAAGGCGCGGGCCAGATTGTAGAGCCTCAATGTGATGTCCGGCGAAACGCCGTGGCCGGTAACGAGGAAGAAGCCGGTATCGCGACATGCTGTTTCGATCGCTTTGACCACTGCAGCGGCGCCTGCCTCCTTTCGAACGAAGGGTCCGACATCAATGACCGGTATGCCGGGAACGGCCTGGCCGGATGACACGGGATTGGCGCTCGAAACGGGCATGGCCTAACCTCCATCTGCATTTGACAAACAGATGTTGACAAAAACATCTGTTGTTGTCCATATCCAAATTAACGAAATTGAGCGCGGCTCTCGCCGCAAGGACGTGCATCAGATGGATGACCTCGCTCCGCAGGAAGCGGCAGTTCTGGCGATCATCAAGGACAACCCCTTTGCGGGACAGCAGGAGATCGCCACCCAGTTGGGCTTGGCCCGCTCCACGGTTGCCGCGCACATCGTTCAGCTCATGCAGAAGGGCTATATCCTCGGCCGCGGTTATGTCATGCCGGCGGAAACCCGCGCTGTCTGCATCGGCGGCGCGGTGCTGGACCGGAAATACCGCGCCAAACATGATCTCGTGTTCGAGACCTCCAATCCGGTCGACGGCATCCGCTCCATGGGCGGCGTCGCCCGCAACGTCGCGGAAAATCTGGCGCTTCTCGGCACGACGACAAGCTTCGTATCGATCGTTGGCGACGACGAAGGTGGCCGGGCGCTGCTGAAGCATATGCGCGACCGTGGCATCGACGTAAGCCAGATGGTTACCACAGCGGAACGGCCGACGGCGGAATACGCTGCGATCCTCGATACCAAGGGCGATCTCGTGCTCGGCATTGCCGACATGGGCATTTTTGATCTGCTTCTACCCGCCCATTTTGAACGCATCTGGCCGCATCTGGCCGCCGCCAGCTGGGTCTTCTGCGATTGCAACCTGCCGGCCGAGACGCTCGCCGCGCTGATCGCGAAGAGACAGGGAGCGCGCTTCAAACTGGCGGTCGATGCGGTCTCGACACCCAAGGCCGCACGTCTGCCGAAAGATCTTTCGGGCATCGACCTTCTGTTCATGAACATCGACGAGGCAAACGCCGTCCTGCACCGCAAGGCGCACGAAACGATCGGCGACGCAAAGGAGGCAGCCGTTGCCCTGCAGGCAGCGGGCGCCCGCGAGGCGATCGTCACCATGGGGTCCCGCGGTATCGCCGTGGCCGGCGTCGAGGGCGCCCGCACCTTCCCCGCCGTGCGCGCCACTCCTATCGACATCACCGGCGCCGGCGACGCAATGATCGCCGGCACGTTGCACCGGATCCTTCACGGCGAGGACACCTATACCGCAGCGCGCACCGGCGCCCTTCTCGGCACGCTGACGACGGAAAGCCCCGCCAGCGTCCATACCGAACTCTCCGAACGCTTCCTGGAAGCCAACATGCACCGGCTTGCCGGATAGATCCGCGGCCGAAAAACATCCGAGGAATACCCGAAATGACCCTTCTGAAACCGAAGCTGAGCCGCGAAGTGGCTGAAACCATCGCCGAAGGCGGTCCGGTGGTGGCGCTGGAATCGACCATCATCACCCACGGCATGCCCTACCCTGCCAATCTTGAAACGGCACTCGCCGTAGAAGATGTCGTACGTGCGAACGGCGCCGTGCCAGCAACCGTCGCCGTCATCGACGGAGTGCTTCGCGCCGGCCTCGAAAGAGACGAACTGGAAGCTCTCGCCCAGGCAAAGAGCGTCGTGAAGGCCTCCGGCCGGGACCTTGCGGTCGCCATGGTGCACAAGCAATCGGCCGGCACCACGGTATCCGCCACGATGCTGCTGGCGGATCTCGCCGGCATCGACATCTTCGCCACCGGCGGCGTCGGCGGCGTGCATCGCGGCGCCGAGCAGACGTTTGATATTTCTGCGGATTTGACGGAGCTCGGCCGGACCAAGACGGCCGTCGTCTGCGCCGGTGTCAAGTCGATCCTCGACATAGCCAAGACGCTCGAATATCTCGAAACCCAGCGCGTACCGGTGATCGCCTACGGCACCGAGGATTTTCCCGCCTTCTTTACCCGCAAAAGCGGCTTCAGAGCCGACCATCGGCTCGATACCCCTGAAGAAATTGCCGAAGCCATGTGGCTACACCATAAGCTCGGTACCGGCACCGGCCTCATGATCGCCAATCCAATCCCGGAAGACGCGGCGCTCACACCGGAATTCATCGACGGGACGATTGCCGATGCCGTACGCGAAGCGGACGAACGCGGCATCGGCCGTAAGGAATTGACCCCCTTTCTGTTGGCGCGGATCAACGAGCTCTCCAGGGGCGAAAGCCTGAAAGCCAATATCGAACTGGTGAAGAACAATGCCCGCCTGGCTTCGAAGATGGCCGTCGCCTACGCGGCGCTCAAGAAGAGCGGCCGATAGATCGGCTCAAGAATACGGGCAATCACGGCAAGTGAGTCATAACAAGGGGAACTGCCATGAGCTATGAGACCATCCTTTATGAAAAGGACAAGACCGACAAGTTCGCGACGATCACCATCAATCGCCCCGAGAAGATGAACGCGATGGACAAGACGGTGATCCGCGAAATCAATGCGGCCCTGAAGGCCGCGATCGAAGATCCGGACGTCAACGCGCTCGTCATCACCGGCGCCGGTCGAGCCTTTTCGGCCGGCTACGACCTGAAGGGCGACGATTTCGATGTGGATGTCGACTTCTGGCGTGCCGACATGACCGAGAACGCCGAGGCGCTCCTTAATATATGGCGGGCGCCGATCCCGGTCATTGCTTCGGTCAACGGTTATGCGCTTGCCGGTGCGCTGGAACTGATGATGTGCTGCGATCTGGCGATCGCCGCCGACACCGCCAAGTTCGGCGAGCCGGAAGTGCGACACAATTCCGGTCCTCCCGCACTGATGATGCCGTGGCTGCTCGCAACCCGCGACGTAAGGTGGCTGATGTTCACCGGCGACATGGTGGATGCGGAAGAGGCGCTGCGCATGCACCTGATCAACAAGGTGGTGCCGGCCGATCAGCTGAAGGAAAAGACCGAAAACCTCGCCCGCAAGCTCGCACGCATGCCGGTTCCGGCGCTGAAATACACGAAGGCTTCGATCAACAACCAGCAGATGGTTGCCGGCCTGCTGCCCTCCTTCCAGTACAATATCGAGGCCATCGCCGCACTCCACGTGACGAAGCAGGGCCGCGAGTGGATGGCCAACCTCGCCAAGATGTCGCTTAAGGAATACCTCGCTTTCCGCGACAATCCGTTCAAGGGCCTCGACTGAGGCTTTGGTCATGGCGGCGAACACGCCTGAAGCAATGCGGGCCTTGATGGCGCCGCGATGTGTCGCGGTCGTTGGCGCGACCGAACGCGCCGACGCCTCGTCCAGCTTCGTGATGAAGAACCTGATGCGCTTCGGTTATCAGGGGCAGATCATCCCGGTGCACCCGACGGCGGAGTGGGTCTTTGGTTACCGCGTGTCCCCTTCCCTTTCTGCGCTCAACGCCGCGGCAGACGTCGCCGTCATCGGCATTGCGGCCGAAAAGGTGATCGGCGCGCTGGAGGAAGCGGGTGAGGCGGGGATCAAGGCGGCGGTCGTTCTGGCCTCCGGTTTCGCGGAACTGGACGAAACCGGCCGCGAGCGGCAGCGGCAGTTGGTCGAGATCGCCGAGCGTTACGGCATGGCGATGTGCGGGCCGAACTGCCTCGGCCTCTTCAATCTCAACACCGGCGCGGCCCTTTATTCCTCCAGCCTTTCCACCAATTTGAAAAAGGGCCGCTTCGCGATCCTCTCCCATTCCGGCGCCAGCGCCATCGCGCTCAGCAATACCGGCAGATTTGGCCTCAGCCACATCGTATCCTCCGGCAACAGTGCGGCGACCGACATTCCCGATTACCTCGATTTCCTCGCCACGGATTACGACACCCGCGCCGTCGGCATCGTCATCGAGGCGATCCGCGAGCCGGAAAAGCTGGCTGCCGCGATGGAGAAGATGCATGTCGCTGGAAAACCCGTCATAGCGCTTCGGGTCGGCCGCTCCGAACGCGGCGCCCAGGCCACGGCCGCCCATACGGGCTCGCTCGCCGGCAGCAACGAAGCCTATCACGCCTTCTTCCGCCGCGTCGGCATCATCGAAGTGCCGGATATGGACAGCTTCATGGAAACGGCGACGCTTTGCCTGACATTAAAGCAGAGGCCGACCAAGCCGGGTGTCGCGATCATCGGCGTCTCCGGAGGCGGTGTGGCGCATGTGTCCGATATCGCCGACGAAGTTGGCCTTTCGCTGCCAGAACTGCAGCCGAAAACCATCGCAAGAATCAGAACCCTGCTGCCGCCCTTCGCGACGCCCCAGAACCCGCTCGACACAACCGGCATGGTTTTTGCCAACGGCGATATTTACCGCGATGTGCTGCACAGCCTCGCCGCAGATCCATCGATCGGTATGATCGTCGCAGCGCAGGACGCCCCTCAGGGTCTCGACGACTTCGGCGCTTCCGAATATCTTGGCATTGCAGAGGCCGTATCTGACTATGCCGAAACCGGCCAAGCACCCGTCGTCTTCATGAGCAATCTCTCCTCCGGGCACCACCCGGCCGTGGAGGCAAGACTGCCGGAGGTGCCGGTTTTACGCGGCACAAGAAGCGCGCTGACGGCGATCGCCAGCCTGATGGCTCAGACCGACGCCGTCTCTTGGCCGGGCAACATATCTGCCGGGAAAAAGCCGCTTCCTGCCAAGGTACTTACCGAAAGCCAAGCCAAGGCTCTGTTTGCCGCCGAAGGCCTGCCGGTCCCGAGGGAAAGGCTTGTCACCAGCGCCGATGCCGCGGCCGAAGCAGCCAGCGCACAAGGCTTCCCCGTCGTCATGAAAATCGAATCGCCCGACATCCTCCACAAGACCGAGGCCGGCGGCGTAAAACTCGGCATCGCCTCCGAAGCGGAGGCCAGAACCGCATTTGCGGCAATCATGGCAAACGCCCGTGCTTATGCTCCGGAGGCGGAGCTGCGCGGCGTCTCGGTACAGGAAATGGTGACGGGCGGCGTCGAAGCATTGGTCGGCCTCGTCCGCCACGAACCGTTCGGCTTCGGTCTCGTGGTCGGCTGCGGCGGTGTTTTGGTTGAGCTGGTAAAGGACAGCAGTTTCGACCTGCTGCCGATCGATCAGGCTCGGGCGGAAACATTGATCGGTGAGACGAAGCTTGCCACTCTCCTCGACGGTTATCGGGGCGCGCCGAAAGCAGACCGCAAGGCGCTCGCCGAACTGCTCGTCAAACTCTCCGAATTCGCGGCTGTTTACGGCGACGATATCGAGGCGATTGATCTCAACCCGGTCGCGGTCCTGCCGGAAGGACGGGGAGTGCGCATCCTCGACGCGCTGATCATCCCGCGCAGAGGCAAATGATCAGACGAGCCGAAGCATCGGCTGCCGCGCCAGTTCCTCGCGGCCAAGCCAGGAAAGCCGCTCCGTCAGCAGAGCATAAAAACCGTCTGCATCCACGTCCCCTATGAACAGTGCGTTCTTCGGGCGACCGGAAACACCCCACCAGTCGGCCACCGTCATGCCCTTGGTCAGCTCGGATTCCGTCTCGATTTCCACATTGCACTGGCGGCCGCAATAAAGCTCCGGTTTCAACAGGTAGGCAATGACGTTCGGATCGTGCAGCGGCCCACCTTCGCTTCCATATTTTGCGACGTCGAAGCGCTCGAAATAGTCGAGCCAGCCGACCACGGCATAGGCAAGCGGCGTTCCGATATCGCGGATCGCATTCACGCGGGCTCTGGTCGTCAATGTCTTGTGCGTGACGTCGAGCGGCATCATCACGATCGGAACGCCGGAGCCGAACACGACGGCCGCCGCCGGCGGATCGACATAGATATTGAACTCGGCGGCAGGCGTGATATTGCCGCCCTCGAAACAGCCCCCGCCCATCAGCACTATCTTCTTGATGCGCCCCGCTATCTCCGGCGCCTTGGTCAGCGCCTTGCCGAGGTTGGTGAGCGGTCCGAGCATGCAGAGTGTCACCGAGCCTGCGGGCTCGTCCATCAACGTCTCGACGATGAAATCCACTCCATGCATTTCCTGAAGCGGCATGGTCGGCTCGGGCAGCTCCGCACCGTCGAGTCCGGTTGCGCCATGCACGTGCTCGGCCGTCACCAGCGGCCCGGTCATCGGCTGATTGCAGCCGGCAAAAACCTTGATGTCGGAACGGCCGGCCAGTTCGCAAATCTTGCGGATATTCCTTTCGGTCAACGACAACGGCACGTTGCCGGCCGCAGCGACGATGCCGAGAACCTCGATTTCAGGACTCGCCAGCGCAAGCAGAATGGCGAGTGCATCGTCCTGACCGGGATCTGAGTCTATGATGATCTTTTCTGCCATTCTGGTCACTCTCGGATACGATGACGGTTACGCGACATGGGTGAGCGGCTCCCTCGCCCGCCACATCGCCATGAGATCGGCCTTGCGCTTTTCGAAACGTTCGATGGAAGCCCGCTTGATGTGGCCGAAACCCCGCACCATGTCCGGCAGGCCGGCAAGCTCCACCGCCAAGGCATGGTTGTCGGCATCCATGCCGGCGGCGATTTCTCGCACGAGGGAAAAATAATCTTCCACGAGCTGCCGCTCCAGGCGGCGCTCCTCGGTGCGGCCGAAGGGATCAAGGACCGTACCGCGGAGGAATTTCAGTTTTTCGAGCACCGCGAATAGGGGGCGAATCCATCCGCCGAAGGCGATCTTGGCGGGATGACCGGTACGCTGGTCGATCTTCGTGATCATCGGCGGTGCGAGGTGATGCCTGATCTTGAAATCGCCTTCGAACTGCTCGGCAAGCCTCTTTTCAAAGCTACGGTCTCGATGCAGGCGCGCGACCTCGTATTCGTCCTTGTAGGCCATCAGTTTGAAGGCGTTTTTCGCCACCGCCTCGGCAAAACCGCCTACGCCCCGCACCCGTGCTTCGGCCGATTTCGCGATATCAACGACACCGGCATAACGCGCCGCATAAGCGGAATTCTGATAATCGGTAAGGAAGGCCACGCGACGGGCGACGATCTCCTCCAACGTCTCTGCCTTCAGTTCCGTCTTCGCCGATCCGGCCTCGCGGGCGACAGCCTCCAGATCGACTGCGGCACGGCGTCCCCAGCCGAAGGCGGCACGGTTCATGACAACCCCGGTGCCGTTGAGCTCGATAGCTTTGTCGATGGCAGTAAGGCTGATCGGCACGAGGCCCCGTTGCCATGCGTAGCCGAGCAGGAACATATTGGAGGCGATGGCATCGCCCAGGAGTGCGACCGCAAGATCGGTCGCGGCCACCGTCTCGACGGCTTGGTCCCCGGCCGCCCGGCGCAGTGATTTCAGCGTCGCCTCTTGCCTGAAATCGATCGTGGTATCTTTCACGAAAGAAGCAGTCGGCGCGAAATGGTCGTCGATGATCGCCCGCGTCTTGTTCTTCGCAAACGAGGCGAGCGAATTCTTCTGCGCCGCCACGACGACATCGAAACCGAGCACGAGGTCACTTTCGCCAGGCCCGATCCGCACCGCGTTAATCTGGCTTGGATCCTTCGCCAGCCGAATATGCGAGATGACCGAGCCGTTCTTCTGGGCAAGACCGGTCTGGTCGAGCGTCACCAAAGCCAACCCATCGACAAGTGCCGCCTGGGCAAGAATGGCGCTCACGGTTATGACGCCGGTTCCGCCGATGCCGGCGAGCAGCATGCTGTAGGGTGTCTCGAAGGTCGCGGTAAAGACCGGCAGCGGCAGATCGTCGGTCCTGATCGATTTCGACTTAACCCTAGGCTTGCGGAGGCTGCCGCCCTCCACGGTTACGAAGCTGGGACAGAAGCCCTTGAGGCAGGAAAGGTCGGTATTGCAGCTCGACTGGTTGATGCGTCGCTTGCGGCCGAATTCCGTCTCTTGCGGTTCGATCGAGATGCAGTTGGAGACGGCGGAACAGTCGCCGCAGCCCTCGCAGACTAGTTCGTTGATGAAGGCGCGCTTGGTCGAAACAGGATAGGCGCCGCGCTTGCGCCGGCGGCGCTTTTCCGCCGCGCAGACTTGATCATAGACGAGAACCGTGACGCCGGGGATATCCCGCAGCTCCCGCTGTACCGCATCGAGCTCGTCGCGGTGATGGACGGAGACCTCGCGTGGCAGATTGCCCTGCCAGACCTCCGGCCTCTCGGCGACCACGACGACGCGCGCAGCGCCTTCGGCCTGCATCTGCGCGACAATGCCAGGCACCGTGACGTCACCGTCATGTTTCTGGCCGCCGGTCATGGCGACGGCGTCGTTATAGAGGATCTTGTACGTGGCGTTGACTCGCGCCGCAATCGCGGCCCGGATGGCGAGCACACCTGAGTGAAAATAGGTGCCGTCGCCCATGTTGACGAAGATATGCTTCTCGTCGGTAAAAGGCGAAAGACCGATCCACGAACCGCCCTCTCCCCCCATCTGGGTAAAGGTCGAGGTATTCCGGTCCTCATTGCCGATGATCATCATGTGGCAACCGATGCCCGTCGAGGCACGGCTTCCCTCCGGGAGACGGGTCGAGACGCTGTGCGGGCAGCCGGAACAGAAATAGGCTTCGCGTTTCAGCGCCGTCGCTTCGATACCGAGCGCAGCCGTCATCTCGTCCACAAACCGCGTCTTGGCCCGCAAAGCTTCGTCCAGCACGCCGAGACGGGAAAGAATTGCCTTCGCCACCGACAAGGTGCCGATCTCACCGATTGCCTGAAGAAGCGTGCCGCCGCTCGCACCCACTTTGCCAAACACCCGCGGTCGCTGGCCGTCAGGCAGGTTGAAGAGCAGCGCCTTGATCTGGTCTTCGAGGATCGAGCGCTTTTCCTCGACTACCAGCAGGTCGTCGACGCCCGAGGCAAAGCCTGCGATGCCTTGCGGCTCCAGCGGCCAGACCAAGCCAACCTTGTAAAGCCGGATACCCAGTTCGGCGGCGCGGGCCTCGTCGATACCGAGAAGCGCCAGGGCACCCAAAAGGTTAAGCCAGGATTTGCCGGTCGAGACGATGCCGAGTCTTGCTCGTTCGGCGCCGCCCCATACCGTGCGGTCGATCCTGTTGGCTCGGGCAAAGGCCTGAGCGGCGAGCATCTTGCGCTCCAGCCGGAGTTCCATCGCATGCGGCCCGTCCGGCCAGCGCAAGGACAGGCCATCCGGGGCGAAAATCTCGTTGGGGATGACGATCACCGGCCTGTCCGGATCGAGATCGACCGTCGCCGAACATTCCACGACCTCAGTCTGGCACTTGAAGCCGATCCAGGCACCGCAATAGCGGCTCATGGCAAAACCAAGAAGGCCATATTCGATATATTCGCCGACCCCCGCGGGCGAGAGCATCGGCACCATGGCGGAGATGAGATTATGCTCGCTCTGATGCGGCAGGGTGGAGGAGACCGCGCCATGGTCGTCGCCGACCAACAGCAGCACGCCGCCGTTCGGATTAGTACCGACGGCATTGGCATGGCGGATCACGTCCATACTGCGATCGACGCCCGGACCCTTGCCATACCACATGGCAAAGACGCCGTCATAACGTGAGCCTTCGAACATGCCGGTCTGCTGGGTGCCCCAGACCGCGGTTGCTGCCATATCCTCGTTCAGGCCCGGCTGGAATTTGACATGCGCCGCCTCCAGATATTTCCGGGCCCGCGCCATTTCGCGATCGAAACCGGCAAGCGGAGAGCCACGATAGCCGGAAACATAACCGGCCGTGTTGAGCCCCTGCGCGATATCCCGTTGCCGCTGGATCATCGGCAGGCGCACCAGCGCCTGGGTGCCTGATACCAGGATCCGGCCCTTTTCCAGCGTATAGCGATCGTCGAGGCTCACCTGGCGATCCATCGGGTTCGTGTCCGGCGCCGCGTGGATCGACATCTAAGCCCGCTCCGCCTGCAGCACCGAAACCGGGGCTTCAAAGACCCGACCGCGGTTGAGGATGTAGTTCGGATCGAATGCAGCTTTCAGCCGCCGCATGGTGGCTATCTCGGCTTCACTTCGTGCGAACCGGAGATATTTGAGCTTATCCGTACCGATGCCATGCTCGGCGGAAACGCCGCCGCCAACTGCAGCAATGCCTGAAAATACCGCTTCGGCGATCCTCTTCTCGTGTCGTGTCAGCACGCAGTAGTGCAGGTTGCCGTCGCCGAGATGGCCGAAGATGAAGGACACCGCATCGGGGTCAATCCCCGCTATGGCGTGCGCAGCGGTATCAAGGAACTCCTGCATGCGAGAGAGCGGTACGGAAATGTCGTAACCGGCCATTTTGCCCAGGCTGAAGAGATAATCGTTGATGCCGTCCCGGATTGCCCATAAGGCATTGAACTCACGGAGTGAGTTGGAGAGCACGATGTCGCTCGCAAACCCCTCCTCCAGCGCCGTGGCCAGCGCAGCTTGGAAACGTTCGTTGTCGTATTCCGGTGCCTGCCCCTGGATTTCGACCATCGCATACATGCCGGCCCCCGTTTCGACAGGCGGGCGGATCCCCATATGAGCGATGGTCTCATCGTAGACATTCGGGAAAATCACCTCGAAGGCCGATAACAGCCCGGAAAGTTCGACCCGCAGCTTCGCCAGCAGCCCCTGCGCCGCTTTCAGGGACGGCAGCGCCAGAAACGCATTGCGCTCGATCTTCGGCTTGGGGTGCAATTTGAGGCAGGCGCGCGTGACGATGCCGAGCGTCCCTTCCGTCCCTATGAACAACGGGTTGAGATCATAACCCGAATTGTCCTTCGGCAACCCTTTGAGCGACGAGAGGATGGTACCGTCGGCCAATACGGCTTCCAGCCCCATCACCTGCGCCCGGTACATGCCGTAACGCAGCACCCGGATGCCGCCGGCATTGGTGGCGATGTTGCCCCCCACCGTCGCCGTGCCGCGCGAACCGATATCCACGCCGAAGAAGAGTTCATTGTCGCTCGCCGCCTGCTGGACCACCTGCAAAGGCGTGCCGGCGCCGGCGATGAGGGTTTGGGCGGCAACGTCGATGCCGTCCACACCATTCATGCGTTCGAGAGAGATTGACACCTCTCCGGCAAGAGGCCGCGAGGCGCCCGAAAGCCCGGTCCGGCCGCCCTGCACGACGACCGGCTGGCCGAGTTCATTGGCGGCGGCAAGGATTGCGGAGACCTGGGCGGTATCGCGGGGGCGAAGCACGGCGAGAGGATGATGGCCGGCAGCGGTCGCATCTGCCGCATAGCCCGCTGAAATCCCGTCGCCAATGAGGATGCCGGAAGCATCCAGCATGTTTTCAAGACATGCGAGAAGGCGGTTCAGACGGTCAGACAATTGCGTCCTCCGCCGGATATCGCGCCTTACGGCCACAGTTCAGCACTCGGCCGAATCCGATCTCGCCCATGCCGGTTCCCCTTGCCTGTTCGGCTTTGGAGGCGAGGTTATTCCCATTCCACTATTTGTCAAACCTATATTTAAAAAGCAGTAGCCTTTTCATCCTCGCCATGGCATCACTAGCGTCATGAGACATGGCAAGAAATATGTCTGGGGAAGAGTGGCATGATCCTCAAATATGACGAGGTGGTTCGCACCGGCATCGCCAAGCAGGTGGCCGAAAATATCCGGTCCGCGATCATGGACGGCAGACTGAAGGTCGATGAACGCCTGCCGACAGAAGAAGAACTTGCCCGCAGCTTCGGCATCTCGCGCCCTACCGTGCGCGAGGCTCTGAAGCGCCTCGCCGCGCAGAATCTCATCCATTCCAAGCGGGGGCCTACTGGCGGCAACTTTGTCAAGCGTCCGGATCCGGAGGGGTTGTCCAAGGCGATTACCGGTGCTGCGACCCTCCTCGTCGGCGTCGGCGCTTTCGACATCGAGGAGATCATCACCGCCCGGCTGGAAACGGAGGCTGTCTGCTGCCGGCTGGCTGCCGAAAACCGCAGCGAAACGGACCTCGCCGCCATGGAGGCGGAGATCGCCGTCCAGTCCGACGAGAAAATCAGCGACGAGGATTTCTGTGCTTCCGATGTGCGCTTCCATCGGGCACTCGTGGAGGCGACCGGTAATGGGCCGCTGAAGCTGATGATGTACACGGTGATCGAAGCCTTCATTCCGATCACCAACATGATCGTCTTTCGAGTGCGCGAACGCCGGCACGTCGCATCGCTGCATCAGGAAATCCTGGATGCGGTGCGCGAGCGACAGGATGATAAGGCGACCGATGCGCTGGCCCGGCTGCTGGCTTATGTGCGCGAAAGCTATGCCGCCGTCCTCGATGCGCGGGCAAAACGTGACACCGCCGAGGCATCCGCCTGATCAATTGCCCAAAAAAAGTGGAGAGACGCCATGACCGAGACCTTTACCGCCATGGTGATCGATGCCGTGGACGGCAAGCCAAAAGGCAGTTTCAGGCAAATCTCGATTGCCGATCTTCCCGACCACGACGTGTTGGTCGAGATTGCCTATTCGACGCTGAACTATAAGGACGGGCTGGCTATCACCGGCAAAGGCCGCATCGCCCGCCGTATGCCCATGGTCGGCGGCATCGACCTGTCCGGCACCGTTGTCGAGTCTCGATCGCCGGAATGGAACCCGGGCGACAAGGTGGTGCTGAACGGATGGGGACTTTCCGAAACCGAATGGGGCGCCTTCAGCCGTTATCAGCGGGTCAGGCCCGAGTGGCTGATCCGGCTGCCCGACACCTTTTCCATGGAACAGGCGATGGCCGTAGGCACCGCCGGTTACACGGCTGCGCTCTGCGTCGACGCGCTTGAAAAATGGGGTTCCATCAAGCCCGGCGAAGGTGAAGTACTGGTAACCGGCGCGGCCGGCGGTGTGGGCTCGGTGGCGATCGCGCTCCTGGCGGCTCGCGGCTATAATGTCACGGCCTCGACAGGACGACCGGAAACCCACGACTATCTCGCCTCTCTCGGCGCCACCAACTTCATCGACCGGGCCGTGCTTCAGGAGAAAGGCGGGCCGCTGCAGAAGGAACGCTGGACCGGCGGCGTCGACGCTGTCGGCTCGACTACGCTCGCCAACGCGCTTTCCCAGACGGTGCGCGGCTGTGCAATTGCCGCCTGCGGGCTTGCAGGCGGCGCGGATCTGCCGGGCACGGTGCTGCCGCATATTCTGCGGGCGGTAACGTTAATCGGGGTCGACTCCGTTTTCGCCAGCCGCGAACAACGGCTCGCCGCCTGGGCCCGGCTGGCCCGCGACATGGACAAGGGCAAGCTCGACAGCATGACGGCCGTCGAACCCATGTCCAACCTTCCTCAGCTCGCAGAAGATATCGTCGCCGGAAAGATCCGCGGGCGCGTGGTCATCGATGTGACGAAGTAGAGCGAGGACCTCCAGCAGGTTCGGCACCGGTCCTGGGAATTCGGCAGGCGTTGAATCTGCTGGTGCCAGGAACGGGCAAACAGGATAGAAGCCGCGGGGTGTGATCTAACCGCAGGGTTCTGGAACCATGACACTGGACGATATCTCAAGCACCGTGATCGACCGCGCCAAGGGCAGCAGGCGCTTTATCGTGGCGATTGCCGGCCCGCCGGGTTCGGGAAAATCGACGCTTGCCGAGCGCTTGCACGAAGCCTTGCTGGCCAAAGGCGAAACCGTGGAGATCCTGCCGATGGATGGCTTTCACATGGACAACGCCATTTTGGAGGCGCGCGGCTTGCTGCTCCGTAAAGGTGCACCGGAAACCTTCGACGTGCGTGGCTTTTCGGACGTCCTGCGGGCCGTCCGCAGCGCCGAAGAGGAGGTGCTTGTGCCGGTCTTCGACCGATCCCGCGAGCTTGCCATCCCCTCGGCGCGGCCGATCGATCCTCAGACCCATATCGTGCTTGCGGAAGGCAATTATCTGCTGATCGACGAAGCGCCCTGGTCGAGGCTTGCGGACCTGTTCGACCTTACCGTCTTCGTCGGCCCGAGCGAAAATGTTCTGCGCGAGCGCTTGAGGCAGCGGTGGGTCCATTACGGGCTCGACGAGGCCGCGATCGACTGGAAGCTGGACGGCAACGACCTGCCGAACGGCCGCTACATCCTGCAGCATTCACGGCCTGCCGATATCCAGCTGGACACCTTCTAAGCTCCAATCACAGCGCAATGCCGCTTTCGCGATCGAAGACATGCACCTGGTCGGCGCTGATATTCGCCTCGAACCGGGCGCCGTAGCGGGCCGGATATTCGCCGTCGACAATCGCCGTCACCGGTTGGCCCGCGAGATCGAAGACCACATGGGTCTGGGCGCCGGTCGGCTCGACCAGAAGCGTCTGGCCCGCCAGCGCTGTTCCGCCGGTTCCGGGGCTCAGATGCTCGGGTCGAAGGCCCACCTTGATCGCCTGGCCGCGTTTTACCTTGCGGTCCGGCGCGATGCGGATCGCTGTCCCGTCTCCAAGGCGCGCGGCAGGCTCACCGCCCTCCCCCTCCACCGTGCCGTCGAGGATATTCATCGCGGGCGAGCCGATGAAGGCCGCGACGAAGAGGTTGGCAGGTGTCTTGTAGAGCTCCAGCGGCGTGCCCTCCTGCTCGACCCGCCCCTGATTGAGGACAACGATCCGATCAGCCAGGGTCATTGCCTCGATCTGGTCATGCGTGACGTAGATCGACGTCGTGCCCACCTTCTGGTGGAGCGTCTTGATCTCGGAGCGCATCTGCACGCGTAATTTGGCATCGAGGTTGGAGAGCGGTTCGTCGAACAGGAAGACGGCAGGGTTGCGGACGACCGCCCGCCCCATGGCGACACGCTGCCGCTGACCACCCGAAAGCTGCGCCGGCTTGCGGTCGAGAAGCGGCACGAGGTCAAGCATACGGGCCGCCTCGCCCACCCGTTCCGCGATCACCTGCTTCGTGGCACCCGAGAGACGGAGGTTGAAACCCATGTTCTCGGCAACGGTCATATGCGGATAAAGCGCATAGGATTGAAAGACCATGGCGATGTTCCGCTCGCGGGGCGTCAATTCGTTGACGACCTTGCCACCGATGAGGACATCGCCATCGGTGATCTCCTCAAGGCCGGCGATCATCCTCAGAAGCGTGGATTTCCCGCATCCAGACGGACCGACAAGGGCGATGAACTCGCCGTCCTCTATCGAAAGGCGCACCCCATGGATGATCTCCAGCGAGCCGTAGGATTTTTTGACGTTGGACAGTGTGACGGATGCCATGGGTGCTATCTCCGGTCAGGACTTGACGGCGCCGGCGGTCAGTCCGGCAATGATGTGCTTCTGGGCAAGGAAGAAGACGATGATGGTGGGCAGGATGGTGAGCGTGATGAATGCGAGCACCAGTTGCCACTCCGTCCCGAATTCTCCGCGATAGACCATGATCCCGAGCGGCCATGGATAGATGGATTCGGAGTTGAGCATGATGAGCGGCAGGATATAGCTGTTCCAGCTCGCCACGAAGGAAACGATCGCGACGGTCGCAATGATCGGGCGGGAGAGCGGCAGGGTGACGTGCCAGAAAAAACGCATATAGCCGCAGCCATCCACGAAGGCCGCCTGGAACAATTCCTCCGGAAGGTTGCGGAAATAATTTCGGAACAAAAGGATACTCATCCCGAGGCCGAAGGCGACCTGTGGCAGCACCACCCCCCAATAGGAATTGAGGAGGCCGAGATCGCGGATCCGGATAAAGAGCGGCAGGATCGCCGTGGCGGCGGGAAACATCAGCCCGATCAGAAAATAGTTGAGCAGAAAGGTCGCGCCGAAGAATTTGACATGCGCAAAGGTAAAAGCGGCCATGGCGGCGACGGATACGGTGAGGAACACGGTGAGCGTCGCGATGATCAGCGAATTCATCATCTGCCGCCAGTACCGCTCCCCGAACAGGATGTCGGTATAATTGGACCATTGCCATTCCACTGGCAGGCCGAACGGATTGACACGCAGATCGCCAAGCGTCTTGAAACCTCCGAGAGCTGTCGTCAGCAGCGGGATGACGACCACGGCCGCGATGATGGTGAGCGAGACGTAGAGGTAGATTTTCGTGCCGGCGCTCATCCGGATGGCGGTTCTCGTCTCAGTCATGGCGCATGAATATCCGTTTGTAGCTGAAGGCGAGCGTGACGCAGATCACGAACAGGACGACGCCGACAGCACTTCCAAGACCGACCTGCATCCGGGTCACCCCGAAATTGTAGAGGAAGGTCACCATGGTCTGGGTGGAATTGAATGGTCCGCCGCCGGTCAGAGGCATGATCATGTCGAAGAGCTGCAGCGAACCGACCACCGCAAAGAACACCGAGAGGCGCAGCGTCGAACCGAGCAGCGGCAGCGTGACGAAGCGGAATTTCTGCCAGCCGGTCGCCCCGTCGATCTCGGCGGCTTCGAGCACGCTCTTATCGAGCGACTGAAGCCCGGCGATGAAGAGCATCATGTGGAAGCCGAAATATTTCCAGACCACCACGGCCAGAACCGCGTAGATGGCGAGGTCCTTGTCGGCGAGAACGTACGGCGTCTCGACCCCGAGGAACCCGGCAACGGCCGCGAAAAGCCCGTAGTCGCCGTCATAGACAAAACGCCATATGAGCCCCGCCGCCACGTCAGCGAGCACATAGGGCAGGAAGAAGATCAGCCGGAAGACGACCACCCCAGTAATCCGGTTCGCCAGCATCGTGGCAAGCCAGATCGCCAGCGGTATCTGCAGCAACAGTGAAACGACTATGATCAGGAAATTGTTCTTGAGCGCAGTCAGGAAGGCGCTGTTCTTGAAAAGCACCTCGAAATTCCGCAAACCGACGAACTGCTCGGGCAGGCCGTAGCCGTCCCACCGATAGAGGCTGTACCAGGCGGCCTCCCCCATCGGCATGATCACGAAGATCGTAAAGAGAAGTAGCGCGGGCGGCAGAAACAGGATCAGAACCGGAAGCCGGCCGCGCGCCGTAGGGCTCTTGCGCCTGGCAACGCGCGGGGCGCCAGCCGCGTGATCTATGGCGGTCGTTGCAGAAATATTGGTCATTTTCGTTCCGACTGTCATGGTCGCATGGAGTGCACCGGCGGAGCGTCGGCCCCGCCGGTGCCTCGCATCACATCTTGTCCATCTCCACCGCGTCCTGGATCGCCTGCGCGCCCTCTTCCGGCGACATCTGACCCGACACGATGGCGACCGACGCGTCGTTCACGACCCGGCCGACGGAAGGACCGAGTTCCTGATCGAAGAAGTTCTGGTGCCAGGTGGAAGTTTCCAGCTGTTTGGCCGACTCCCGAAGGAGGGGATTGGTGACGCCATCTTCGGCTCCGACCGCCGCCGGCAGGATCATCCCGGCTTTCGCCATCATGCGCTCATTCTCAGCATTCGTTAGGTAGGCCAGGAAATCGAGAGTTTCCGGCGGCGCCTTCGCCGTCACGGCCCATGCGTTGATGCCGCCCAGCGTATCGGTGGCCTTGCCGGCTCCCCCGGCTACGACCGGGAAGGCAAACCGGCCGATATTGTCGCTCGCAAGCCCCTTGCCGTCGCCGGCATTCCTGCGTTGGAATGCTTCCGTCGTCTCGAAGCCGAGGATCATCGCAGCCTTGCCGTCGCCGAAGACCCCAAGCGCCTGCGGCCAGGTCGTGGCGAGATAACCTGGCTGGAACGGCTCGAGCTTGCCGAGTTGAGCAAGTTGCTCGCCGGCTTTCACCGCTTCCGGCGCCACAAAACCGTCGCCCGCGCCGGTCTTCATCGCGTCGAAGCCCTGCTGTCCGGCATTGCGCATGACGAGATAGCTCCAGTAGAAGTGGATCGGCCACTTCTCCCCGCCGCCTCCCGCAATCGGCACAATCCCGGCATCCTTCAGCTTTTTGACCGCTCCCAGGAAGTCGTCCCAGGTCTTGATGCTTGCGGCATCAACCCCGGCTTTCGTGAAATACGCCTTGTTATAGAAGAAGCTGACCGTTCCCATCTTGTAGGGCACGGCACTGACCTTGCCGTCGAAGGTGACCGCCTTGAGGGCAGCAGGATTGTAGCTCTTGCCCCAGGCGCCGCCATCCGCCTTCATCTTGTCACTGATGTCCTTCAGCGCGCCGGTCGCCTGTTGCTGCTTCAGCACGCCTCCGCCCCAGCTGTAGAAAAACGACGGCGCGTCAGCAGATTGCAGAAGCGTGGGTAGCTTTGCCTTGAAGGCCTCGTTCTCAAGAAACTGCATCTCGACCTTCACGCCGGGATGCTCGGCCTGATATTTGTCGGCGATACCGCGCCAGATCTTCACATATTCCGGATTGAGTTCCAGATGCAGCCATTTCACGACTGCATCAGCCGAGGCTGTGGCAGCCGTCGTGCACAAAGCCAGCATGCCGATGGCAGTGGCAGACGCGAAGCGAATTCCGAATTTTCCGATGGTCAGCATTTTGCACTCCTCCCGTAGCGCTTTATTTCCGATCCCGGATTAAATAAAGCGCGCAGGCTTGTCGACTGTCAATAGGAAGAATGGGAAAACGCCTATTGCCGCGCCAACCTCCGAGGAAGATGCAAATTTTTGTTGCGTCCTGCAGAAAATCGGTACTAGAAGATGACTGATTTAATTTGCCTCACGAAATAAATCGCGGCGCGATTCACTCGTCAGGCCTTGAGAGTGCCGATGAAGACCGCCGATCCCGAGCTGATGCGTGCCATCAATCGCCTGAGCGTGCTGGATACGATCCGCCGCCATGGCGCCATTTCCCGCGTGGAAATAAGCGAGCGCACCGAGCTTTCCACGACCACCGTTTCGGCAATCACGGCCTCGCTTCTCGATGATGGGCTGATCCTCACCCGCCACGAAGGCGATATACGCAATGAAGCCGTGCGCGGGAGGCCGCGGGTCATGCTGGAGGTCAATCCGGATGCTGCCCGCGTCGTGGGGGCGAAGATCGCCGCGAGCCGCATGGTTTTTGTCGTCGCCAATTTCAGGGGCGACGTGCTCTCGACGCTGACACTCCCGATTCGCATCGACCGGCAGCCGATCGCCGTCATTGCCGACCTGGTCGAAGATGGCGTCCGCCGCTGCGTCGTTGATGCGGGGCTGTCGCTGGAGGATGTCGACAGCGTCTGCCTCGGGCTGCCGGGCGTCATAGAACATCGCACCGGCTATATCCGCTCGAGCCCCATCTTTCGCGAAACCAATATCGATTTTGCCGCAGAAATGACGGCGCGCCTTTCGACGCCGACGATCATCGAAAGCGACGCGCATGCCATCACCCTCGCCCACCACTGGTTCGGTAAGGCCCGTGAGTTGGAGGATATGGTGCTGATCTCGCTCGAGCAGACGCTGGGGCTTGGCGTATTGCACCGCAATCGCCTCTTCCGAGGCGCCGGCGGCCTCAGCCACAACCTTGGGGATCTCGTGCTTGGCATGGGAGCACAAGGGATTGTCCGGCTTTCCAGCCAGGCCGGGGAAAGCGCGATCCTGGGGGAGAAGCAGGCCGACGGGCGTTTTGCCGAAGCAGTGCGGCTTGGAAGAGGCATGACCCATGTGCAGGCGCTGATCCAGGCCGATGATGACAGGCTGATCGCCGCAGCGGTGCGTGCCGGCGAAGCCGTCGGCATTACGATAGCCAATATCGTCACCCTGTTCGCCCCGCCACGGGTCATTCTGGTCGGCTCGTCGCTGGCTCTGGGGGAGCCGTTCCTGAACAGCCTTCGCGACGCCTATGCGCTTGCGGTGCCACCCTCGCTCAAAGGTGTCAGTGAACTCGTTTTCGACGATTCCACTGACGATTTCTGGGCGCAGGGAGCCGCTGCGGTTGCCCTTTACGAACTTTATGAATCGCCCTGGAGCACCACGGGACCCGCGCTCTGAGCGGAAAATGCAATTATCGGGAGGAGGAATAATGAACAAGGTCGGCATCGGCATCATTGGATGCGGCAATATTTCAGGCGCCTATCTGAAGGCGATGACCGCTGACTTTCCCATTCTCGACATTCGCGGCTTGGCCGACCTCAACCGCGAGCTGGCCGAGGCCAAGGCCTCCGAGTTCGGTCTGCCGGCGAGAACGGTAGACGAATTGCTTGGCGATCCGACGGTGGAGATCATCGTCAATCTGACTGTTCCGAAAGCGCATGTGGCGGTCGGTCTGCAGGCGCTCGACGCGGGAAAGCACACCTATTCGGAAAAGCCGCTCGGGATTAATTTCGCCGAGGGGAAAAAACTGGCGGAGGTGGCGAAGGCGAAAGGCCTGCGCATCGGCGCCGCTCCCGATACCTTCCTGGGCGGTGGTCACCAGACCGCCCGCGCATTGATCGATCAAGGTGTTATCGGCATCCCAGTCGGCGGCACCGCCACCTTCATGTGCCCCGGCCACGAGCGCTGGCACCCGAACCCTGCCTTTTATTACGAAGTGGGCGGCGGGCCTATGCTCGATATGGGGCCTTATTACATCACCGATCTCGTCAACCTTCTAGGCCCGGTCGCGCAGGTCGCAGGCTTCGCAATCACGCCCCGCAAGGAGCGCATCGTAACCAGCGAACCCCGCAACGGCGAGCGCATTCCCGTCCATGTGCCCACGCATGTCGCCGGCGTCATGGCATTTGCCAACGGCGCGGTCGTGCAGATCGGCATGAGCTTCGATGTTGCGGGCCACAAGCATGTGCCGCTCGAGGTCTACGGCACGGAAGGTACGTTGATCGTTCCGGACCCGAACCGTTTCGGCGGCCCGGTCGAGTACCTCAAGAAGGGTGGCCAGTTCGAAGATCAACCCGTGACCATGCCCTATGCGGACGGCAACTATCGGTCGATCGGGGTGGCGGACATGGCCCACGCGATCCGCTCCAACCGGGCACATCGCGCCAACGGCGATCTGGCGCTGCATGTGCTGGAGGTCATGGAAGCGTTCCATACCGCCGCCGAAACCGCCCGAACGATCGAAATCACCACCGCCGTGGTGCGCCCGGCGCCGCTCTCCGACTCCCTCGTCGACGGCCGGCTCGCCAAGTAAATTCCAGGAGGAAGACATGAAAGAAGCATTGATCGTCTGGGGCGGATGGAGCGGACATGAGCCGCAGGAATGCGCAGCCATCATCAAGGACATGCTCGAAGAGGACGGGTTCAAGGTCTATCTCGAACATTCGACCGAAGCCTTCGCCGATCCCTCGATCCATGACCTGAGCCTGATCGTCCCGATCATGACCATGTCGAAGATCGAGAAGGAAGAGGTCAAGAACCTTGCGGCCGCAGTCGAAAGCGGCGTCGGCATCGCCGGCTATCACGGCGGCGCAGGCGACGCTTTTCGCGAATCCGTCGACTATCAGTTCATTATCGGCGGCCAATGGGTCGCCCATCCCGGCAACATCATCGACTACACGGTCAACATCACCAAGCCGGACGATCCGCTGGTGGAAGGGATCACCGATTTCCCCTACACATCCGAGCAATATTACATGCACATCGACCCTTCGAATGAGGTGCTCGCGACCACCACCTTCACAGGCGACCATGCCTACTGGATCGACGGCGTCGTCATGCCGGTCGTCTGGAAGCGTAAATACGGCAAGGGCCGCGTCTTTTATTCCTCGCTCGGCCATCAGGCGAAGGAATTCGACGTGCCGCAGATGAAGACCATCTTCCGCCGCGGTGCGAATTGGGCTGCGCGTTGATATAGGTACGGGCGACGGAGTCGCCCCTATATCCCTCTTAAGGCGGCAAAGGTTTCCTTGAACAAGGCATCCGCCCGGTAGAAGACCGGTGGATGGCCGATCGGCGAAGCAACCGTCACTTCTTCCCCACCGGCAAACTCCTCGCCACTCCACACATGCACCCAATCTGCCCCTTCCGGCAGATAAACCAGGCGCTCTTCCTGCGCAGCGTGCCACACCGGCGCCACCAGCAGTTCGGAGCCGTAGAGGTAGGCATCCTGAATCGCATAGGTCTTCGGATCGTGCTCGAAATGCAGGAAGAGAGGCCGCTGCACAGGCAGGCCGCAGGTGGACGCCTCCCGCGACAAGCTCTTCAGATATTTCCCGAGATGAACATAGATCCGCGTCATCCGCGCGAAGTGAGCAAGGACGTCAGGGTCCTGATCGACCTGCACATTGTCGCGCGGCCGGTTCCCCTCATGCGTTCGCATGACCGGCGTGAACGCGGCCATTTCCGCCCAGCGCATGATCAATTCGGGTGTGCGGACATTGCCGAAGAGGCTGGTGTAACCGCCTATGTCGGAATGATGATAGGCGTTCCCCAGCAGCCCCGACGACAGCGCCGCACAAATGACGGTCACCAGTCCATCATGCCGGGAAAAATCCACGGACTGATCCCCGCCCCAAAGCAGCGGACAGTGCCTCTGCACGCCCGTGAAGCCGGCCCGCATGAAGAACAGCGCGTCCCCCGCCCTGCCGCGGCTTTCGACCGCCATGGCATTGACCTCGGCCCACAGCGTCGGCCAGGCATTATGCATCAGCTTGGCATCTATGCCGTTCGCAAGCTCGACGTCGATCGGAAGATATTCGCCGAAGTCGGCCATCCATCCGGACAGTCCATAGTCCAGCATACGCCGACCGATGATTTCCTCGGCAAACCAGTCGGCGGCTTCCGGGTTGGTGAAGTCGACGACGCCACAGTCGAACTCGCCGAAATCGACGATCGCCGTACGGCCGAGCTGGTCCTTGGCGAAATAACCGGCGGCTTCGGCCTCCGGGAAAAGAGATCCGTCGACAGCGAGATAGGGGTTCACATAACCCAGGAACCGGATGCCTTCGTCATTCAGGGCAGCAATGCGTTGCCGCAGATCGGGATAACGTTCCTCGTTGGCCTGCCAGTCCCAGAAAAGGCGTGAGCCGAACGAGGTCTGGCGGATGCCGACCCAATCTTCGCACCAGAGGCCGGAAACCTGCACCCCGGCTTTTCGCATCTTCTCCAGTCGCTCGAAGGAATTGGAGCCATCCTTGAGACCGATGATTGCTCCCTTGTAGACCCAGTCCGGCAACTCCGGCTGCCGGCCAAAACGCAGTGACAGCATGGTCACAAGCTCGGCAAAGGTCGGAGCGCAGTAAAATTCGATCCGCTCCGGCACGGCCCACACCTCAAGCTCGTGAAATGACCGGCGGCGAAAATCGAAGATGGAATAGGCAGTCGTCTCGACATGCAGCGCATATCGGGCAGAGGAGAGATAGGTCGGCTGGGGATAGTTGGTGTTGTAGTAATCTCCCCCGGCCTTGTCCTTGAGATCGGATTTGAACGTGATCTCGCTCGTCTTGTCGCGGCCGACGCCAGGTTCGGAGGTCCAGAGCGGAAAACGGCGCCCACGCATGTCGAAATAGGACATTTGCTCGCCGCCGCCCCAGACATGCTCGTCATGTTCGGCGTGGATGCGGATCCAGAAACGATTGATGCTGTCGTCCAGCGATCGGAAAAAGATCGTGGATCCCTCGATCGTCAGCTCCAGACGCGGCGGCAGGCCCTCAGCCTCCGACAGGCTAATCTTTGAACCATCCACCTCTGCATGCCGTAGCGGGCTGCGTTCGACGATATAATCCTCGACCTCGAAATTGCCGCGATACATATCCATCCGTTCCTGGCCATGCCCGACGAAGACGGACGGGGACGAGGCCGTATGCTGCAGGACCGTGCGGCCGCTCAAAGAGATGGAGAAACCTTCAGATGTCGCGTGGAATTTCATCATTCTGCTAATCAATTGAGATCCCTACCGGAGTCGCGACACGTAACGTGCCACCGAATGATCGAACCAGGTGCGGGAGACCTCGGCCACCGCACCGTCCTGCGCCTGACTGAGCCGCAATACGTGGGGAATCGGGGCGCCGGGTCTTTGCCCGAATGTCGGCGGAGCCCATTCGGGCACCGTGTCGAGATCGATCCTGTCCTCGGCCTTCGAGATCCAAAGACCGAGCCGGGTCCGATAATAGAGGTAGAGGGATTCCGAGAGATCTGCGGCCGTGATCGAGGGCGTATAGGACCCGTCGAGCCAGATCTCTTCCAGGGCCGCCATCTGCCCGGACAGCCGACGAATGCGGCGAATGCGATGTCCTTCCGGCGAAAAGCCGAATTTCGGCAATATCCCCGGTTTGTCGAGCCGAGTCACATCCAGCACTTCCGCCGTCGGCAATCCGCCGCCCTGGATGAGCTCCAGTCGGAACATCGCATAGACACTTCTCGGATCGCTCACCGCCCGGACGTAGTTGCCGGATCCCTGCACCCGCTCGAGGAGCCCCCGCGCCTGAAGCTCCGCCAGCGCCTTGCGCAGCGTCCCGACCGCAATGCCGAGCTGCGTGGCCATATCCCGCTCCGGCGCAAGCTTCTCGCCGTCGATTAGCCGGCCGGCAGCGATGTCGCGCACGAGCAGCTCGGTGATCTGCAGATAGATAGGCAGACTGCCGGGATGGCTCTCCATGAACTCTTTTCTCCTCCCCGAGAAAAATTGATACATCATTGATCTACATCAAATCGGATGTTATGCAAGTGACAATCGTCAAGGACGGAGGAGCGTTTATGAGTGTTGTGCCGATTACATCGCCGGAGCTCGATGCGGCGGAGGTCTCCTGGTTTTCGGCGCTGTGTTCGGACGACTATGCCTATCTCGGCGTACCCGAGGACAGTCTGAAATCGAGCTGGGAGCATTGCTCGGATATCGTCAAACGAGCGGAAAAACTAGGCTTCCGCAATATCCTCTGCCCCTCCTCCTACCAGGTCGGCCAGGATACGCTGAGCTTCGTCGCGGCCTGTTCGCAGATCACCGAGAAGATCAATCTTCTGGCCGCGATCCGTTGCGGGGAGATGCAGCCGATCATGCTTGCCCGCACCGTGGCCACCCTCGATCACATGCTGAAGGGCCGGCTGACCCTCAACGTCATCAGTTCCGATTTTCCGGGCGAGATCGCTGACAGCGCCTTCCGCTACCGGCGCAGCCATGAGGTGGTGCAGATCCTCCGGCAGGCCTGGACGCGCGAGACAATCGATCACGAAGGCGAGGTGTATCAATTCAAGGGCGTTTCGACCGAACCCGCGCGACCTTACCAACAGAATGGCGGCCCCCTTCTCTATTTCGGAGGCTATTCGCCGGATGCGCTGGAGCTTTGCGGCGCGCAGTGCGACGTCTATCTGATGTGGCCGGAACCCAAGGATCAGATCGCCGAGCGCATGAAGGCTGTCAATGAACGGGCACAGGCGCACGGCCGCACGCTGGATTATGGCCTGCGGGTCCATATGATCGTTCGCGATACCGAACAGGAAGCACGGGAATACGCCGAACATCTGGTCTCGAAGCTGGATGACGAATACGGCCGGCTGATCCGCAGCCGCGCTCATGACAGCATTTCCCTCGGTGTTTCACATCAGGCCCGCACCCGCGAACTCGCGGATAAATTCGGCTATGTGGAGCCGCATCTGTGGACCGGCATCGGCCGGGCACGTTCCGGCTGCGGCGCGGCACTTGTAGGATCCGTCGACCAAGTACTTTCGGAGATTGAGGCTTACCAGAAAATGGGTATCCGCGCCTTCATCTTTTCCGGTTACCCTCATCTCGACGAGGCGGAACATTTCGGCCAGAAGGTGCTGCCGCAGCTAAAGACCTGCTCCCTGCCGCATGCCTATGGTCGCGTGCCGGCAGAGACCCCCGCAACGTCCCTCGGTACAGGAAGACGCCACTGATGGACCGCATTCAACTTTCGCCCGAACTGAAACTGAGCCGCCTCGTCTATGGCACCTGGCGCATCTGTGACGATCCGGACACCTCACCCAAGCATGTCCAGGCGAAGATCGAGGCCTGCCTCGCTAAGGGCATCACCACCATGGACCACGCCGATATCTACGGAGGCTATACGGCCGAGGCGATCTTCGGCGCGGCGCTGAAGGCCTCGCCTTCCCTGCGCGACAAGATCGAAATCGTCACCAAATGCGGCATCGTTGCGCCTGCGGGCCGGCATTCCTCAGTCCGCGGCAAGCATTACGATACCAGTGCCGCACACATCAATGCTTCGGTCGAGGCGTCGCTGCGCGACCTCGCAACCGAACACATCGACCTGCTGCTGATCCACCGTCCCGACCCTTTCATGGATCCGGACGAAACGGGACCGGCGCTCGACGCGCTCGTCGCCTCCGGAAAGGTTCGCGCCGTCGGCGTTTCGAATTTCCGGCCGTGGGACTATTCGCTGCTTCAGTCGTCCATGGAAAACACGCTGGTCACCAACCAGATCGAGATGAGCCTTCTCGCTGCCGAAGCCTTTACCAACGGCGACCTCGCATACCTTCAGGAGCGGATGATTGCGCCCATGGCCTGGTCACCGCTTGGGGGAGGCTCACTCTTCAAGCCGGAAAATGCCGCTTTGATGAAGCTTCTGGAGCGGGTCGCCGGCGAACACGATGTCGATGCAACCGCAGTGGCGCTCGCCTGGCTGCTCGCGCATCCGGCCAATATCCTGCCGGTTCTCGGCACCAACAATATCGCCCGCATCGCGGCGAGCGTAGATGCCATGAAGGTCAAGATCGACCGCCAGACCTGGTTCGAACTCTACACCGCAGCCCTTGGAAAGCAGGTGCCATGATGCCTTCAGCCGACACCATCCAGAGCCTGAAAGAACAGCTCTTCATCCCCAATGCATCGACTGCAAGGCATTATCGCAATGCGCTCGGCACGTTCACGACGGGAGTGACGGTGGTGACGGCAAAGACGCCGAAAGGGCCGATCGGCATGACGGTGAACAGCTTCACCTCCGTGTCGCTCGACCCGCCGCTCGTCCTCTGGTCACCGGCCAAGAGCTCGAGCCGGCATCCGGCCTTCACCGCTGCGGATCATTTCGCGATCCATGTGCTGAGTGCGGAGCAGGATCGCCTAAGCGCCCGCTTCACGCGCGGCGGACTTGGGTTTGACGAGCTGGAGTGGAGCGAAAACAGCGAGGGTGTACCGGTCATTCCCGGCACACTCGCCCGGTTCGAATGCCGGCTCACCTCTATGCACGACGCCGGAGACCACACGCTGCTCATCGGCCTCGTCCTGCGTGCCGCCCATCGCGAAGGCGATCCGCTGTGTTTCTCGCGCGGCATGTTCGGACGTTTTGAGAGCGCGGGCAGCCAGTAGCCGGGAAAAATGTTGACCTCTCTGCGGAGTTGAGCCTAGGCAGGGAAGACGCAATTCCGACAGGCCAATCATGACAATCATCAGACCGGACATCAGCGCCCGCGCCGCGGCAGCGCCCCGCAGCGGCATCGGCGAAATCGTGACCTACGCCCGAGGCCGCGAAAACCTGATGCCGCTCTGGATCGGCGAAGGCGACCTTCCAACGCCCGATTTCATCACCCGCGCAGCCAGCGAAGCGCTTCTCGCCGGAGAAACCTTCTATACCTGGACCCAAGGCATTCCGGCGCTTCGCGAAGCGATCGTCCGCTATTACCAGCGGCACTACGGAGTAACCCTTGCGCTTGACAACATCTATGTCACCGGCTCGGGCATGCAGTCGATCGTGCTTGCGATCCAGACGGTTGCATCTGCCGGCGACGAGATCATCCACCTCTCGCCGGCATGGCCGAATGTGGTGAATGCGATCGGCGTTTCGGAAGCGAAGCCGGTTGCCGTGGAACTGGGCTTTGAGGACGGACGCTGGGTGCTCGACATGGAACGGCTGAAAGCGGCAATCACGCCGAAGACCAGCGCGCTCTTTATCAACTCGCCATCCAATCCGACCGGCTGGACGGCAACCCGCGAGGATTTAAAGGCGGTCCTCGAACTCGCCCGCCAGCACGGCCTCTGGATCATCGCCGACGAAATCTACGGTCTCTATTATTTCAATGGCGCCCGCGCGCCGTCCTTCATGGACGTCATCGAGCCGGAAGACCGGATCATCTTCGCCAATTCCTTCTCGAAGAACTGGTGCATGACCGGCTGGCGCGTCGGTTGGATGGTAGCACCTGCCGAGATCGGCCAGACACTGACCAATCTCATCCAGTATTCGACCTCAGGCGTTGCTCAGTTCATGCAAAAGGGCGCGATTGCTGCACTCGACGAAGGGGACGATTTCGTCCGCACCAATATCGAACGGGCACGCATATCCCGCGATATCCTCTGCGACGCGCTGATCGCCACCAACCGCGTCGAAACCCGTAAGCCGGATGGCGCTCTCTACGCCTTCCTGAAGATCGATGGCGTCACCGACAGCCGCGAAGAGGCGTTCAGGATCGTCGACAAGACGGGCGTCGGCATGGCGCCGGGAACCGCCTTTGGGCCGGGCGGCCAGGGTTTCATGCGCGCATGCTATCTGCGCGATCCGCTGCAGATCGAGGATGCGGCGAACCGGCTGAGCGACTATATCCGTAGCCGATAAGTCGCACTCTCCACCAAATGAGCTGCACCAATCCCACCTCCCCACGAAGGGAAATGGGTCGTCAATCGCCGAAATCCTCGGCCACGGCCACATTCGGGCGACCGCCGGCGATGATCTCGCGCTTGCCGACATGGTTCGCAGGCCCGACCAAACCTTCCTGCTCCATGCGTTCGACCAGGGAGGCGGCGCGGTTATAGCCGATCGACAGGCGCCGCTGGATATAGGAGGTCGAGCACTTCTTGTCCTTCATGACCACCTTGACCGCTTTTTCGTAAAGCTCGTCGCTGTCGTCACCGCCCATGGCGCTCTTATCGAAGACGGCTTCCTGCGAAACGTCCTCTTCTTCCGCCTCGTCCTCATCCTCGGTGACCGTGCCGAGATAATCCGGCCGGCCCTGGGTCTTGAGATGACGCACGACGGATTCCACTTCGGCATCCGACACGAAAGGTCCGTGGACGCGGGAAATCCGACCGCCGCCTGCCATGTGCAGCATGTCGCCCTGGCCGAGCAGGTGCTCGGCGCCCTGCTCGCCTAGGATCGTGCGGCTGTCGATCTTCGAGGTCACCTGGAAGGAGATGCGGGTCGGGAAGTTCGCCTTGATGGTGCCGGTAATGACGTCGACCGAAGGGCGCTGGGTCGCCATGATGAGATGGATGCCGGCGGCACGCGCCATCTGCGCCAACCGCTGGATCGCGCCTTCGATATCTTTCCCGGCCACCATCATCAGATCGGCCATTTCGTCGACGATGACGACGATGTAGGGCATCGGCGACAGATCGAGCTCCTGATCCTCGTAGACGATCTCGCCCGTGCTGCGGTCAAACCCGGTTTGCACGCTGACGGTGATCACCTCACCCTTGTCGCGGGCAAGCGCCGCGCGCTGATTGTAGCCATCGATATTGCGGACACCGAGGCGCGACATCTTGCGATAGCGGTCCTCCATCTCGCGCACCGCCCATTTCAGCGCAAGAACGGCTTTCTTGGGATCGGTAACGACGGGGGTCAGGAGATGCGGGATTCCGTCATAGACGGAAAGCTCGAGCATCTTCGGATCGATCATGATCAGCCGGCACTCTTCCGGGCGCAGCCGGTAGAGGAGCGACAGGATCATGGTGTTGATGGCAACCGATTTGCCCGAGCCGGTGGTGCCGGCGACGAGCAGATGCGGCATCTTGGCAAGCTCGGCGATGACGGGTTCGCCGCCGATGGTCTTGCCGAGGCAGAGCGCCAGCCGATGCTTGGTCTCCCAATAATCCTCGCATTCGATCAGCTCGCGGAAATAGACTGTCTCGCGGGTCGCATTCGGTAGTTCGATGCCGATCACATTACGACCGGGCACAACGGCGACACGCGCCGAAAGCGCCGACATCGACCGGGCGATATCATCCGAGAGGCCGATGACACGGGAAGATTTCACACCCGGCGCGGGCTCGAACTCGTAAAGCGTAACGACCGGGCCCGGCCGCACGTCGATGATCTCCCCGCGAATGCCGAAGTCCTCAAGAACGCTTTCGAGCAGGCCGGCACTCTGCTGCAGGGCATCCGGCTGAAACGCCTGGCCGCGCTCGCCTTGCGGCTCCTGCAGCAGGGAGATCGGTGGGAATTCATATTCCGCCACGGCCGGACGAACAGCCCGCGCACGTGGAAGCTCGGGCTGCGGCACCGCGGCAGCGGTGATAACAGGTACCGGTTGCGGCGGCTCTGCCAGAACGGGAGCCAGGGCCTTCGCGGCCGGCCGCGGAGCAACCTGAACGGGAACCACGGGCTCCGGAACCTTGATCGGCTCCGGCCTCGGAGACGGTGCAACGACGACGGCGCGGGCAGCCGGCTTTCGGGGCACCTCGCGGTAAAGATTGGTCACCGGTTGACCTGGCTGCGCCGCGATTGGCCGCATTTCCGGTTGAAGAGGAACAACCAGTGGTTCGACAGGCGCCGAGCCTTCCAGTTCGAACGGCATCACATCCCAGAATGCAAAGTCGGAAATTGCGATATCCCGCCGGCTTTCGGTAGGTGCCGCCATCACGGGAATTGCCTCTCGGTACGAAATGATCATGGTTTGCTCTTCGGCCGCGGTTCGCCGCATCGTCGCGGCGAGCCTCTGCAGGCCCGCTATTTCCTCGACCGGCACTATCGCCTGTTCAGCGACGGCTTCCGAATCATGGTCGGCGGCGTTGATGAACATCTCCGAGGAAACGGCTTCCGCCTCGCCGCCCGTCTCTGTGACGGCGGACGGGCCGGAAGGCTCGGTACCGAGCGGCCTCCGGTGCAAGACGCTTTCGGGCGTCCGCGTGAAGCGCACGTTCGGCGCAAGCCGAAACGCGGCCTGCCACGGCGCCTGCTCCAGCACGGGCTGGTTGAAATCCTCGAGACTCTTGGGATGGGCGCGCTCCTGCGCGGCATCGCCTTCGGCACCGGATTGGTCGGAACTCTGGGGAAAATTAAGACGTGAAAATTGCATGAGACCCGGACGAGATACGAGGATGGCACATCCTTTCATTAAGTAAAAAATAAAGGTTAACCGCTTCTTTCCAGACTGCCTCGCGACGATGCAATTCAGGCAATTGATGATCACGCTTGCCAAGGTTGCTGCACTGCGGCAACATTATATGAATGCGGGCTCCCGATCTCACCATTCTGGTCATGGACGAAAATGCCATCCGCGCTTCCATCATCGAGGAAGGGCTGCGGGAGGCTGGCCACAGCAATGTGACGGTCATCCATGAGGTTCAGGGCGTCGCCCGGATCATCGAAACCTTGAAGCCGGACGTCATCGTCATCGATATCGAAAACCCCAATCGCGACATGATGGAGCACCTTTTCCAGCTCACCCGCACCGTGAGCAGACCGATCGCCATGTTCGTAGACCGGTCCGATACGGCACTTATCGAGGCGGCGATGGAAGCAGGGGTCTCAGCTTATGTCGTTGACGGGCTGAAGAAGGAGCGCGTCAAATCGATCCTCGACATGGCGGTCAGCCGTTTCAACGCCTTCAGCCGCCTTCAGCGTGAACTGGCCGAAGCGAAATCGGCGCTGGAGGAGCGCAAGGTCATTGAGCGCGCCAAGGGCATTCTGATGAAGATGCGCGGCCTTTCGGAAGAGGAAGCATTCGCGCTGCTTCGCCAGACTGCCATGAATGAAAAAAAGAAGATGTCGGAGATCGCGCAAAGCGTCGTGACCGCCGCCGGACTTTTGATGTGATGTTTTCGCCCAGGAAGATTTCCGGGAGAAAGCCGGAGTGAACATGATGACGAAAATCGGCCAATCCGGAAGCGACCTCCCCACGCCCGCGCGCGTCAATGGCGAAGGTCCGAGAGTTTTGCGCGCCGGCTTCATTCCGCTGGTGGACGCCTCCGTGCTGATCGCCGCCGCCGAATTCGGCTTTGCGCGCAAGGAGGGCGTGACGCTTGACCTGGTGAAGGACGTATCCTGGGCGAATGTGCGCGATCGCCTCGCCTTCCGTCAGTTCGAAATCGCCCACATGCTGTCGCCGATGCCGGTCGCCTCCATGCTGGGGCTCGGCTCGAATCCATCGCCCACCATCACGCCGTTCTCGCTTGGCCAGGGCGGCAATGCCATCACCCTTTCCACCCGCCTTTTCGAACGCATGCGAGAGATTGCGGGGATTGCCGAAAACGCCACCGCTCTCGAAAACGCGGAAGCTTTGGCAAAGGTACTGGAGGTGATGAGAAAACGGGGAGAGCCTTTGCCGACGCTCGGCATGACCTACCCTTTTTCCTCGCACAATTACGAATTTCGCTACTGGCTTGCAGCAGGAGGAATAGATCCGGATCGTGACGTGAAGCTGGTCGTCGTCCCGCCGCCGATGACCTCGGACGCCCTCGCAGCGGGTGCGATCGACGGGTTCTGCGTCGGCGCGCCATGGAATATGGTGGCCTCCGAACGTGGTGTGGGCCGCATCGTCGCTGCCAAGCAGGATATCTGGCCGTCAGCACCGGAAAAAGTGATCGGCATGCGGCCGGACTGGGCCGAAAGCCGGCCAGAGACCGTATCGCGGCTCCTCGTGGCGCTCGATGAGGCAGCCCGCTGGTGCGACCGGCCTGAAAATCACGATGCGCTCGCCGAAGCCCTGGCCAGCCCCCGCTTCATCGCCGCGCCGGTGGATATCATCCGCCACGTTCTTGCGGGGCAATTCAGCCTCGACGCCAAGGGAAACCGCCGGATCATCGAGGACTATTTCACGTTTCATCGCGGCTTTGCGAATTATCCCCGCCCCAGCCACGCCCTCTGGCTCTACAGTCAGATGATCCGCTGGGGTCAGGCAGAGTTCAACGAACGGGGACTTCGCGCGGCGGCAAGCGCCTACCGACCCGACCTTTACCGTGCCGCCTTGGGCACCGGTCCGGCCAATGCCGATATCGGTATCGAAGGCGAACGCGATGGCGATCGCTTCATGGACGGCCATGTCTTCGACCCGTCCAACATCGCCGCCTATATTGAGAATTTCGCTGTCCGCAGCCCTTTGGCAGACAATGCCGAGCGACACGAAATCTGAGAATGCCGCAATCGGTGCACATCGTTTGCGCGCCTTCAATTTAGCAATCGCACAAAAATATTGCAGCACGGCACGCAGCTTCATATTTAAGCTGCGAATTTCATAGCGAAAATATTTCTTTAAATTCAGCGCTCTAGATCCCCACCCGCAAACTGGCACGCCCTTTGCATTGCTTTATCTGCACCGGTCAATGGCGACCGGCGCGGATAGGCGCGGCATAAGCGCTTACACAAGACACCGACGTCGCAAGGTCTTTGCTGTCCGGGATCCTCCCATCCCGTGGACGCAATTTCCGAGCGGCGTTTTTTTGTGCCTAAAACCGGCCAGCAGAGGGAACCTGCGCATGACCAAGATTTTGACGACCGGCATCACACGCCGCTGCATGCTCAAGACGACTGCCACTGCCGCCCTCATCGGCGCAGTCAAGACTGCCTTTCCGTCCGGTGCTTTCGCAGCCGGTGCTGGCCCGGAGGTAACCGGCGTCAAGCTCGGCTTCATCGCGCTCACCGATGCCGCTCCCCTCATCATTGCCAAGGAGAAGGGGCTTTTCGAAAAGCATGGCCTTCCTGATGCGGACGTCTCCAAGCAAGCCTCCTGGGGCGCGACCCGCGACAACCTCGTCCTCGGCGGCGCCGCGAACGGCATCGACGGAGCCCATATCCTTTCGCCGCTTCCCTATCTCATGCACACCGGCAAGGTGACGCAGAACAACAAGCCGGTGCCGATGGCGATCCTCGCTCGCCTGAATCTCGACAGCCAGGGCATTTCGGTCGCCAAGGAATATGCCGATACCGGCGTGCAACTCGATGCCTCCAGGCTGAAGGCTGCCTTCGAAAAGAAGAAGGCCGAGGGCAAGGAAATCAAGGCTGCCATGACCTTCCCGGGCGGCACCCACGACCTCTGGATCCGCTACTGGCTCGCCGCCGGCGGCATCGATCCGAACAAGGACGTATCCACCATCGTCGTGCCGCCGCCGCAGATGGTCGCCAACATGAAGGTCGGCAACATGGACGTCTTCTGTGTGGGCGAGCCATGGAACGAGCAACTCGTGAACCAGGGCATCGGGTTCACGGCCGCCACCACCGGCGAACTCTGGAAGGGGCACCCCGAAAAGGCGCTCGGCCTTCGCGCCGACTGGATCGAAAAGAACCCCAACGCCGGCAAGGCCCTGCTTATGGCCGTCATGGAAGCCCAGCAATGGTGCGACAGCATGGACAACAAGGCGGAAATGGCCGAGATCCTCGGCAAGCGCCAGTGGTTCAACGTTCCCGCGAAGGATGTTCTCGGCCGTCTCCAGGGCGACATCAACTACGGCAACGGCCGCGAGGCCAAGGGCACCGATCTTTACATGAAGTTCTGGAAGGATGGCGCCTCCTATCCGTTCAAGAGCCATGACACCTGGTTCATGGCCGAAAACGCCCGGTGGGGATACTTGCCCGCCGACACCGATATCAAGGCATTGGTAAATCAGGTGAACCGCGAGGATATCTGGCGCGTGGCCGCCAAGGAGCTTGGCGTCGCGGCTGCCGATATCCCCGCCTCGTCCTCGCGCGGCAAGGAAACCTTCTTCGACGGCAAGGTCTTCGACCCGGAAAATCCCTCGGCCTATCTCGACAGCCTTTCGATCAAGGCTGCGTCCTGAACCCCCGCCTCCGGCGCGTGACGGGCGCGCCGGCTTTTTATTCATAAGGAGCGCTGATGTCCGCCCTGGCAAAAAAAGAAAAACTCTCCACGATCGCCTCAGCCAAACCGGCTGGCAAAGTCGTCCCCTTTTCCGGCAGACAGGTCGCCAAGATCGATGTCCGCCGGATGGGGGCGGCCGCCTTGCGTAACGTTGTTCCGCCGGTCGTCGTCCTGGCGCTGATCCTACTCGTCTGGCAGGTACTTTGTTCGTCGCCGCAGGCCTCGCTGCCATCGCCGCATGTCGTCTGGACGGAAGCCTATGACCTGATCGCCTACCCCTTCTTCAACTATGGCTCCCAGGATATCGGATTAGGCTGGCGCGTCCTGGTATCTCTGCAGCGCGTCGCCTACGGCTTTGGGCTTGCCGCAATCGCCGGCGTCATCGTCGGCGCGATCATCGGCCAGTCCGTCTGGGCGATGCGCGGCCTTGACCCGATCTTCCAGGTCCTGCGCACCGTGCCGCCGCTCGCCTGGCTGCCGCTGTCGCTCGCCGCCTTCCAGGACTCAAACCCATCGGCAATCTTCGTAATCTTCATCACCTCGATCTGGCCGGTGATCATCAACACCGCCGTCGGCGTGCGCAATATCCCGCAGGATTATCGCAACGTCGCCCAGGTGCTGCGCCTTAACCAGTTCGAATTTTTCTTCAAGATCATGCTGCCGTCGGCGGCACCCTACATCTTCACCGGCCTGCGCATCGGTGTAGGCCTTTCCTGGCTCGCGATCGTCGCGGCCGAAATGCTGACCGGCGGTGTCGGCATCGGCTTCTTCATCTGGGATGCCTGGAACTCGTCGCGGCTGCCCGACATCATCGTCGCACTCGCCTATATCGGCGTTGTCGGCTTCGCCCTCGACAAGCTGGTTTCCGCGCTCGGCAAGATCATCACCCGCGGCGCTTCGGCAAACTGAGGAGCGGACCCATGAACGCCTATCTGAAGCTCGACCATATCGACAAATATTTCGACCGCGGCGGCGTGCGCGCCGAGGTGTTGAAGGACATCAACCTGACGATCTCCAAGGGTGAATTCGTCTCCATCATCGGCCATTCGGGTTGCGGCAAGTCCACCTTGCTGAACCTCGTCGCCGGGTTGACGCCGGTTTCGGCCGGCGCTGTCCTGCTTGAAAACCGCGAGGTCAATGCGCCCGGGCCGGAACGTGCCGTGGTCTTCCAGAACCACTCGTTGCTGCCCTGGCTGACGGTGTATGAAAACGTCAATCTCGCCGTCGCCAAGGTCTTCAGCCGGACGAAAACCAAGGCCGAACGCCACGACTGGGTGATGGCCAATCTCGACCTCGTCCAGATGGCACACGCCAAGGACAAGCGGCCCTCGGAAATCTCCGGCGGCATGAAGCAGCGCGTCGGCATCGCCCGGGCTCTTGCCATGGAGCCAAAGATCCTGCTGCTCGACGAGCCCTTCGGCGCTCTCGACGCATTGACCCGCGCGCATCTGCAGGATGCGGTCATGGAAATCCACTCGCGCCTCGGCAACACGATGGTCATGATCACCCATGACGTCGACGAGGCGGTGCTGCTTTCCGACCGCATCGTCATGATGACCAACGGACCGTCGGCCCGGATCGGCGAAGTCCTCGACGTGCAGATCGACCGCCCCCGAAACCGCATCGAACTCGCCTCCGACCGCACATACCTCAAGTGCCGCGAGGCCGTCCTCAAATTCCTCTACGAACGCCACCGCTTCGTTGAAGCCGCGGAGTAATATCATGACTGAGAAACTTGTTATCATCGGTAATGGCATGGCCCCCGGGCGCATGCTGGAACACCTCTTCGAACAGGCGCCGGGCCGCTATCAGGTCACGATCTTCAATGCCGAACCGCGCGTCAACTACGATCGCATCATGCTCTCGCCCGTCCTTTCGGGCGAGAAGACCTACGAGCAGATCGTCATCCATGGTGACGGCTGGTACATCGATCACGGCATCACGCTCTACAAGGGCCACAAGATCGTCGCGATCGACCGCGCCGCGAAGACGGTCACCTCCGATCACGGCGTCACCGAGAGTTACGACAAGCTGGTGATCGCCACCGGCTCGGTACCTTTCATCATTCCGGTGCCTGGCAAGGATCTTCCCGGCGTCATCACCTATCGCGACCTGGACGACGTCAACGCTATGCTGCTCGCCGCCCAGTCACGCGCCAAGGCCGTGGTGATCGGCGGCGGTCTGCTTGGGCTTGAAGCTGCGGCCGGACTTGCCGAGCGTGGCATGGACGTGACCGTGCTGCATGTCATGCCGACGCTGATGGAACGTCAGCTCGATCCCGCCGCTGGCTATCTCCTTCAGAAAGCCGTCGAAGATCGCGGCATCAGGGTCATCTGCAAAGCCAATACCAAAGCGATCATCGGCGATGGCAAAGTGGAAGGCATCGAACTCGACGACGGCCGCATCATCCCGGCAACGCTCGTTGTCATGGCGGTCGGCATCCGGCCGAATGTCGGCCTGGCCAAGGAAGCCGGACTTGCCGTCAATCGCGGCATCGTTGTCGACGCCGGCATGCAGACCTCGGATGGCGACATCTTCTCCATCGGCGAATGTGCGGAAGTGGGCGGCATGGTCTACGGCCTCGTCGCGCCGCTCTACGAAATGGCGCGCGTCGCGGCCGCGCACCTCGCGGGCGATACGAAGCCTGCCTTCGTCCATTCCGACACGCCGACCAAGCTCAAGGTCACCGGCATCGATCTCTACTCGCTCGGTGATTTCGCCGACGGCGACGACCGCCAGGAAATCGTGCTGCGCGATGCCACTGCGGGCGTCTACAAGCGCCTCGTCCTCAAGGACAACCGCATCATCGGCACCGTGCTTTACGGCGAGACCTCCGACGGCGCCTGGTTCAACGATCTGAAGAAAAAAGCGACCGACATTTCGGAAATGCGTGACACGCTGATCTTCGGACAGGCCTATCAAGGGGGTTCTCCGCTGGACCCTATGGCGGCCGTTGCAGCCTTGCCGGATGATGCGGAGATCTGCGGCTGCAACGGCGTCTGCAAAGGCAAGATCACCTCAACGATCACAGCCAAAGGCCTGACGTCGCTGGACGATGTGCGTGCTCACACAAAGGCCTCCGCTTCCTGCGGCAGCTGTACCGGGCTTGTCGAGCAGTTGATGGCGCTCACGCTTGGTGACGCCTACAACCCGGCCGCTGTCACTCCCATGTGCACCTGCACAGAACTCGGCCATGACGACGTCCGCCGCTTGATCAAAGCGAAGAAGCTGAAGACGATCCCTGCCGTCATGCAGGAACTGGAGTGGAAGACCTCCTGCGGCTGTGCCAAGTGCCGCCCGGCGCTCAACTACTACCTCGTCTGCGACTGGCCGGACGAATATGCCGATGATTACCAGTCGCGTTTCATCAACGAGCGTGTCCACGCCAATATTCAGAAGGACGGCACCTATTCCGTTGTTCCGCGCATGTGGGGCGGTGTCACCAACTCCCAGGAATTGCGCGCGATCGCCGATGTGGTCGACAAGTTCGAGATTCCGTTGGTGAAGGTGACGGGCGGTCAGCGTATCGACCTTCTAGGCGTCGAGAAGGAAGATCTGCCGGCTGTCTGGGCCGATCTCGGCAAGGCGGGTTTCGTCTCCGGCCAGGCCTATGCCAAGGGCTTGCGCACAGTAAAAACCTGCGTCGGCTCCGACTGGTGCCGCTTCGGCACGCAGGATTCGACGGGCCTCGGCATCCGCATCGAGAAATTCATGTGGGGTTCCTGGACGCCTGCCAAGCTGAAAATGGCCGTCTCCGGGTGTCCGCGCAACTGCGCCGAGGCAACCTGCAAGGATATCGGCGTCATCTGCGTGGACTCGGGCTTCGAGATCCATTTCGCAGGCGCCGCTGGCCTCGACATCAAGGGCACGGAGGTGCTTGGCCTGGTGAAGACCGAGGACGAGGCGCTGGAGCACATCGTGGCACTGACCCAGATGTACCGCGAGCAGGGCCGTTACCTGGAGCGCATCTACAAATGGGCGAAGCGCATCGGCCTCGACGAAATCCGCCGGCAGATCATGACCGATACGGAAAAGCGCAAGGCCTATTACGAGCGCTTCGTCTTCAGCCAGAAATTTGCGCAGGTTGACCCCTGGTCCGAGCGCGTTTCCGGCAAGGACAAGCACGAGTTCAGGCCGATGGCGACTGTCGGCTTCAATCAGGCCGCGGAGTAAAGGAGATGACGATGAACTGGATTGCAATCGGCAAGATCGATGACATCCCGCTTCGCGGCGCCCGCTGCGTGAAGACGCCCATGGGTAAGATCGGGGTGTTCCGCACTGCTGAAAACCAGGTTTTCGCCATCGAAGACCACTGCCCTCACAAGGGCGGCCCACTCAGCCAGGGGATCGTGCACGGCACTTCGGTGACCTGTCCGCTCCACAACTGGGTGATTTCGCTCGAAACCGGCAAGGCGCTCGGTGCCGACGAAGGCTCCGTCAAAACCATCCAACTGGAATTACGCGGCGACGAAATCTTCATGGCTCTCGAGAGCCTGGCGCTCGCCGCAGCCGAATGATGCTTGCCACACTCTCTACAAAAATCATGACTGGTGGAGGAAATAAACCATGTCCTATGTAGCCCCGCAGGAACTCGCGACGAAAATGATCGACGCGGGTGAATCGAAAATCTTCATGTCCACCAAGGACACCCTGATCCGCGCCTATATGGCCGGCGCCATCCTGGCACTGGCAGCAGCCTTCGCCGTCACCATCACGGTCAATACCGGACAGCCGCTGCTAGGCGCACTGCTCTTTCCGGTCGGCTTCTGCATGCTCTACCTGATGGGCTTCGACCTCCTTACCGGCGTCTTTACGCTCGTACCGCTGGCCTTGATCGCCAAGCGGCCAGGCGTGACGCTCGGCGGCGTGCTGCGCAACTGGGGTCTCGTCTTTGTCGGCAATTTTGCCGGCGCCATGACGACCGCCCTCTTCATGGCGATCATCTTTACCATGGGCTTTTCCGAAGCGCCCAACGCCGTCGGCCAGAAGATCGGTGTGATCGGTGAATCGCGCACGATCGGTTACGCTGCTGCTGGAGCGGCCGGCATGCTGACCCTTTTCGTGCGGGCGGTCATGTGCAACTGGATGGTTTCGACGGGCGTCATCGGCGCCATGATGTCCAATTCGGTATCCGGCAAGGTCATTGCCATGTGGATGCCGATCCTGGTCTTTTTCTATCTCGGTTTCGAGCACTCCATCGTCAACATGTATCTCTTCCCGTCGGGCATCATGCTGGGCGGTCATTTCACCTGGCTGGACTACTTCCTCTGGAACGAAATCCCCACCGTAGTCGGTAACCTTGTGGGCGGCCTGACCTTCGTCGGCGGCGTGATCTACGCCACCCACTACAAGACCTCGCCAAGCCGCAAGGGTGAAGAAAAGCCCGCGACACGGCTTGTCGCCGCGGAGTAGTCTGCACTGGCTCCGCCGCGGCCGGCGGAGCCACCCTCCAGGAAAAATCTATGCTGCAGTCTCTCGCCCCGGGCAAACTCAAGGTCGACATCGGCCAGTATTCGGCGCCGGGCCGCAAGGCAATCAATCAGGATTTCCACGGCGCCATCGTCCCCGAAGGCGCCGTTCTTGCAATGAAGGGCGTGGCGCTTGCCATCGCCGACGGCATCTCCTCAAGTCCGGTCAGCCACATCGCCGCCGAGACTGCGGTCAAGAGCTTCCTGACCGATTACTACTGCACCTCCGATGCCTGGACGGTGAAGACTGCGGCGAGCCGTGTGATCGACGCCACTAATTCCTGGCTCCATGCGCAGAACCGGGGTGTGGAGAATCTCGATCGCGCGCATGTCACCACATTTTCGGCGCTCGTACTGAAGGGGCGTCGGGCACATATTTTCCATATGGGCGACAGCCGTATCTGGCGGTTGTCGGGCGACAGTCTGGAGCCGCTGACAAGCGACCACCGCCTGACCCCATCGCAGAGCGAAAGCTATCTCGGCCGCGCGCTTGGCCTCCTTCCTTCGGTGGAGATCGATTATCACCGGCTGGACATCCATACCGGTGACGTTTTCGTACTGACCACAGACGGCATCCATGACCATGTCGCTCCTCGCCATATCGCAGCGCGCCTCATGTCAAAAGGAGATCTGTCCGCTGCGGCCAAGGACATTGCCGCCTCGGCATATGAAGCGGGAAGCGACGACAATCTGACGATCCAGGTCGTTCGGATCGACAACCTGCCGCATGACGATTTCGAACCGGTCTTCGATCTTGCGGGTTCCCTGCCTCCAGCCTCCCTGCCCCGGATTCCCGGCGATTTCGAGGGATATCGGCTCCATCGGCAGATCCATGCAAGCAGTCGCAGCCACATCTTTTTCGCAACCCAGCCGGAAACCGGCGAGAACGTGGTCTTGAAATTTCCCTCCGCAGACATGCGCCAGGACGAGAACTACCTTCGGCGCTTCGCGATGGAGGAATGGGTCGCACGCCGGGTCTCAAGCATTCACGTGTTGAAGAGCCGGCAGCCGCTCAAGCCGCGCCGGTCGCTCTACCTGGTGATGGATTATGTGGAGGGCGAGACCCTTGCCCAGTGGATGGCCGATCGGCCAAAGGCGGATCTTCGGTCGGTGCGGGATATCGTCGGCCAGATCGCCAATGGGCTTCGTGCCTTGCACCGGAAGGAGATCATCCACCAGGACCTGCGGCCTGAAAACATCATGATCGATCGGAGCGGTACCGTGAAAATCATCGACTTCGGATCGGCAGCAGTGGCCGGAGTGATCGAAGCGGCGCCGAGCCTTGATGACCCCGACATACTCGGGACGGTGCAATACGCCGCGCCGGAATATTTCGCAGGCGAGCGGGGAAGCGAGCAGTCCGACCTCTACTCGCTCGGGGCGATTGCCTACCACATGCTGACGGGCCGACTGCCCTATGGCCCGGCGGTCGCACGCACAAGAAGCAAGAAAGAGCAGCGGAAACTTCGTTTCGCCGGCCTTCGCGAAATCCGCCCCGATGTGCCGGACTGGGTCGAGGAAGCCATCCGCAAGGCCGTCGATCCCGATCCAGCCAAACGATACACCGAACTCTCGGAATTCGAATATGACTTGTCGCATCCGAATGCGAAGCTCCTCAGGACCCGTTCGCCTTCGTTGATGGAACGTAACCCGCTGCTGTTTTGGAAGGTGCTAAGCCTGTTTTTAGGGCTGATCATTATCAGTCTACTGGCCCAAGACTTCACCTGAAAAGGCATATGCACAATTTTTGAGCTGCAATTGCATCTTATTAAATCTTGTGCAATTCCGTTTCTTTTGCGATGATACAGGCGGAGCAAAAGGCCCTTTCAGCCATGTTCCAACCGGCAAATCTGCAACGGAGCGGACCCGCCGAAAGCCCAAATTCAGGCGCCAGCATCGACGCTGTGTACTCACCCAGAGTCCTTTCGGGACTGGTTGATTGCGCAGCGTTTTTCGTTTCCGGCTCCTGGGAATGCCGCTTCAGCAATCTGTCGTCCAGCGAGGAACTAGTAGGCCGATGCGCCCAGAACTCCGGAATGAGAACAGCACAAGGACCACCTGCCCCTATTGCGGCGTAGGCTGCGGCGTCATCGCCTCCGTCGATGGGACAGGTACGGTCAAGATCGCGGGCGATGCCGACCATCCCGCCAACTATGGCCGCCTCTGTTCGAAAGGCTCGGCGCTTGCCGAAACCATCGATCTTGACGGTCGGATCCTCTATCCGGAGATTCACGGCGAGCGCAGCAAATGGGACGAGGCCCTGGATCTTGTCGCCCGCAAGTTTTCCGAGGCCATTGCCGAACATGGACCCGATTCAGTTGCCTTCTATGTCTCGGGACAATTGCTGACGGAAGATTATTACGTCGCCAACAAGCTGATGAAGGGCTTCATCGGTTCTGCGAACATCGATACCAATTCCCGGCTCTGCATGTCCTCCTCCGTTGCCGGCCATCGCCGCGCCTTCGGTTCCGACACCGTTCCCGGGACCTATGAGGACCTGGAACTTGCCGATCTGGTGATCCTCACCGGCTCCAACCTCGCATGGTGCCATCCGGTGATCTACCAGCGCCTTGCGGCCGCTAAGGCTGCGCGGCCGGCTATGAAAGTAGTCGTTATCGATCCCCGCCGCACCATGACCTGCGACATTGCCGACCTGCATCTGGCGATCCGCCCCGATGGGGATGTTGCGCTTTTTATGGGCCTGCTTGCCCATCTCAGCAAAAGCCTGGCCATAGACGAAGCCTATATCTCCGCCCACACAGAAGGTTTTGCAGACTCACTCGCATCCGCATCGGCGCTCACGCTCGACACTTTGATCACGCGCACCGGTCTGCCGGTTTCCCAGCTGCTCGAATTCTTCCGGCTGTTCGAAACGAACGAAAAGGTGGTGACCTGCTACAGCCAGGGCGTCAACCAATCCTCGACCGGTACCGACAAGGTCAATGCCATCCTCAACTGCCACTTGGCCACGGGCCGCATCGGTAGACCCGGCATGGGGCCTTTCTCGCTGACCGGTCAGCCGAATGCCATGGGCGGACGAGAAGTCGGCGGGCTGGCAAACATGCTTGCCGCCCATATGGCGGTCGAAAACCCGGAGCATCGCGACCGTGTGCAGCGGTTCTGGGCATCGCCGACACTCGCGCAGAAACCTGGGCTGAAGGCGGTGGATATGTTCCGCGCCGTGGCTGACGGACGTATCAAGGCGCTGTGGATCATGGCAACGAACCCGGTTGTTTCAATGCCGGATGCGAATGCGGTCGAGGCAGCCATACAGGCCTGCCCCTTCGTCGTGGTCTCCGATATTCAGCACGAGACCGATACGGCGCGCCATGCGCACGTGCTGTTGCCCTCTGTCGGCTGGGGCGAAAAGGATGGCACCGTCACCAATTCCGAACGCCGCATTTCCCGCCAGCGACGCTTCCTGGCCGCTCCCGCGGAAGCCAGGGCCGACTGGTGGCAGGTTGCTGAAGTCGGACGCCGCATGGGTTTCACAGGCTTCGACTTTTCGTCGGCGGCCGAGATTTTCGCCGAACACGCGGCGCTTTCGGCATTCGAGAACGAGGGCAGCCGCGATTTCGACATCGGCGCTCACGCGGCAATCGATGGCCCTTCTTATAACGCCTTGATGCCTTTCCAATGGCCGCAACCTGCTGGCTCGCAGCCCGCGACGACCCGCTTCTTCGCAGAGGGCGGTTTCTTCCACCCTGATCGCAAGGCCCGCTTCGTTGCGGTCCAGGCGCCGGAGACGGACCGGAGCAGCACGCGATATCCGCTGACACTCAACACCGGCCGCGTCCGCGATCATTGGCATACGATGACCCGCACGGGCAAAAGCGCCAGGCTTTCGGGCCATATCGCCGAACCCTTTGCCGAACTACATCCACGCGATGCGATGGAGCTCGGCGTCCGAGGCGCCGGGCTTGTGCAGCTGGAAAGTCCTTACGGCAAAGCCATCGTGCGTGCGCTGGTAACTGAGCGGCAGGCGCAAGGCAGCGTCTTCGTGCCGATGCATTGGAACGACCAGTTCGCGGCGCAGGCACGCATCGACGCACTCGTCGCTCCGGTGACCGACCCCCATTCCGGCCAACCTGCGTCCAAGAACGTCGCCATTGCCGCGCGGTCCTTCGCTGCCGCTCTTTATGGTTTTGCAGTGTCATCCACCAGACCGGCCACACCGAAGGCCGATTATTGGGCTCTTGCCAAAGCCGAGGGCGGATGGCGGGTGGAGCTGGCATTCGCGGATCAGGTCGGCGACTGGACGGCCTGGTGCCGGAAAGCCTTTTCCATAGGCGGCGATATCGAGCCCCTCGGTTATGCCGATCATGACACCGGAGATCTTCGGCTCGCCTTCTTCGATGGCTCGAGACTGCTTGCCGCCCTGTTCCTTGCGCGCCAACCCGTTGCCGTCGCCCGCAACTGGGCGATCGCCCAGCTGACGGCCGAACATAGCGACCTGCGCAAGCGCTTTGCCATCGTCGCCGGTCGGCCCGGCGCTGACCAACCCGACCCAGGCGCCACCGTCTGCTCCTGTTTCTCGGTTGGCGTCAACCGCATCGTCAGTGCCGTCCGGGGCGGCTGCCACAGCGTCGAAGCCATCGGCAGGGAAACCAATGCCGGCACCAATTGCGGCTCCTGCCGCGCAGAAATCAGGGGGATCATCGATGGATGTCTTGCAGCAGCAGCGGAATGATGCGCCCGCCCGCCTGGCGCCCCTTGCGAAGCTTCCCGTCTTCTGGGGGCTTGAGGGCAAGCGGGTGATTGTCGCAGGCGGATCGGATGCCGCGGCATGGAAAGCGGAACTTCTGGCCGCCTGCGGTGCCGAGGTCCACGTTTATGCCAAAGACCTCACCGAGACCTTCGGCCAGTTGGTCGGGCGCGGATCCGAACATCCGCAAGGCCGTTTTGTACATCACCCCCGGATGTGGAGTGCCGAAGTGCTGAACGGGGCCACCCTGGCGGTCGCCGATTGCGAAGAGGAGGCCGAAGCGGAAGCCTTCTTCCATGCAGCGCTGAGAGCCGGCGTACCGGTCAACGTGATCGACAAGCCGGCCTTCTGCCAGTTCCAGTTCGGTTCGATCGTCAATCGTTCGCCGGTCGTCGTGTCGATCTCCACGGACGGCGCAGCCCCGATCCTGGCTCAGGCGATCCGTCGGCGTATCGAGACACTCCTGCCGCAATCGCTGAAAGGCTGGGCAGAGCTTGCCCAATCGATGAGAGAAAAGATCAATGCCCGGCTCGCGCCTGGTCAGCAACGGCGCGCCTTCTGGGAGCGTTTCGTCGATCGTGCATTTGCAGGTTCCAATACGCCGGAGGAGGCGGTCGGCGGGGCGCTTTTGAGGGAGGCGGAAAGGCTCTCGGAAGCCCCCGCCATCGGCCGCGTCACCTTGGTCGGAGCCGGTCCCGGCGACGCGGAATTGCTGACGCTGAAAGCCATGCGTGCCCTGCAGGCCGCAGATGTCATTCTCTTCGACGATCTTGTTTCCGACGATGTGCTGGAACTCGCTCGACGCGAGGCAAAGCGGATGCTGGTCGGCAAACGCGGCGGCCGTGAAAGCTGCAAGCAGGAAGACATCAACGCGATGATGGTCAAGTTCGCCAAGGCCGGAAAACGCGTCGTGCGTCTGAAATCCGGCGATCCGATGATCTTCGGCCGTGCTGGCGAGGAGATCGCCTGCCTGGAGCAGGAGGGAATACCCGTCGACATCGTACCTGGCATCACCTCGGCCAGTGCCATGGCCTCCAGGCTCGGCGTGTCGCTCACCCACCGCGACCATGCGCAGGGTGTCCGATTCGTCACCGGCCATTCCCGCAAAGGGGTGCTGCCGGATAATCTCGACTGGCGTGCGCTCGCCGACTCCAGCACTACGACCATCTACTACATGTCCGGCCGCACTGCCGGAGAGATTGCCGCCAGACTTATGGCGGCGGGAATGAACTCCACCATGCCTGTCGTCATCGTCAGCGCGGTGAGCCGGCCAAACGAACGGCGCTGGAGCGGCTCGTTGAGCGATATGCCTGCCGCGATGGCTGAAATCGGCATCGACAAGCCGGTGCTGATCGGCATCGGCGACGTATTCCGCAAGGCTCTCCGGACTGCGGACGTAAATCGCCTGGATGGCAGGATGGCCGTACGCGCCTGAGACTTGCGGATGAGCTGGAATGAGAAGGGGCGGTAAACCGCCCCTTTCAGTTTATCGAGGCGCCGACGCGGAGCCTTCCTTGTAGTAGGAGAGGTAATTGTTGCGCAGCCGCTCGGGTGCGCCAGGATCCGCATAGCGGTGCAGTTCCGACATCTCCGTCTTGTTGAGGATGACGCCGACCGTCTTGGAAGCGATCTGCGGCTCCGAACGCATCACCGACTGCACTGCCTTCGTCGGTGTGACACCCCATTCGGTCACGAAGACAAAGCCGTCGACATAAGGCTCGAAAGCCTTGGCATCGATCACCGGGATAAGCGGCGCCAGATCCACGACGATGACATCGAACGCATCCTTGACGCTTTCAAGGAACTGGCTCATGCCGGCTGAAGCAAGGAGTTCGCTCGTATGGGCAAGCTGCTTGCTGCGCGTCGTCATCGGCAGGATTGTCAGTCGCGACCGGCGATCTACCCGGGCGGCATTGGTCCAGGACGTCTTCTGCAACACGACCTCGACCAGACCGATCTCCGGCTCCGATGCCAGCATGCGGCTCAAGCCCGGATTGCGGAGATCCGCATCGATCACGAGGGTGCGCACGCCGCTCGAGGCGATGAGACCTGCGAAATTCGCGGCAACCATCGACTTGCCCTCGCCAGGAAGGCAGGAAACGACACCGATGACCCGGCATTTGCGCTCCTGCAGCATGATATCGCAGGCAAGCTTGGTATTTCTGAGCGTTTCGGCAAACTGCGAACGCGGCGCTTCGACAGCGACCCTCATCAGACGCCTGAACGAGATCGGGTTGCCGGGCGGTGCAGCCGCAGCCTCCGCTTCGGTCGGTTGAGGTGCCGGCTTTTCTTCGGCATGGATGCCGGAGAGCGTCGGCAGGTAGCCGAGGAAGCGAAGGCCCAGCTTGTCCTGAACATCATCACCGGTGCGGAAGAAGCGCTCGCGCAGTTCCAACAATGTCGCTGCCGCGCAGCCGAGCATCAGCCCGAGGACGACCGACAATGCCATGGTGAGCGTCTTGCGCGGGCTGGAGGGGGCCGTCGGTGTACCAGCCTCGGAAATCACCCGTGCCTTGGCGATCGGGAACGATTGCCTCTGGGTCGCCTCTTCAAATCGACCGAGATATGACTCATAAAGCGTCTTCAGGGCCGCAGCCTTCTGCTCCAGTTCGCGAAGCTGCACCATCGAGACATTGGCTTCGGAATTGCGGCCGGCGACCCGGTCGATGCTATCCCGCAGCGACTTTTCGCGAGAGCTCGCAACCTCGAATTCGTTGCGGAAACTTCCCGTCAGCTGCTGAAGTTCGCGGTAGATCTGCTGGGAGATCTCCTCCTTCTCGCTCTTGAGGGCAACTGCCTGGGGATGATCCGCGCCGAACTGCTGGATGACGCCCCGCTCGCGATCATTGATTGCGATATAGCGCTTGCGAAGATCCTGGATCACCGAGTTGTCGGTATCGCGCGCCGAAATGACTGCATTCTCGACGGCCGCCTCAGCACCCTTGTCGATGATCGCTTTATATTGCTGGTAGCGCGCTGAAGCGGTCGCGGAATCCGCCTGGGCGACGATCAACTGGCTGTTGAGATCGGAGAGCTGCTGACTGGAGAGGAGCTCACCGCGCGGAGAAACAAGCCCATGCTCGGTCTTGTACTGTTCAACAGCGAGGGAAGCCTGCTGCGCGCGGCTGTTGAGGTCGTTCAGCCGCTCCTGCAGCCAGAACGAGGCTCGTTCAGACGCGTCAAAATTGGCATTGAGCTGGTCGGTCAGATAGGAATCCGCATAAGTGCGAGCAATCGCCGCGGAAAGCTGCGGATCCGGAGAGCGGATGGAAATCGCGATGACCGAACTGCGCCCGACCCGCTCCACCGTCAGAGCCTGCTGCAGAACGGCGGCCGCCTTCTCGCGACGGCCCATGCGCTCGAGCTCTTCAGAGGGGGGCGGTCCGCCCGGCGTCAGCAGAGATGTCACGCTCTTGATCGCGCCCTTGGCGAGATCGACGGGTGATTTCGGTGGATTCACCAGCGTCTCGTTTTGGTCGAACTTCCCCTTATCAACGACGCGCAGTGCCAGTGCCTTCGATTTGAGGATTTCCACGGCGCTCGACATGCGGTTGTCGATCTGCTGGGCGGTCTGGCTGTCCTTCTCATCCTCAGCGTAGCGCGAGAGATTTTCGTCGATGAGAATCTGCGTCATCGCCGTGTAGATTGGCTGGGCCATGAAAAGATAGAGCCCTGCGAGAACGACCGTCGCAACTATGCATGCAATGATCACGCCCAGGCGGCGTATGACCGCTGCCCAGAGCTTGTCGAGATCGAGGAACGTGTCGCTGTCGCGCGTCTCGCTCGGAAATATTGTTCGCGGTCGAAAGTTTACCTGATCCATTGGGCTCGCTTTCCGGAGCTTGTAAGTGACGGACGGCAGTTGGTGCTGCCGCCCGCCGCAAATAGGTTTGATTATGCTATGCGGCCTGGACGCGCGTCTCGTGCGACATCAGCAGCTCCTTGAGAGAGGCATGGATTTCTGCGCCCATGTCGGCGCGCAACATGGCGAATGCCACATTGGCCTCGATAAAGCCGCGCTTGCTGCCGCAATCAAATGTGCGCCCCTTGTAAGGATGCGCATGGAACGGCTGGACCTGGGCAAGCTTGTGCATGCTGTCGGTCAGCTGGATCTCGTTGCCGGCGCCACGTTCCTGGCTGGCCAGAAGCTCGAAGATCTCCGGCTGAAGAATATAGCGGCCATTCAGGTAATAATTTGACGGCGCGTCCTCCGGTTTCGGCTTTTCGACCATGGCCGTCACTTCGAAACCGTTCTTGACGCCCCGACCGACACCAACGACGCCGTAGCTCGATGTCTCCTCGGGTGCGCATTCCTCGACCGCGAAGACATTGCCTCCGACCTCTTCATATAGGTCCATCAGGCCGGCCATGCATCCCTGCGGGCCGTAGGACACCATGTCGGGAAGCAGGAGGGCGAAAGGCTCGTCGCCGACAAGCTCACGGGCGCACCAGACCGCATGTCCGAGGCCGAGCGGCACCTGTTGACGGGTGTAGCTTACGGTGCCGGCGACCGGCAGCATCTTCTCGAGCTGCGTTACCTGTACGGTCTTACCCGAGCGCGTCAGGGTGGCGATAAGTTCCGGAGCGCTGTCGAAATAGTCCTCGATCGCGGTCTTGTTGCGGCTGGTGACGAAAATGATGTTCTCGATCCCTGCCTGCATGGCTTCATCGACCGCATACTGGACGACGGGGCGATCGACGATCGTCAACATTTCTTTCGGCATGGCCTTGGTGGCCGGCAGGAACCGAGTGCCGTTGCCTGCGACGGGGATCACCGCCTTTCGAACTGGTCTGTTCATATCCATTCCTTCGTCCTTTCCGGAGGGCGCCCCCGCCCTATCCGATCGGATTTCAGTTGGCGCCAGCGGTGTCCCACCAGCCGGCGCATGCGGACAGCAATCGGCATACGCAGGTGCTTGAGTGCACCCGGATGCCGGACTGCTGTTTTCAAGAAGCCCCCCACGGAGCCTTTCTTGATTTCGTCGACGAGCGTTAGAAATGCCGTCGCCTCGTGGAAACTTCTGGTGCGGCGGGTTTGAGCCGCCATGGCCTTGGCATCCAGTTTGTAGCGGGCGAGAAAGGCCCGGTCGGAAGCCAGCATCGCGTCGATGTGGGACTGCTCCAGCACCCGCGAAATCGAACCCTGCCTCAGGTGATAGACGTAGCCGACATCCGGAGTGATTGCGCAGCGTGCACCGCAGGCAAGCGCCGACGCGAGCAGCAGGTAGTCTTCCCCTACCCTCAGCGTGTCATCAAAACGCAGTTGGTGACGGACCAGGAAATCGCGTTCAAAGATCGGCTTCATGTAACCGAAATTGAAGGTCGACTGGAAGATCACGTTCGAGCCGATGAAGTCGGCAAGCGTCAGGATCGGCCGCCGCTTGAGCTCTTCCCGGGCAAACATGGTCTGCGGCTTTCCGCCCTCAATGGGAACCACGTCGAGATTGTCGAGTACCACCTGAGCCTCGGCTTCCTCAGCACGCTCCAGCATCGTCAGCAGACGGGTGGGATAGACCGTGTCGTCGGCGTCGAGAACGGCAATCCATCGTCCCCGCGCCGCCGCAAACCCGGCATTGCGGGCCGCTGCAGGTCCGCCGTTTTCCTCCTGCTCGATGAGCCGCACCCGCTCGTCCGGATAGTGGCGTACGAGTTCTCGCGTGGCGTCCTTCGAGCAATCGTCGATGACGATCACCTCTACCGCTACGCCGATCTGGGCAAGAGCGCTGGCAATCGCTTGCCCGATCGTATCCTGGGCATTGTAAGCCGCGATCACAAAGCTCACATCTGGCTGGAAATCGGACATCGTCATGCGGTTTCGACGGCTCCATATTGTCGGATTTCGCGCATCCCCAGTGTGCCGGAGACCACGCCGGCATGAAGCGCAGCGCGCAGGACATAACGATTGCGCTTGACGGGTGAAAATGCCGTCGCCGCGCCCATTGCCGCGCAGAAGACGAATTTCAGGCCCGCAACTCCGGTCTGTTTGACACGGCTCAGGCCGGCATTTTTCGCGGCAAGAATGCGCCCATGCGTCTGACCTGACCGGAAACGGCGCTTGGCAAGCCAAGAAAAGCTGGCGCGCTTTTCCGGAACCCGTTCTTCGACGATGGCGTCCCGGGCGAACTCGATGCGCCCGCCGTCGTCGGTCAATCCCGTAAAGAAATGCGTATCCTCGCCACCGCTCTGTCCAAGCGACAGCGCAAACCGTCGCCCAGATACCGCCGGCGAGCGCATGTCGAGCAAAACGTTGCAGGTGTAACCGGTTCTGATACGCCCCTCGACCCACACCGGCATGGTGGAGTGGAAATCACCCTTCCGCATCCAACCGGCGCTTCGGCCATCATAAATCGCCCTGACCGGGCCTAGAACCGCATCGGCTCCGCTGTGCATCAGGGTAGAGAAGAGTTCGGCGAGCCATAGAGGCGTCGCCGTCTCGTCGTCGTCGATAAAGGCGAGATAGTCCGCATCGCTTTCGGCAAGGCAGGCATTGCGCGCGATGGAGATATTCGATTTTGGGCAATGCACGTAGTGGATCGGGAACGGCGAATGCACCCGCATCTCGTCTACCAGCGCCCGCGCACTGGGACTTGCGTCGTTATCGGCGACGATCAGGCGCAGCTGGACTCCCATGGGTTCGGCGAGCCTGAACAGGGATTCGAGCGTCGCCCGCAGTTCCGGCCTCCGATAGGTGCAGATGCCGATATCGATACGAACCGATCTTTCGCCTGCCGTCATCACGCCGCCCTCCGTCCGACGCCGGCCAATTCCAGCCAGAAGCCGGCAGACCAGGCAAAATGCATGATCATGGCCGAGAGCGAGGCGAGCGGGCCGTAGGGGTTTTTCTGTCCGACAGCCATCCAGAAGCCGTAACCGAGGCAGGCAGCAGCCCAGATCACCAGTGGTACCGCCGCCCACCAATAGATGAGTGCCAGAACCGCCCCGACAACGACCGGTGCGACTGCCAACGGAATCGCCTGCCGGAGCTTCGGGACTGAACGGTGTTTCATGAGATTTTTTGCCCGGCCGCGACCGTAGGCGAGATATTGCTTGAAGAGGGCCGAAGCGCTGGCTCGCGGATAATAGGTCATATAGGTCTTGCCGGTCATCCAGATCCGGAAGCCGGCGGCGCGCAGCCTGAAGTCAAGCTCGGCGTCCTCGTTGTGACTGAAATTCTCGTCATAACCCCCGACGGAACGAAAGGCCTCAATTCGCATCAGCGCGTGATGGCCGTGATCGACCCATTCGCCGCCCCCTCCCGCACGATGCTTGGAGCCGCCGTTGCCGAGCTTGGAGTTCTGAGCAATGGCGGTCGCCTTCTGAAAGAGGCCGAAACCGATGGTTTCCATGCCGACCACCACGGAATCGGCGTTCATCTCGATCGCCTCATGGATGAGGGTCCGGCAATAGTCATCCGGGTAATCGCCATGTGCGTCGATGCGGATGAGATAGTCCCGATCTTCTCCGAAACGATCGACGGCAAGATTGATGGCGGCGCTTTGTATCCGCTTGGCGTTGGCGAGCAGCAGGAGGTCTGGAATTTCGGACGTGAGACTGCTGACGATCTCGGGCGTGCCGTCCCGGCTGCCGCCGTCGGCCACGACGATCAGCATATCCATTGCTCCGCGCTGCGCATGAAGCTTGCGCAGAAGAGGTTCGATCGTCGCCGCCTCGTTGAGGCAGGGGATCACCAGAAGCGTTCGGGCATCCTGGATATCGGAGAGCAAACGCGAAACCATACTCCACCTCACGACTGCACGGTTGATACAGCCGGCACATCCGCCGGCGGCGAGATGTTGGGATGTAGGGCGGAGAGCCGGGAAACAAGGGCGCGGCAATCTGCAGGGCCTGTAACCCACTGGCTGCGTTCGACAGCGCTGAGGCGTGAAACAAGATCGAGGTAACGTGCCTCGGTCATGCCCTTGAACAGCATTTCGAGCGCTTCGGGCGTCGCTCTTTCGATCGCCGGGCCAATTCCCCGGTTCTCCACGAACCTCCCGGTCTCGGTTCCGGAAAGGGCAATCGGGACAGTGCCGTAAAGACCGCCTTCGTAGAGCCGGTTCGGCAGGAGCCAGCTTGAATTGAGCCCTTCCTCGAAGAAGTCGATCGCCCAGCTAAATTGGACGTCGCGATAGATCGCCGCAAGATCCTCCGGATTGCGGTAGGCGCCGTGGAATTCCACGTGAGGCGCACTGCTCACCTTCGCATCGAAATCATCGAACTCGCTGTAGGCAGGGCGACCGCGCAGAACGACCTCCACCCTGCCATCCATCCGCCTTGCCAATTCGAGCAAGATATCCAGCGATTTTCGGCAGCGGAGCGCACCGAACCAACCGATCCGCCAGGGTTGTCCAGGCTTCGGCAATCGCGGTGCCGGCGCGGCAGACACGATTTCGGGCTTCAATGCCAGCACCTTGTTCTCCAGGAGCAGGACCGGCAAGTCGAGCCCCGAACGGGGCTTGAAGAAATTCTCCACGAAAGCCGGCGAACTGGTGACCAGTAGGCTGGCACGGCGGCCGAAATAGCGCTGGACCTGACGCATCAGCCGGCCCTTGGCGCCTTCGTCCAGGAGCAGCCTGTGAATATCGAGGCATTCATAAACCACCGGAATGTCGCGACCGAACAGCGAGGCCGCGTGGCCCGCAAGCGCCAGGGTCTCCAGGTTGCGGGCGATGATGACGTCTGGCCGCGTCACTCCGGCCAATTTCGACTTCAAGGTCATTCGCGCAGCGATCACCGCGCCGATACGCTGGGCGAAACGGCCGTCCGCAGTTCTCCCGAGCACTGTGGTCGGTACATCGCGCTCGTCCGCCAATACGCTGGCTCCACGCTTGAAACCCGCGACAGTAACCTCTGCGCCACCCGCCTTCAGCGTGAGTACGCGGCGCCTGATCGCCGCGTCGGCCAGATCGTGAGCGAGATAGAGAACATTCAGACTCAAGTCGTCCAACTCCTTTCAGTCCCTCCCGGCCCTTCCAACCTGTTGGAAAACCGGGAGAGCAAATGCCTCAGTCAAGCGTGCAAAGCACGGATTCGGGAAAACGGCAGTCCTCGCCAAGCGCCGTAAAGGCGATGCGGTCGACAGACATCGAGGCCGGCTGGGTATAGGAGAACGCGCCCATCCAATTCTTCAGGGTGTCCGTACCCCAGAGGCTGAGGAAGATCTTCTGAGGGTTCGACGGTATCTTCGCCTTGTCGGTCACTTCCTGGACGAGTTTTCCGTTCAGGAAATAACGAAGGCGGTTTTCTTCCCAGATGAAGGCATAGTCGTTGAACCCCTGGTCGGCGCCGCCGGCGACCGGCACCAGCTTTTCATTGCCGCCCTTCGCACCGATATACTGATTGACCTGTACTTCGCCCGCGTTCTTGCCGAGAACTTCGAAGTCGATCTCGTCATGCGGTTTCTTGTCGGTGGGGCCGATATAGGTGAAGAACGCCGAATTCAGGCCGGAGCCGGTCGCCGCCTTCATGCGCACCTCGTAGGTACCATATCCGTAGCGAGCCTTCGTCTGAATCTCTCCGCAGGCGTAGTTTCGATCCTTGGCTTTGCCTTCGGAAAATTCCAGCTGCAAGATACCGTTCTCGACCCGTACCTGCTTCTTCGACCATGTGCAGTTCTGATGGCTGCCGTTATTCCAGCCGTCGGAAACGTACCAGAAGGAGCGGTCGAGGCTGTCGAAGTTTTCCACGAAGGATTTGCTGTTCGCACCCTGCTGCGCGAACGCGGCAGACGAAAGCATGCCCAACGCCGCGGTTGCGATGATGATCTTGCAGGTTTGCTGAATCTGTCTGGCTTTCGCCATCATGTTTCACCTTTGTTGTTGCGTCATGGCCGGCTCGCCAGGGCGAGAAAGTCCGGCAGGAGAATGGGACTTTGCAGCTGCGGTAAGTTTGGCCTTGCGCCCGCGGCTGCCGGTCAGCACTTCGTAAAGCGCCGGCATTGCACGAGAGATGTAGCGGTTGGAGAAGGCGAGGATGATGAAGCTCCCCAACGCCGCGCCGAAGTAGAAGAGCAGATAGAACTCATCCCCCGCCAGCCGGTTCCACACCATCCACATCACCACGAGCAGTGGATAATGGGCGCAGAATATCCAGAAGCTCAGGCTGCCGGTGGCGGCGAGACGTTGGCTGATAGGCAGCCGAATCAGGAAGGAGGACATCAGCCAGAAACCCACCACACCGAGCATCGACAGGGTATTGCGGGCAAGATCGACAACCCAGGGGAAGTCGGGCCCGGTATGGTATTGCGCGACGGAAAGCAGGGCTGCCGCTGCAAGGGCAGTTGCACTTCCGATGCCGGCAAAACGGTCGAGAGCCTTGAGGTCCTGCCGGTAGAGCGCCAGGAATATTCCCAGCGTGAAGCTGAAAAGGATCGTTTTCTTCAGCACGATCCCGAGCGTCACCTCGGGCAGGATCGCCACGAAAAACAGGACGCCGAGCGTAGGCCCGGGGTACCGGCGGACCAGGAACGCCAGGATCGGCGAAAGGATGATGCAGACGACGAGATCGCGCAGGAAATAGAGGGGAAGATTGATCGGCAGTTCTTCCGTCGCCAGCGCGGAACTGAGCAATTCGCGCGGCGCAGCATTCCACAGATCGGGGAAATATCCTTCGCCGATACCGATGCGCTGAGCAGCGAACACCGCAGCAAACAGGCCTACGTTCCAAAGCAGGAACGGAAGCAGCACGGTTCTCGCCTTCGAGCGGAGTGTCTTTGAATAGTCGAACCCGCTCCAGCCGCGCTGGAACAACAGGTAGCCCGAAATAACGCTCAGGCATGGCACGCCGATGCGGAACAGGCTGTCGCCTAGAAAGACCCTCAGCCAGTCGAAGAACCCGTTCGCCCCAATGAAGGGGCTGGTCTGCGGATCATGCGGCACATGCACGAAGACGATGCCGGAAATCAGCAGGATACGCATCAAATTGATACGGGAGGATATGTTCTGATCAACAGTCAAACGAGTCACCCCTTTTGGGCAGTGCCTCCCTTCACCGCCGTTTCAATCAGAGCAGACTTGAGCCCGCAATCCGAAAAAGGATCGCCCCGACTTTGGCGCAAAATGTGGCGACGCAGCAAAAAACGTTGATGACAGGTCTCGAAACGACGCGCCTCGACTGGTTTTCACCCCTCAGAAATTGTAGCACCCATCATAATTTCCAAGGGTTTCGTGCCAAGTTCTCATAGATGATTGTTGCAGTGCAGCACGCGAAAAAAATCTGTTTCTCGGCGACAAAAACGTTCTATGTGACCGTACGGGATTACCGCGCGAGATCTGAACCCATCTAAATTGGGGCAAAATAAAGGCGCTTTTGCGGCACATTAAGGCGGAGAAGGCAGAGTTACTGACCCTCGCCTCCATGAGGGATCAATGGCCGAATTTTTCGTAGAGCACATCAGACACCGTTGCGAAATATGGTGAGATCCACCGCGTCGATCACGGCCGGAAACTGCAGGAGAAATAGGCGTCTCAGCCGTTAATTCGAAATCTTCCGGCATGGGTGCTCTTGCCGGAATCGGCGCCGTGACAAATTTCAGCCTGAATGTGACGGTCTTTGATAGCCCGCTTCAGCCGGAATTTGGCGTGATCGCTTCACGCCTTTGGCTGGAGCATATGTCAAAATCCCGTTGCTGGAGTTCAGTCTAATACGGCAGCGAGCTGCCGCCTAAACCCGGAGCCCGACGAGAGTCAACGGCTTGCAATTCTTTGAGGAAGCAGGGGCGAAAACATGGCGACGTTCACGGTTGTTATCCCGTTTTACCAGAAAGAGGCCGGCATACTGCGCCGGGCGCTGACATCGATTTTCGATCAGAACTATCAGGACTTTGACATAGTCGTCGTCGACGATGAGTCCCCCCTGCCCGCCGACATTGAGCTTCAAGATGTTGATAAGGTTTGGAAATCTCGCATTCGCGTCATTCGCCAGCCGAACGGAGGACCAGGGAGCGCGCGCAATACCGGTCTCGACAATGTGCCCGCAGACACCCGATTCGTCGCGCTGCTGGATTCTGACGACGTCTGGCTGCCGGACCATCTCAAGAATGCCTATGACAGCATGACCCGGTTCGACGCGGAGTGCTATTGGGCCTCGATGCAGCCCAGTGAGGAATTCTATTACCACTTCGGAATGGCCGAACTCGAGCGGACGGAGGGCGGCGTTCGGGTCTCCGAGAACCCGTTGGTCATCGAGATGCCGGACCTGGCGAGCGTCATGCTCAAGAATTGGAGTTTCCTACATCTTTCCTGCATGGTCATCGGCCGGCCGGTCTTCGAAAGCATCCGGTTCGAGCCGTCGCTGCGGTTGGCGGCGGAGGATGTGCTCTTCTTCTGCGACTGCATCCTGAAATCGAAGCGGACACTGCTTTGCGATGCGCCGGGCGCGGCCCGCGGAATGGGGCTCAACATCTTCCACAGCATCGACAACCGCTCGCCGCAATTCCTTCGACAGCAATTCAACACCTGGGTGGCACTCGATACGCTCGAAGAACGTTTTCGCTCGCGCCCGAGCGACGTGGCGTCGATTGCCTCCTACAAGAACACCGCCCGCCGCCAGGCCCTCTGGAGCCAGGCCGGGCGGGTCAAACGGCGGCAATCGCCTGATTTTGGTCTGCTCGCCCGTTGGGTCATGCGCGACCCGGGGCTCATCCGGGCCGCTTTCGAACTTGGTGCTGGAAAGCTTGGCCGCAATGCGCGCTGATATCCGCACATCCCTTTCAATCATCATCCCATGGAGGCCCGCATGAAAGCGTACTACTGGGAATCGCATCACGGAAATTTCGGCGACGATCTCAATCTCTGGCTCTGGGACTTCCTGCTTCCGGGCTTCCGGGACGTCCATCCGGACGTTCTGCTGGTGGGAGTTGGCACGGTACTCAATCCGGTACTTCTTCCCAGCGGCCAGAAAAAACTCGTCGTTGGAAGCGGATACGGTTATGGCACCCCTCCTGAAACCGGCAATGCCGCCGAATGGGATGTCCGCGCGGTGCGCGGGCCTCTGACGGCCCAAAAACTCGGGCTTTCGCTCGATATGGGCGTCACCGATCCGGCCGCCATGATCGCTGACATGCCAGAATTCCAGAACGTTCCGAAGATCCACAAGAAGACTTTCATTCCCCATTGGGAATCGGCCGAATACGGAATGTGGGGGGCCGTCTGCGAGCCGGTAGGCCTCACTTATCTCGACCCCCGAGGCGAGGCGAAGTCGGTGATCCGACACATCGCCCAGTCGGAGCTGATCGTCGCCGAATCCATGCACGGGGCCATCCTTGCGGATGCATTCCGGGTGCCTTGGGTGGCAGTCAGCACGTCTCGTTCCATCAACAATTTCAAATGGAACGACTGGGCAAGCTCCGTAGGCACGACCTATGAGCCGCGCTACGTTCCAGTCTCGACGCGCGCTGAAGCGGCGGCCAAACAATCGCGTTTCTGGGGCATGCGTTTCGACAAACAGCCGCCGGCTTTCCCAACAGCTTCCGAAGCGCCTGCCGGCGAGGTCATCGTCCGCCCTGCCCCGCCCCAGAACGGGCTTCGGGGCGTGGCCAAGCAATTTCTTGCGGCCCCCTCCGTGCTGGCTCTCTGGCAGGCGAGCCGGGCTGAACCGCGGCTTAGCCCGGATAGCGTTCTTGAGGAGAAGAAACAGAAATTTCGCACGGTTCTCGACGGAATACGCAGGGATTACTTCTGAGCGGCGGGAATGCCCGGCAGCAGATAACGCATCGCGGGCGCTTCGGCCGGTACTCCCGACTTCGCGCGCAAGAGATCGAGCTTATCGAAGAAGATACCTGTGACAACGGCGGGAAACGCCTGCGGCCGCCCCAGCATGTGGCGGATCGCAGCGAGTTTTCCCGCCTTCGACTTGACGTCCAGGAAGGCACGTAGCTCGTATTTGCCGCGAATATGATCTCTATGCTGCTTGATGACGTCACGCGCCGCCGGCGGCAGTCCCGGATCCGCCAGGATGGCCTCATCCGCCTCGTAGAACTGGCGCAGATCTTCCGTCCGGTGGCGACCGCTCAGGGAATTTGCCCGTATCACGGCGCCATAACCGCAATGCTCGATCACCTTGTAGCGGGCGCCCTTGGCAAGCGCCCGGACATAGAAGTCATAATCTTCACCGAGACGCATTTCCTCCTTGTAGCGCAGGCGATGCGCCTCAATGAAGGACCGCCGGATCACCGGCTTCAGGAAGCCTGTTTCGCCTCGCTTCAGGCCGCGCCGAGAGATGTTGCCCTCCACGAATTCAACAAGCGGTATGGTGCGCGTACGGGCTTGGAAACGCTCCGGCCGGACCGTTTCTGCCTGCCCGTGGACGAAGGCAATATTGTCGGCAATGAGATCCCAGTCGTCTTCGGCGAGCATCGGTTCGAAACGATCGGAAAAGAAGAAATCGTCGGCATCCAGAATCGCAATCAGCGGAGCGGTCGCCATGGCGATGGCGTGGTTGCGGGCAGCCGAAGGACCGCGATTCCTGTCGAATGAAACAACCTTAAGCCGGCCGGTACCGTCGTCTACGTCACGCGCCGCATCCGCGGTCCTGTCGGTCGAGCCATCATCCACCACCACGACCTCGCTGACCTGAGCCTCTTGCAGGGCCGATCGGATGGCTATTCCGATGGTATCCGCGGCATCCTTGGCCGCGATGATGACGCAGATCGTCTGGTGAGCAGTTCCGGCCATAGCGGTCTCCATGCTTCATCGGTCACGGGAACTATGGACTTAGGAAAGTGGCCGCGATGTGGAAAGGGTAGAAAAACCTTCGAGGCTAGGCATCGCTTGCAGGGACGTTGGGAGCCGCATCGGCGCGCATCGTGTCCCGCCGGCTGCTTTCCCTGGCGCTTTTCGAAGAGACCGAATCCGGAGAAGCGGCCTCTTCACGGTACTTTTTTTCGCGATGCACCAGGTAAAGAACGCCTATGAAATAACCGACCTGAAGAATGACGGCACAGATAAGCGTCTGTATAAAGGCCGTATAAAACGAGTCGGTCATAAAATAGGCCGACACCGCAAAAGCGATTAGTACCCCTGTCATGCTGACAAAGACGCGCGGTGCGTACATGATCGTTCCTCCCGACCGCAAACTTGCTTGGCTTGACGGTCTTTCGGCTCCTCTCCCACAACAACAACCATAAGAGCCTGCAAGAGAGGATTCAAGTTTTCCTGCGCCCATTGTGCCGGACTGTTAGTGAAACTTTCGTAAGGTTCCGCAGGTTCCTTTTAAATATCTCGTTTCTTTCTCTCTTCTGGCTCGCCGTCGCAAGATCATTGCCACCTTTTCGCCATATTTTTGCCCCGGTTCGCAAGCGCTGGAACGTTTTTTCCGTTTCCGTCGCTCAGACGGACCGAGGCCGGATCAACTTTTGTTACAAAGCTTAAGAAGGCCGACCGGCGTTTATTGCAGCGCACCATTGTATTGCGGCGCAACAGGAGTGGGCCTTTGGTCCTAGCTGCAAGCTACTTTGGTCCCAGCGGCAAAGAAGCCAGCGGGAGTATAGCTGAAATGCAAGCGGGAGAACGCGTGATCTATAGATAAGGGAGTACGAATAATATTGGTAACCAGACCGTCTCTACGAGAGCCTTACAATAATTTTCCGGCTTTCATCAGCATAAATTGCAATAGAAGCAACCAGTCATAGGGTGGGCCAGCGGGGCCGGCCGACCATCCGGCGATGGTTGAGCCAAAAATTTGACTGGCATCAAATTCCGAACACAGACTTATTATCACATTGCACGCTAATACGCGCCGTAATGGCACCGACTATCGCAAAACCTAAATGGAGTTCACTCTATGAAGTCAGCGACACGTTCGGCAGGTTCGCCGTTTTCAACTTCTGACCAAGCCGGCAGGATTCTCCCCACCGGCGGCTTGGCGAAACGAAGCTTCGACATAACAGCCGCCGCCCTCGCACTCCTCCTTTTCAGCCCCATTTTCATTATGATCGCGGCGCTGGTAAAGTTTTCCGACAATGGACCGATCTTGTACGGACATCGTCGGATCGGTCATAACGGCCGCACGTTCAAATGCCTGAAATTCCGCACAATGGCCGTCAATGGCGATGAAATTCTGCGGAATTACCTCCGAGACAATCCGCAAGCTGCGGAAGAGTGGCGGGCGACCCGCAAACTCAAGAACGACCCCCGGGTGACAGTCGTGGGAACGGTATTGCGTAAACTCAGCCTCGACGAACTGCCTCAGCTCCTCAACATTCTGCGCGGAGAGATGAGCGTGGTCGGCCCAAGGCCGGTGGTGGACGAAGAGCTGAACCTTTATGACAGCTTTGCCGCCTTTTACCTTCGGACCCGCCCGGGCCTTACCGGCCTTTGGCAGATCAGCGGCCGTAACGATGTTTCCTACGAAAGCCGCATCGCCTTCGATACGCAGTATGTCCAGAACTGGTCGCTTCTCGGCGATGTCGCAATCATTGTGAGAACCATCCCTGCTGTTTGCATGGCACGCGGCAGTTATTGATCGTTCTTTCTCTTCCACAGGATCTGAACTCGGTCGTCTGACCGGATCGGAAAATGATGGACCCGGAGCGTGGAAGCAATTCCACGCCACTTGAGGAAAAAACCCATGCAGATAGGAACCGCCTCCGCGAGGAGCTTGCGTGTTTTATGCTTTCTGACCGGCGCATTTCTTGCGCTGACCAGCAGTGTCCTGGCGGACGACAACAGCTATCGCCTCGGCGTGATGGACAAGCTGCGCATCCGTGTGGCGGAATGGCAGCCGGCCGAAGGTACCGTGCGCAACTGGGACGCAGTCAGCGGCGACTATACGATCGGCCCTACTGGCTCGCTTTCGCTTCCGTTCATCGGCGACCTCCCCGCCGCGGGGAAGACGACCGGGGATGTAGCGAAAATCATCGGCGAGGAATTGCGCGGCAAGTTCGCGCTGCGCAACCTGCCGTCCGCTTCGGTGGAGATCGCCCAGTTCCGTCCGGTCTTTGTCACCGGCGACGTGACTACACCCGGCGAATATCCCTATGCACCCAATCTGACCGTGCTGAAGGCCGTCAGCCTTTCGGGGGGGCTTCGCCGTTCCGATGCCGGACAGCGTTTCGCGCGTGACTTCATCGATGCCCGCGGCGACGCTGCGGTTTACGATTCGGCCCGCGGCAGACTGCTGGCCCGTCGTGCACGGCTGCAAGCAGAAATCGCCCGCGCGCCGGAAATCAAGATGCCTCCGGAGCTGGAAAAGGTTCCAAACGCCGCCCAGTTGATCGCTAGCGAAGCGGCTCTCATGAAGTCCCGCCGCGATCGCTATGAACTTCAGCTAAAGGCCCTGGCGGACCTTCGCAGCCTTCTCGAAACCGAGGTGCAGTCCCTCAACCGGAAGGCTGAAACGCAGAAACGCCAGTTGCAACTCGTCAACGATGACCGGGACAAGATGGCGCGTCTGACGGAACAGGGGTTGGCGACCTCGAGCCGGCGCCTGACGGCCGAGGAACGCGCGGCAGACCTCGAATCGAACATGCTCGATACGGACACGGCCGCGCTGCGCGCCAAACAGGACATCAACAAGGCCAATCAGGACGAAGTCAACCTTCGCAACGACTGGGAGGCGCAGCGCGCCAAGGAGCTGCAGGACACCGAGGCCGAGCTCGAAAAGCTCGGATTGCAGCTCACTACCAGCCGCGAAATGATGTCCGAAGCATTGGCACAATCGGCAGAAGCTCTAAAATTCGATCCCGCCGGCCACTCCGCCACGATCAAATACCTGGTGGTGAGGGACGAAGGCCAGGGGCCGAAGGAGATGACTGTCGGCGAAAACGACAGGCTTCTGCCCGGCGACGTCATCAAGGTCAGCTCAGAACTCCTGATGCAGTGAGGACGGCATGAGGATCGCCAAATCTGCGCTGATCGATCCGGCTCGCAACGAGATCTATGGCATCGCGGCTATCGCGCTGTCATTTTTCGTCTTTGCCTATTCGAGCCGGTTCGGGCAGATTTCGATCCTTGCCTATTATGGCGCCTGGTTCCTGCTGGTGCTCGTCGATTATCGGCGGGTGCTGGGCAACTATCTGAAATACATCTGGATCTTCAGCTTTGCGCTGTTCTGTTTTCTTTCCGCCTTCTGGTCGCCTGCCTTCGGCGTATCGTTGCGGACGTCCATTCAGTATCTCACGCACATCATCTGTGCGCTGATCGCCGTTCGGACAATAAGCACACAGACCCTCACCCGCGGCGCGATCGTCGGCACTGCCGTCGTGCTGATGTATTCGCTGCTTTTCGGCACCTATCTCTACGACGCCATCGATGGCGGCTACAGTTTCGTCGGCGCCTTCTCCTCAAAGAACCAGCTTGGGTTTTATGCCTCGCTTGGCGCTTTCTTTTCCTATGCCGCAATCCTGGTCTTCCGGGCGCGATCTGTCTGGCTCGTCGGCGCCGCCGTAAGCGGCTTGCTTTCAGCCTATTCGCTCGCGGCATCGAAATCGGCGACCTCGGTCATCACCACGCTCGGTGTCATAGCGCTTTGTCTGGGGATGCAGGCGATCATGTCCTTGTCGCCCCGGACCCGGCGCATCTTCTTTGCCGCCTCCCTGGTTCTGGTGGTGATTGCAGCTGTCGGCGCGCTTCAGTTCGGCGCCATGGACGCGATCCTTTCCGTCTTCGGCAAGGATTCGACCCTGACCGGCAGAACCTATCTGTGGCAGCAGGGAATCGAGGCGGCCCGCCAGCACCCGCTATTCGGCATTGGCTATCAGGGATACTGGGTCGTCGGATTTTCCGAGGCAGAAAGGCTCTGGCAGGATTTCTTCATCGCGTCCCGCAACGGCTTCCATTTCCATAACACCTACATTGAAACCATGGTGGAAACGGGACTGGTCGGAACACTGCTCCTCACCTTCATCTTGCTGACCACCCTCGCCGGTCATTTGAGGCGGCTGTTGACGGTGGCCCGGAACCCGGAATCCCTCCTGCTCTTCAGCATTGCAGGCCTGCTGCTCATCCGGTCCTTCGTCGAGATCGACATCATGCATCCTTACCATGTCGGCTCGTTCCTGCTCTATTTCGCTACCGGCAAACTGGCGATCAGGCAGGTCCAGGCAAACCGGGCCTATTTCGACCGTTTCGCTACCGGCAGAAGCAACCCGCAAGGCGCCGGAGCGCCCGCATCCTTTAGACGCGCAAACGGCTTCGATCTGGGCCGTCGGAGCTCTTGATTGGGTCGAAACTGATCCGAGCGAGCTTCGCCTACATCTCTTTGTGTTTTGACTGCCATAATGAGGCTCCAACCTAGATGCAGACGCTATACTCCATCCAGTATCTGAGAGCATTCGCTGCCTTGGCCGTCGTGATATTCCACGCCGGCGAACGGACGGGCCTGCCCTTCACAATCGGTGCCGCCGGCGTCGACGTGTTCTTCGTGGTAAGCGGCTTCATCATGATGGCCATCAGCGACAGCCGACCGGTCAGTCCCGGGCACTTCTTCCGCAACCGTCTTCTGCGCATCGCGCCGGCTTATTGGGCTGCAACCTTCGCCATGGTGATCGGCGCGGCCGCCGGCGTCTTTCCGAACCTGCGGCTCGACCCCGCGCACACGCTCGGATCCTTCTTCTTCATTCCCATCGCCTCGCCCAGCAGCGGAAATCTCTGGCCGGTCCTGGTGCAGGGCTGGACGCTGAATTATGAGATCTTCTTCTACACCCTCTTCGCGCTCGTCCTGTTCCTCAGGCCCGGATCGCGGCTCCTGGCCCTGGCTCTCCTGTTCGGCGCCTTCGTCATCGCCGGCACCTTGCTGCAACCAAAGAACCCGATCCTGGCGTTCTACACGGCACCTCTTATTCTGGAGTTTGTCGCAGGCGCAGCGCTTGCGAAACTATGGGCCGCCCGGCGCCTTCCGTCCCCGACAGTCGGCCTTGCGCTCGTCGCTACGGCGGTCGCGGGTTTCGCAGCGATCCATCTGCTGAAGTTGGAGTTCGACGCCTTGACCTGCGGACCGCTGGCGGTCCTTCTCGTGCTCGGAGCTCTGGCGATGGAGGCCGGCGCCCGTCTGCGCAGACTCCCTCTCCTCGCCTACCTGGGCGACAGCTCCTATTCCATCTACCTCTGGCACACCTTCGCCATCTCCGTCATCGTCAAGATCGGTTTTATGCTCTCGCTTCCCGCCGCTGCGATCCTTTTCATAGCGGTCGTGCTGGGCACGGCATCCGGCATCGCCGCCTACGAATGCCTGGAGAAGCCGCTCCAGTCGTTGTTGAAGGGAAAGAGGCCTTCGTTCCGGCGTCTGCCGGTGCGTTCAGTTCGGTAAAGCGCCGGTGCGGTTAGCGGTTCGGAGCGGCTGCAGACTGATCCTTGAGATGATCCGCAAGGCGAAGGGCGAGTGCGACGGCCGGCAGGGTGGGATTGGCGTGCCCGCCCGTCGGGAACAGGCAGCTGCCTGCGAGATAAAGATTGGCTATCCCGTGGACGCGGCAATCGGCATCGGCGACACCTTCAGCCGGCGTTGCCGCCATCCGGCTCAGGCCGATCTGGTGGTACCCGTCAAAAGCCTGGTTCAACACCGCTTGCCGCCGCGTATCGGGATCATGCAGATATTCCAGCCGGCCAAGTCCATTGCGCCGCAGCCAGTCATCCAGAATCTCGTGCGACCTCAGCACGGATGACAGATCCTGATCGGTCACCCTGTAATCGACGGCCAACGCATCGCTGGGCGCCTGCCCGCCATTCGCCTTGAGGAACACTCGGCTTTCCGGATTGGGCACCTGCTCGGCGTGATAGCGGAGGAGATAGCGACCCTTCGGATTGATCAGAATACGCCACCGGTTGCGGCGCCGCTGGCGCATGTTTTGAAGCACACCGGATAGATCGATCAGCCAGCGCCGATCGGTGACGATATTCCTCCAGTGCTCCCTGCGGTTGATGTTCTGCGTCCCTCTCGATGTCGGAGCGAGCCCGTTCGAAAGGCGGCGATAGAGCCCCAAAGCCTTCAGGAAGAGATAGACGAGCGACAAGCTGCCGGATCCGTGGATCGGATCTGCGATCGAGACGGCATCCAGCCAAAAGACGCAGTTGAGTAACCGCTCCTTCAGCTGTACGGCCGTCGAGACCTGAAACCGTCTGCGAACGATGTAACCCTGGTCGTCAAGCTGAAAGGCGAACTGTCTCGCCATGGCGGGCTTCTCCAAGTGCAGCAACGCGATATACCCTGTCAGGTGCCCCTGATAGAACCGCCCGGTAGGACCCTCACTTCCACCACCGAATTCGGACCTGTCCCGTTGCAGCGAGAGAAGCAGGCGGGCATTTTCCAGCCCGCCACCCGCGAGGACAAAGTTCCCGGCTGCAACATGCATTTCCTCGCCGTCTCGATGAACCGTTATGCACTCGACCCGCCCGCCGGAGGAATCGAGCCGGATGCCGGTGGCTCGGCCATTCACCAGCCGTATCCGCCGGGAGCCGTTCAGCCGCCTCGCGCTTTCGGCACCGAGATCTGGCTGCCGGCTCCAGCGCTCGATCGCCTCGGTGGAGATCGACGCGTCGGCGATGCAAAGTTTCTCGGGAGCCGTTTGCGTCGGGCTGCAGTTGAGAAAGGAGAAGGCCTCCGGATAATATGAACGCAGGGATTCGTGCGGCAACGGCCAGCCGGAAAAAGGCACATGGCCGCGCTTCTCGAAATCCAGGTCGTCGAAGGCGACGCAACGTCCGCCCCAGAGCGCCGAGGCGCCGCCAATTCCGGGTCGCGACATCGCAAGCGAAGGCGCGTGATGAGCGTTCTGGAATTCGATATTGCCTGTATTGCCAGCGATGGCAGCGCCATCGGCTCCCATTTCCAGAAGAGTGACGTCAAGTCCAAGCTTTTCCAGCTTGAAGGCAAGCGCAAGTCCCACAGGCCCCGCGCCGACGATACATATGTCCGCCGTCTCTGATCCCCTAACACGGTCCGCCGCTGCCATGGCCGCCTTTCAGCAAGAGCCTACCATCAGCAGATAACGCGAAATGATCCACTTGGGACAGCTCAATTTCGCAAAGCCGGAACTTCTTTGTGATGTCGTGCCATGAATGTCTCCCCGCCACATTCCTGTCGGTCTCATCGTGTCAGCGGGTAAAGCAGTTGCCCATCCTCTTCGCCTCGCGGAAACGCTCCTTCTCGGCTTCTTCTTTCCGACTGCTGGTAGCCCAGCGGGCTGATGCCGATATAGCGTTTGAACATTCGGGAGAAGTAATAGGCATCCGAATATCCGGAGAGTTCGGCCGCGCGTTTTACACTGCAACCTCCGGCCATCAGTCCCATGGCGCGTTCCATCCGCTTGAACTCCTGATATTTGTCCGGCGTCCAACCGACCCGCTTGCGGAATTCACGCTTGAAGTAATCGCTGTTGTAGGGCACCGCGCCGACCGCCCGTTCCACGATCTCGTCGTTCAAGGGATCGGCCGCGATCTGGCTGGCGGCAACCATCACGGAAAACGAAAGGGCGTCGGGATTGTTCACGTTTCCGACCGACTGCTCCTTCCAGCCGATATGCGCCTGCTCAATGAACTCGATCAGTAGGAACATGAAGAGGTGATGCTGGAGAAGGGTCGTGGAATAGGGTGGCGCATTGTCGTGGTAGTAGCGGGTCAATGGCTGCATCATGTCCCAGCGGGCAAGCGTCACCGCTTTCCTGAGGTTCATCTGCGCAATCATGTCGAGGCGCCCGAAGAGATCGAGCGTGAAATGCTGGGCAATCCCGGTATAGGGCTCCGTTGACGTAGAGTAGCCGACGAAGCGTACGCCGGCAGGCAGAAGCATGGCCCTGCCCGGCGCCATGTCGATCGTCTCGTCCTCGACCTCGTAACGAGCCGAGCCCGTTAGGCATATAATCAGGTCATGGACGCTGTTCGATTTGTCGACACCCCAGGTATGGGAATGCTGCATCCTTATGGTTGAACGCGTCAGCGTCAGGGCGAGTGCCCCCATGGGAATTCCAGCCAGAACGCTACCTTCAATTTCGTCCATCCTTTTCCCCCAATTTGTCGATTTGATCCCGCCCCCAAGATGAGATTATCAGCGCAGGAGCTGAAACCTCAACACATCAGAGGGCCAGATTGGGAGGAAATGGCGGAAATCTGCAGGGTGCCCGATACGTATCGGACCCCCGGGGATTCCTATGCCAGAATTTGCGATGCACAATACGGGAACTGTCTCTTCGTTTAATATAGCCTATATCGGCGACCGCTTCCTCAACCGGGCGGCATTGTCTCGCGATCGTACTGCAGGCCTGTTCCGCGGGGGAATTGCCGCGGCGATGCACCGCCTGTCGGAGGCACCTGTTAAAGCGGGGAAAGCAACATGAGCGGAGACAGCCGGTTCCTCGGGCTCTTCTACCTATCGCCCTACATCATCGGGCTGCTGATCTTCACGGCAGTGCCCTTCGTCGCCTCGCTCTATCTGAGTTTCACGAACTACAACCTGATGGACGAGCCGATCTTCATCGGTCTGGCAAACTACGTCAAGCTCTTCACCAACGACCGCACTTTCCGCAAATCGCTCTGGGTGACGCTCGTCTATGTGTTTACGACCGTGCCGCTGAAGCTCGCCTTTGCGCTCTTCATGGCCGTGATCCTCAACTACAAGCTGAAGTTCATCAACGTCTTCCGCACGGCCTACTACGTCCCCTCGATCCTCGGCGGTTCGATCGCGATCGCGGTGCTGTGGCGCTACATTTTTGCCGATGTCGGCCTCGTCAATATGGGCCTGAACCTGCTCGGCTTCGAATCCGTCAACTGGTTCGGCGATCCCACCAATGCGCTTTTTACCATCACCCTGCTCCGCCTATGGCAATTCGGCTCGGCCATGGTGATCTTCCTGGCCGCGCTGCAGAGCATCGACAGGACGCTCTATGAGGCCGCCTCCATCGACGGCGCCGGCAAGTGGACGAGCTTCATCTACATCACCCTGCCGCTGATCACGCCTGTCATCTTCTTCAACCTGATCATGCAGATGGTCCAGGCCTTCCAGGAGTTCAACGGCCCTTACATTATCACCCAAGGAGGCCCGCTGAAGTCCACCTATCTCCTGCCGATCTACATCTATGACGAAGCCTTCAAGCGTTTCGACATGGGATATGCATCGGCCATCGCCTGGGTCCTCTTCGTCATCATCATGGCGCTCACCCTCATCGCCTTCTGGTCCTCGCGCCACTGGGTCTATTACGCCGGCGACAAGAGGAGCTGACCATGACCGAACACGTTCTCTCCCATGATCCGTCGACGGTTGGCGAGGTTGCCGGCATCCGTGCCCGCGAGCATCGCCGCCACAAGGCAGGCATCATGCTGCGTTATCTGATGCTCGCCGCTGTCGGCCTCCTGATGCTCTACCCGCTGATCTGGCTGATCGGGGCATCGTTCAAGACGAATTCTGAGATCTTTGCCAATCCCGGCTTCTGGCCGGAAAACCCGACGCTCGACGGTTATATCAAGGGCTGGCAGACCTCGACGCCCTATTCCTTCGGCACATTCTTCCTGAATACGCTGTGGATCGTGATCCCCAAGGTCATCGGCACCGCCATCTCGTGCACCGCTGTGGCCTATGGGTTCGCCCGCTTCGAGTTCCCGTTCAAGAAGCTGCTGTTTGCGTCGTTGATCGCGACGCTTCTGCTGCCGAATGTGGTGACCCGTATTCCGCAATATCTTCTCTTCCGCGATCTGGGATGGCTCGACAGCTTCCTGCCGCTCTGGGTGCCGTCTGCCTTTGCAGGAGACGCCTTCTTCGTCTTCATGCTGGTGCAGTTCCTGCGCGCCATCCCGCGCGACATGGAGGAAGCCGCCCGCGTCGACGGCGCCACCACCTGGCAGACGATGATCTTCATCGTCGTGCCGCTGCTGATGCCGGCGCTCATCTCGGTCTGCCTTTTCCAGTTCATGTGGACGATGAACGACTTCCTGGGGCCGCTGATCTACATTTCGTCGGTCGACAAATATCCGGTCTCGCTGGCGCTGAAACTCTCGATCGACACCACTGAGGCGTTCGAGTGGAACCGCGTGCTCGCCATGTCCGTGCTGGCGCTGACGCCGGCGCTCGCGGTCTTCTTCCTCGCGCAGAAATATTTCATCGACGGCATCTCGTCCGGCGGCATCAAGGGATAGCGACATGGCACGTCTGCAACTGAGAAATCTCGAAAAGGACTACGGTTCGCTTCGCGCCGTGCATGGCATCAACCTCGATGTCGAGGACGGCGAGTTCATGGTGCTGGTCGGCCCCTCCGGCTGCGCCAAGTCTACGACCTTGCGCATGATCGCGGGCCTCGAACGGATTACCGGCGGCGAAATCCGGATCGGCGGAGAACTGGTGAACGACAAACCGCCGGGCGACCGCGGTATCTCCATGGTCTTTCAGAATTATGCGCTCTACCCGCATATGAAGGTGCGCAAAAACCTGTCGTTCAGCATGCGGCTGAAGCGCCGCCCTGCCGAAGAAATCGAAAAGGCGACGGAGCACGTTTCGGGACTGCTGGAAATAGACCCGCTCCTGGAACGGCTGCCGAAGCAGCTTTCCGGCGGCCAGGCGCAGCGTGTCGCGGTCGGCCGCGCGCTGATCAAGAAACCGCAGGTTTTCCTATTCGACGAGCCTCTCTCGAACCTCGATGCAAAGCTGCGCGCCTCGATGCGCGTTCGCATCACCGACCTGCACAAGAGGCTGAAGGCGGAAGGACAGCAGGCAACGGTTGTCTATGTCACCCACGACCAGACGGAGGCCATGACCATGGGCGACCGGATCTGCGTCATGAAGGACGGCCACATCATGCAGGTCGCCGATCCCATGACGCTCTACAACCGTCCGGCCAATACCTTCGTCGCCGGCTTCATCGGCAGCCCGGAGATGAATTTTCTGGATGGCGAGCTTGAAGGACAAACCCACGTTAAGGCCGCGGATCAGACGGTCGCACTCGGGGACGAATTCGCGCACCGGCTGTCGGTTGGAAAGTCCGGTTGGGTGACGCTCGGCATCCGGCCCCAGCATCTGCGTATCGCCGAAGCCAAGACCGCGGGCACGCTCAAGGGCAAGGTGAACCATATCGAGTTCATGGGCCACGAGGTCTATCTCTACGTCGACATCGGGCCGAAGCGCCTGATCGCCATCGTACCTTCGGCTGCCTATGACCGGACCGCGCTTCGCGATGATTGGATCTGGCTGAGCCCGGACCCAAAGGGAGTCCACCTGTTCGATCGCCAAACAGGTGAAAACATCAGCCTGGCGATCTGAAACTTCAGCGTTCCAACTTGGGAGGAGCCAAAATGAGAACCATGATCATGACCGCGGCACTGTTTGCCGCCACCAGCCTTTCGACCGCATTTGCTGCGGACCTGCGCATGTCCTGGTGGGGAAGCGACGACCGCCACCTCGCAACCCAGGAAGCGCTAAAGATCTGCGGCAGCAAATTCGGCCATACCGTGGCGCCGGAATTCACCGGCTTCCAGGGGCATCAGGAAAAGATCGCCACTCAGCTCGCTGGCGGCACCGAAGCCGACATCATGCAGGTCAATTGGCCGTGGCTACCGCTTTTCACCAAGAACGGCACCGGCTTTGCCGATCTCTACCAGTACAAGGACATCATCGACCTCGGCCAATGGTCCAAGGCCGATCTCGACAGCGGTACGGTTAAGGGCAAGCTGAACGGCATCCCGGTCTCGACCACGGGCCGCGTCTTCATGTTTAACAAGACGACCTACGACAAGGCCGGCGTGCCGATCCCGACCACCTGGGAAGAACTGATCGCGGCCGCGCCGAAGATGAAGGAGAAGCTCGGCAAGGACTATTATCCTTTCGAGGGCGCTGCACTCGACGCCCGCCTCATGGTCATCCTGCGTACGACGCAGAAGACCGGCAAGGACCTGATCGATCCCGCAACGAACAAGGTTTCCTGGACAGAAGAGGAGCTCGTCGAAGGGCTGAAGTTCTACCAGACCCTAGTGGACAAGGGCGTGATCGAGTCCTGGAAGCAAGTCGCAGCCGGCGGCAATACGCCCCTGCATGAAAACCAGAAATGGGCAAAGGGTCAGATTGCCGGCACGTACCAGTGGGACAGCACCTACGGCAAGATTTCCACGCCCATGGAAAAGGGCCAGGAACTCGTCCCGGTCAAGTTGCTCACCGTCGCCGGAGCGAAGATCGACGGCGTCTATCGCAAGCCATCGATGCTGTTTGCCATCTCCAAGAACAGCAAGGACCCGAAAGCGGCAGCGCAGATCGTCAATTGCCTTCTCAACGATCCGGCGGCGGTAAAGGTGCTGGGCGCAACGCGCGGCATTCCCTCCAGCAAGGCCGCACTCGATGTGCTTAACAAGGAAGGCAAGGTCAAGCCTGTCCAGCTGGAAGCCTACAAGCGGGTGATGGAACCCAGCAGTCCTGGAGTTTCGCCGCTGAACGAGCATCCGCGTGTCACCGAAGCTTTCGACACGAACTTCGAGGCCTTCGCCTACGGCCAGCAATCCGCCGAGGACGCGGCCGCTGAGATCATCGCCGGCATCAACGAAGCGCTGACGGGGATCTGAACATCGTGACGATTGCCGCCATCGAACTTCTGACCACCGGACCACGCAGTGCGACCTTCAGTGTCGATGCCGAAAGGCATCTTTTCGAACGGGACTCTTCGTTGGCCTGGACCGTTCGGAAGGTCGATGGCGATATCGTGGCTGAAGGGACGACGAGACGCGTCGTCTTTACAGTCGCTGAACTCGAACCGGGCAGCCATCTTTCCCTCCAGATTGGTCAAGCCCGCCTTGAGTTCACGACAAGAAAGGAAACGGCTCTCACCGACATCAGCGATTTCGGCGCCTCAGTCGGCTCATCAGATAATGCTGAAGCGATCCAGGCCGCAATCGACGCTCTCCCCTCCGAGGGGACGCTTCGGATACCGCCCGGGCGCTGGCTGAGCGGCCCTGTCTTCCTCAAGAGCGACATGACGCTGCTGCTCGACGAAGGAGCCGAACTGGCTGCAGTCTCGGACCGCGAAACCTTTCCCATCCTCCCAGCCCGCCACCCGGATGGCCGCGTGCTCGGCACCTGGGAAGGTGTGACGGAGGCGTGTTACGCCAGCCTGATCAACGCGATCGACTGCCGCAATATCCGGATCAGCGGAAAAGGCATCATCGACGGCGGCGGCGATCGCGGCGACTGGTGGTTCTGGCCGAAGGAGACGCGACAGGGTGCCAGACGGGCCCGCACCGTTTTCCTTTCCGGATGCGAAGACATCACTCTCTCAGGCCTCACCATCCGCAACTCACCGTCATGGACGGTACATCCGGTGCTTTGCAGCCGACTGCTCGCGGCGGATCTCACGATCCGGAATGATCCGGACTCGCCCAATACGGATGGGTTCAATCCGGAAAGCAGCTCTGGTATCCGCCTTGCCGGCCTTCATATTTCTGTCGGAGACGACTGCGTTGCCATAAAGGCGGGCAAGCGCAGCCCGAACGGCGGGCCTGATCGGCCGACGGAGCGCGTTAGGATCTCCAATTGCCTGATGGAGCGCGGCCATGGCGCCGTGGTCATCGGCAGCGAAATGAGCGCCGGCGTCCGCGACATCCAGATCACGAATTGCCACTTCCGGGGAACCGACCGGGGGCTCAGGATCAAGACGCGCAGAGGCCGTGGCGGAACGGTGTCGAATATCCGGTTTTCAGACAGCCTAATAGAGGCTGTCGCAACACCGGTGGCGGTCAACTCCTTCTATTTCTGCGATGCCGACGGGCGGTCGGACTACGTCCAGTCGCGCGCCCGCCTGCCGGTTTCCGACGAGACGCCCAACATCCGGTCGATCTCGGTGAAGAACGTCACGGTCTCGGGCGCCCGCACCGCTGCGGCCGTATTCTACGGTCTGCCCGAAGCGTCCATCTGCGATATCGCTTTCGAAAACTACACAGTTTCCTTCGCGCCAGATGCCAAGGCGGAAGTGCCGGAAATGGCCTGTCTCCTCCCGCCCCTTCGTCACGCCGGCATTGTCGCGGAAAACACCACTTTTAGTCGCCTGGCGATGCTCTCGCCGGCTTCGATCCATCCAGCCCAAGACTGAGCCCATGCTTCAAACTTATTTCGACGATTACGCCCGCGGATACGAATATTACAAAGGCGGAGCCTGGTGTTATGAAGACGGATGCCTCTATCGCGGTCTGATTACGCTTTATCAAGCGACCTCCGAAAAGCGTTGGCTCGATCATCTCATCCGCCTGGTCGGCGGTCAGATCGATACGCAAGGCCGCTTGATCGGCTACGAGATCGATGAATTCAATATCGACAACATCCTCCCCGGCCGCGCCCTCGTTTTCCTTTATGGGTTGACCAGCGACGCCGCCTGGCTTGATGCCGCCGCTCCTCTCGCAAGGCAGCTCGATACGCATCCGCGTACCGGCAGCGACGTCTATTGGCACAAACTCCGCTACCCGCATCAGATCTGGCTGGACGGCCTCTATATGGCTCTGCCTTTCAAGATCGAATATGCGCGCGCCGCCTCCCGGCCGGATATGCTTGATGAGGCTCTTCAGCAATTTTCAACCGCCCTCGACCTGACCTACGACCGCGACGCGGCACTCTACCGGCATGGTTATGACGAGTCGCGCGAACAGACTTGGGCGGACCCGCAAAGCGGGCTGTCCCCGGCTCACTGGGCCCGATCGATCGGCTGGCTGGCCATGGCCTTTGTCGATATCATCGAGAGCCTTCCGCCGGGCCCGGCACGGCAAGATCTCATTCTCCGCGCTTCGGCACTCGCATCCAAGCTGCTTGCCTTGCAAACTTCCGATCATCGGTGGCTGCAGGTGATCGATCGGCCCGATGTGAGGGGGAATTACGCGGAAAGCTCCGCCACCGCGATGTTCGCCTATTTCCTTCAAAAACTCGCCCGCCTTAAAGGCTCGGCAGCTTTTGCTCATGCCGGGAAAGAAAGCCTCCGCTCCCTTGTCGAACATGAGTTGCGCCCGGATGAAACGGGAACATCGAGGCTGCAGAATATCTGCTGCGTCGCCGGTCTGGGCGGCTTCAACGGCCGCTACCGTGACGGGACGGTGGAGTATTACCTTTCGGAGGAAATACGGGCCGATGATATCAAGGGCGTCGGCCCGCTGATGATGGCTTTCGCAGAGACCTTGCGGACGCCAGCCGCCGCCCGGCGATCCTCTGACATTCCAACCGAGGAGCGGATCAAACTCAGCGCCGCCAGGCAATGAAACGGCTGGATCGCCGGATGCCGGCCCTAAGCGGAAGCAGCCATCCTTCCAACCGTCGGCTGCGAAAAGCCGATGGCGCCGACCATGACGGCAGGCATGCCAGCCTCGAGGCATGCTGAAATGAAGGCCTCGCGGGCGACTTCCGTGGGCACCATCCTGTTCAGGGCGGCGCGAGCACGGCGAACTGCGCGGTCATATCGTTCGCCGCGCTTCAGCGGCCACTCGTTCTCCAGGAAATCGAGCGCGTCGTAAACAGTTCTGAAGCATCGTTCCAGGCCCGACTGGAGACGGATCGTCACTGGCACTCTAAACGGCATATCCGGGATGTTCATGATTTCCTCCTTTCAATCTCAGCCGGATAAAAGAAGCGAAATCAATCTGGTGAATGGGATCTGACGTTTCAAGAGGCCTGAATCCGGTTCAGCGCTCCTTGCTCGCGTCCGCCGGATCGAAATTCGGATCCCAATCGTTTGCAACCCGTTTGGTGCCCGGCGGATTGCGATGGGCGGTAGCATCCTCTGATCCGGTGATGACGGTAGGTTTCGCGCTGTGCACGCCACTGCTCTTGCGATCAGCCTGAGACTTGGCGAACTGCCCCTTGGCATCAGCCTCGGGACCGGTGCCCGAATGGTTTTTCTTCATCTCAGTCTCCCTTGGTCTTGCCGGCATCCGACACCTTTTCCCGGGAAGGATCCTGATTGTTCTCGCCAAGCGCATCACGATCGTGATCGGGATCGTCTTTGGCTGGCATGTACCCGCGAGGCCTGTTTTCTTGCGGACCTTCCCAACGTGGAGATTGATCCGTAGTGCCGGGAGCGCCTGGTTTTGGTGTATTCATACCCATGTTTGAACCTCCTTGAGACAAGGATAACAAACTGGCACTCTCAGAGTTCCCCCGCGCGACGCGACGGCCCCGTCAGCCGCAGCTCAGGCCGCGCGGGACAGGAGCTTCTTCTGGATCTCAGCCGCTTCCATGGGTTTCCCCACAAGATGACCCTGCAGTTGATCGCAGCCGGAAAGGTAAAGAGCCTTGGCCTGCGCGGGTGTTTCTACCCCCTCGGCCGTCACGGGAATGTCGAGTGCATTTGCGAGCAGGATGGTTGCGTTGAGAATCTGTGCTCCCCGCTCGTTGTCGATCCCCATCACAAGCGACCGGTCGATCTTCATCCGGTCGAAGCCGAATTCGCGCAGCGCCCCGATGCTGGCGTAACCGCAGCCGAAATCGTCGAGAGCGAACTTGACGCCCACCGCTTTCAGGTTGGCAATCGATCGCTTAGCCTGCTCGGGATTAGCCATCAACACCCCTTCGGTAATTTCGAGCGTAAGCCGTCTCGGATCGAATGATTTCGCCTTCAGCAAGGCGACAACGTTCGCCGCAAAGTTCGGATTTCTCAGCTGGATCGGCGACGCATTCACGGAAATGGCGATATCCTGCCACGTCCCGACTTCATCGATTGCCGATGCAAGAATAAGCAGCCCAAGCTCGTCGATCAGGCCGGCCCGCTCGGCGATCGGAATGAAAATTTCGGGACTGACGGGACCGGTTTCCGCCGTCCATCGGGCGAGGACCTCGACCCCCCTCCATTCCTGAGTGGCGGCGTCGACAAGTGGTTGGTAGACCGGGCGGATGCTGTTGGACGCAATTGCCGCGCGGAGTTTCGTTTCGAACTGGCTGCGGCTTTCCCGTTCCAGGTCGAGTTCCGCATGATATGCGACCGCCTGTCCCCGGCCACTTTCCTTGGCCCGATACAAGGCGACGTCCGCGCGTCGGACGAACTCCAGCGGATCGGTAGCACTTGCATCCGTGGCCACGATGCCGATGCTCACGCCGATCTCGATCGTCCTGCCGCCTATCTCAAACGGACGGCTCAAGGCTTCCAGTATGGAGGAAGACAGTTCCCTGGTGTCACTTCTGGTCGCAGCGATCGCGAATTCGTCCCCGCCGAGGCGCGAAAAAGATGCGCCCGCAGGAAGTAGAGCCGTCACTCGCGCCGCGACGAGCTTGATGAGTTCGTCGCCGACCGCATGTCCCCATGCATCGTTGACTTCCTTGAAACCATCGAGATCGAGAAGGTGAAGTTCGACCTCCTCCTTGTCGGCCAGACGCCGCTCCACCTCCTCCAGGAACCCGGCGCGGTTGAGAAGCCCGCTCAACGGATCATGGATCGCCCGGTGATGCACCTCCTGGGCGCGCCGTTTGAAGCCGCGAGCGGAGAAGAGCCCGGTCGCTACGATGGCAATGAAGAAGGCTGACAGAAGCAGGGCGGCAGCCATCAGGTAGGCCTTGACCCCGTAGTATATCCTGGAGCCGGGATCCCGGCTCGGCCATTCCAGGTAGGACACGGCTTTTCCGTCGATGTCGGGCAGAACTGTATTCAGCGTCTGAATATGGGGGACATCGACGACAAATAGTCCACCCAGATCAAAAGTCTTGGCGATTTCGGCGATGGCTTCGGAGTTCAAGACTTTGGCAAAGATCAGCGTATTGAAGGCCTGCTGCACATCCGGGGTCTCCTCATAGGGCTGGATAGAACCGGCTCCGAAGAGGACGACGCCGTCGGCCGTTTTCACGAATCCGCTCACCGGCTCCTGACCCGATTGCGCCGCCTTCTTTGCGAGATCCGGAAGCGCCGTACCGAAATATTCAAAGGGATCGAATTCCTCGCCTTTCTTGTGAGCAGTCAGTGTGCTTCCATCGGCTCGAAGTACGATCGCAATATCGTACAGAGGGTAGTCCTCGGTCGTGCTTCCCCAGTTCTCATAGGCCCATTCCTGGGCGTTATCCGACGCCATGGCCTTGAAAGCATCGTCCCAGACCGCGTTATCCCTGACGGTTGCCCGCAATCGGCTTTGAAAAGCTTCCACGGCAGCCGAGGCCGCGTGTGAGGCCCGCGCGTCATCGATCGTCGTGGCCGCCTCGGTCATGTCTCGCACGGCGATGGCGACCAGGAAGGCGAGTACCGATCCAACGAGGACAAAAAAACTCGTCACGGCTGCGACGACGAGAAGTGCGGACCGAGATGATCGGGTGCGGAGGCTCTGCATTCTTGACCAGCGTTACTCTGTACAAACAGCAGGTTGGCCTGCCTGGTCAAATATTAGATCACCTTAATCAACGAGAGATTAAACTTGCCCCCATTTTTCGTTCCTGGTTAATGATTCTATCGGATGGAAGCCGTCATAGACACAGTTTGCAGCATCAGAAATCGTGCCGCTTCGCATGCCCTCGTTTCCGCACCTGCGGACAGCGGAACGGCCACCTGAGTTGAAGGAAGCAAACCGGGCGATTTTTTGTCAATCCGGCGACGGCATTTCTTGAAACCACTTGCCGTTACCATAGTTTAGCCCGCAACGGGGTGAAGTTTGCGGGACGAACGCCATGCAGGACTTCGAATACGCTCGTGAGCGCATGATAGAGGCGCAGATAGCACGTCGGGGCCTCAGGAACCCTGAGCTGCTCCGGGCTTTCCGCGAGGTGCCGCGCGAGGCATTCGTCGAGAGCGGGTTCGAAGAGTTCGCCTACGAGGACACACCCCTTGCGATCGGCGAAGGGCAAACCATCTCGCAACCCTATATCGTTGCGTTGATGATAGAACGGGCAAAGATCGGGCGAGGCGATGTCGTGCTGGAGGTCGGCACTGGCTCGGGTTATGCCGCGGCTGTTCTCAGCCGCATCGCCGATCAAGTTTACACCATCGAGCGATATCCGAGCCTTGGAGAACAGGCCAGACGCCGGTTCCGCCGCCTGGGGTTCGGCAACATCGCAACCAGGGTGGATGACGGGACAAAAGGCTGGCCGGAAGCCGCGCCGTTCGACGCAATTCTTGTGGCAGCCGGCGGGCCATCTGTGCCGCCGGCACTCAAGGAGCAGCTCGAAATAGGAGGCCACCTGATCATGCCCATCGGTTCGGAAGGCGCTCAACGGCTGGTCCGCGTGACGCGGACAAGCGCTGCGACCTTCGAAGAAGAGGATTTGGGAGGCGTTCGCTTCGTCCCGCTCGTGGGCCAATATGGATGGCGCGACGCGTATGAGAAATCGAGGCGTGTCCCAAAACCGCTTCCTGAATTGATCTCGGACGCTGCCGAACCGCTTCCCGACTTCGACGACCCCGCCTTCGGAGCGCTGTTCGACCGTTTCGGCGATCGCCGCGTGGTACTTCTCGGCGAGGCCAGCCACGGCACATCGGAATTCTATCGCGCCCGCGCCGCGATCACTCGCCGCCTCATCGAACATCACGGTTTTACGATCGTCGCCGTCGAGGCAGACTGGCCTGATGCCGCCGCGATCGACCGTTATGTCCGGCACAGGCCCGGAAGGTCCGGCGAGGTTGAGTTCCAGCGCTTCCCGACATGGATGTGGCGCAACCTTGAAGTCGCGGACTTTATCGGCTGGCTGCACAGATACAACGCCGCTGTGCCGGATCAGCGCAACCGGGTCGGCTTCTACGGTCTCGACATCTATAATATGAGCGGCTCAATCGCGGCCGTGCTTGCCTATCTCGACCGCACGGATCCAAAGGCCGCGAGGGTGGCGAGAGAACGTTACGGATGCCTGACGCCTTGGCAGAACGACCCTTCCACCTATGGCCGCGCGGTGCTGATCGAGGGTTACGACAAATGCGAGAAGGCGGTGGTCGCCCAGTGCAGGGAATTACTCGAACGTCAGCTCCAACGAGCCGGCGAAGATGGTGATGACCTCCTTGACGCAGCCCAGAATGCGCGCCTGATTGCTTCCGCCGAACGCTACTACCGGATCATGTATTATGGCGGTGCGGACTCCTGGAACCTGCGTGACACCCATATGTTCGAGGCGCTCCAGCAACTGCTGGAGGCGCACGGCTCGCAATCGAAGGCTGTCGTCTGGGCTCATAACTCCCACATCGGCGATGCGCGGCATACGGACATGGGAACATCCAGAGAAGAAGTGAATATCGGCCAGCTCTGCCGCCAGCGCTTTGGCGCTGCTGCTGCTCTCGTCGGCTTCGGCACCCATGAAGGAGACGTGGTCGCCGCAACCGACTGGGATGGGGATATGGAGATAAAAACCATCCGCCCCACGTTGGAGGACAGTTATGAGAGCCTATTCCATATGACGCGGCACAAGCGCTTTCTGCTCGATATGCCGAAACACCCCGAAGTGCGGCAGCAATTGTTGGAGCCGCGGCTCGAACGTTTCATCGGCGTGATCTACCGGCCGGAAACCGAACGCCTGAGCCACTATATGTACGCATCGCTGCCGCAACAGTTCGACGCTTTCGTGTGGTTCGACACAACGACGCCGGTTACGCCGCTCGGACTCGTCGAAAAGCACGAGGGCGTCCCGGAAACCTATCCTTTTGGCCTGTAGCGACGAGCGGCGCCAGGTCGAGTCAGCTTGGGATTGGCTTCAGATGATCCCGCCACCGCCTGCAGCCGAGGCCGGCCGTTCCAGCGCGACCTTTTTGCGGTAACCGCTGGCACGATAAGTGGCTACCGGATCGACCGCCCCTCCCGCACGCCGGCGAGCCTCGGCGAGAATCGGCTCAACATCGGTCCTGTAGGCGCGCTTTAGTGTTTCCGACGCCATTAGCGCATCGTTCTCCTGCTGATAGTCATCCAGAGCTGCGCGATCGACCAACAAGGCCTGCGCATAAGCCCGGCGGATTTCGTTGGCGCTGGAGATCAGACTTTCAATCGGATCGGTGACGTTGTGTGACTGATCGATCATATGGGCCGGGTGGAAACCCTTAACGCCGCGGTGTTCGGCGTCGACCAGTTCATTGAAGACGAGGAACAGCCGGTAGGGCTCGATTGCACCGGCGTCGAGGTCGTCATCGCCATATTTCGAGTCGTTGAAATGGAAGCCGCCGAGCTTGCCGAATTGGATGAGGCGGGCGACGATCATCTCGATATTGGTATTCGGCGCGTGGTGACCGAGATCGACGAGGCAAAAGGCCTTCGGACCGAGCGTGTTGGCGATCACGTAGTTGGTGCCCCAGTCCTGCACCACCGTCGAATAAAACGCCGGCTCGTACATCTTGTGTTCGGAAAACAGCCGCCAGTCATCCGGCAGGGCCTTGTAGATTTCCGCCATGGCGGCAAGATAGCGCTCGAAACTCTTGGTGAAGTTACTTTGCCCCGGGAAATTTGAGCCGTCGCCGATCCAGACGGTCAGCGCCTTGGAGCCGACCGCCTTGCCAATCTCGATACATTCGAGATTATGCTCGATCGCTTGGCTGCGCGTCGCGGCATTAGTGTGGCTGAGCGAGCCGTATTTATAGGACTGGGCCTGGCCGGGTGCGTCGGAAAAGGTGTTGGAATTCATCGAGTCGAAGCCGAGCCCCAACGCGTCACCCTTGGCTTTCAATTCCTTCGCATCCGCCTTGTCCCAGGGGATGTGCAGCGAAACGGTCGGCGTTGCCTGGGTCAACTGATGGATGACAGCGCAATCATCCAGCTTGTCGAAGATGCCCCGCGGTTCGCCCTGCCCCGGAAAGCGGGCAAAACGTGTTCCCCCGGTGCCGACGCCCCAGGAAGGGACCGCGACGAAAAATTCGGATACCTTTCGGGTGATCGCGTCGATATCGATGCCGCGGCGTGACAGGTTCTCGCCAAGCGCCTGGTAGTCGGACTGGAGCGCTGGTGTCCGCTTTTCATTTTCAGCAGCGACAACGTCGCCGGCAATCTTCAGATCTGTCATGACGATCTCCTCCCTGATGCAACCGAAGCGTCCACCCGCCGCCGGCCTTGGGAGAGCCGGAAGCGGGCGGACAAGCTGTTAGCGCGTAAAACTCTGCGCGTTACCGGCATCCACATTGATGATATTGCCGGTCGACTTGGCGGACGCATCCGAAGCGAGGAAATAGATTGCCTCGGCGATGTCTTCCGGGAAGACGTTGAGCTTCAGCATCGAGCGCTTGCGGTAATGTTCCTCCAGATCGGAAACCTCGATCTTCGAGGAAGCCGCCCGCTGCTCGCGCCATTCGCCGTTCCAGATTTTCGAGCCGCGCAGCACCGCATCCGGATTGACCGTGTTGACCCGAATGCCGGCGTCGGCTCCCTCGAGCGCCAGGCAGCGCGCGAGATGAATTTCGGCAGCCTTGGCGGTGCAATAGGCCGATGCGTTCGGCGAAGAGGCAAGTCCATTCTTCGATGCGACGAACACGACGTTGCCGCCGAGCTTCTGGCGACGGAACAGCCGGAACGCCTCGCGCGACACGAGGAAATAACCCGTCGCCAGGATGTCGATATTCTTGTTCCACATCGCAAGGGTGGTGTCCTCGACCGGCGCCGAAGAGGCGATCCCGGCATTCGAGACGAGGATGTCGACGCCGCCGAACTCGACGCAGGCTTCCGCAAAGGCGGTAACGACGGCATCTTCCTTGGTGACATCAAGCACCACGCCGCGCACGGCGTCCTTGCCGAAAGATTTCTCGAAATCGGCTTTCGTTGCGTCGAGCGCTCCGCCGTCAATATCGGCCAGCACCACGCAGGCGCCCTCACCCATCAACCGCGCCGCGGTCGCACGACCGATACCGCCGGCACCGCCCGTGACGAACGCCACCTGACCGGCAAGGCTCTTCGGCTTCGGCATGCGCTGCAGCTTCGCTTCTTCAAGCAGCCAGTACTCGATATCGAAGGCCTCCTGTTCCGGCAGGCCCTGGTATTCGGAAACGGTGGACGCCCCACGCATCACGTTGATCGCATTCACATAGAATTCGCCGGCGATGCGGGCGGTCGCCTTGTCGCGGGCAAAGGACAGCATACCAACGCCGGGGACGAGGAAGATGACCGGGTTGGGGTCGCGGATTTTGGGCGAATTGTCGTGCTTGCAGGTTTCGTAGTAGCGGGAGTAGTCGGCACGATAGTTTTCCAGCGCCTTGTCCAGCGCCGCGATGACGCCGTCCACGTCCGGCTTGGCCGGATCGAAGTCGAGGATCAGCGGGCGGATCTTGGTGCGCAAAAAGTGGTCCGGGCAGGACGTTCCAAGGACACCGAGCGGCTTCAGGTTCTTCGAGTTGACGAATTCCAGCACCGCGTCCTGATCGTCGAAATGACCGAGCTTGCGCTCCGCCTTGCCGATACGGCCGCGGATTTCCGGCATGAGCTTTGCGGCGATCGACCGACGCTCCGGAGCCGGCAGGCTCTGCAGGACCTCGCCGCCGAAGATCGTCTTGCCCTCGGTATGCTGCGCGAACCACTCGATTGCCTTGTTGATGATTTCAAGCGTCAGTTCGTAGCAGGCCTTGGCATCGTTCGCCCATGTGAACAGGCCATGGCTTTCCAGCACCACGCCCTTGGCGTCCGGATTAGCCTTGACGAAGGCTTCGAGGTCGAGACCGAGCTGGAAGCCGGGGCGGCGCCAGGGCAGCCAGCCAATCGCGTCGCCGAAGATCTGTTTCGTCAGTTCCTTCGAATTTTTGGACGCGGCGATCGCGATGATCGCATCCGGATGCATGTGGTCCACATGCGTATAGGGCACGAAACCATGCAGCGGCGTATCGATCGAAGCAGCGCGCGGATTGAGGTTGAAGGTGCAATGCGGCAGGAAGCCGACCATCCGGTCTTCGTCCTCCACTCCCTTGTAGAGCCCCTTCAGTGCCTCCAGCTTGTCGAGATAGAGCGTCGCGAAACCATCGAGCTTGATCGTCCCGACGTCCCCGCCGGAGCCCTTGACCCACATGACGCGGACCTTTTCACCGCTCAGCGGGTCCGTTTCCATCACCTTGGCGGAGGTATTGCCGCCGCCGTAATTGGTGATGCGCTTGTCGGCGCCGAGGAGATTTGAGCGATAGAGCAGCTTGCCCGGCTCATCGAGTTTGGCTGCGTGGGAATCTTCCCAGCGGTTTTCGAGAAGGCGGGTTTGGCCCGACATCGCTTTCCTCCCAAAGTGTTTTGGTTCATGGCGACAGACCAGCCGCCACCTCCCATAACGTGGATATCGCGCATTGCCACGCCGCCTGTCAATCAAAAACGATCATAAACATTCATTGTGCAACGCAATAAAAGCGAATTTGATCGTTTATGATTGACAACGTAAATTTTCCAGCAATATTGGGATCGAGGAGGAGCCCATGCACGAACGTGAACGCCATCGCATCATTTTGAGCGCGATTCAGGAAAAGCCCGTCATCACGGTGCAGGACATCGCCGAATTGACCGAGGCATCCGAGGCGACGATCCGACGTGACATTGCCGCACTTCATGTTCAGGGCAAGCTCCGGCGCGTGCGCGGCGGGGCCGAAGCGGTGCATCCGCCGCAGATCGGCCAGCTTGCCGCCCGCTCGTTCCGGGTTTCCGAATCCGTCAATATCGACAAGAAACGCGCAATCGCGCGCCGCGCGGTGGAACTCTGTGAAGAAGGCGATTCCGTCATCATCAATGGCGGCACGACCACCTTCCAGATGGTGCACTTCATGTCGGCGCGCCGCCTGCAGGTCATGACGAACTCCTTTGCGATCGCCGAACACCTCGTCAAACATTCGAAGAGCACGGTGACCGTTCCGGGCGGCGCGATCTACCGCGAGCAGAGCCTGATCCTGTCGCCCTTCGAAAACGACGCCATCCGCAATTTCTATGCCCGGCGGATCTTTATCGGTGCCCAAGGCGTGGGGCCGCTGGGCGTGATGGAAGCCGACGCGCTGGTGATCCAGAGCGAGCAGAAGCTGATGCAGCAGGCGGAAGAACTGATCGTGATGGTGGATTCGAGCAAATTTCAGCGTCGCTCGAGCCTCATACTTTGTCCGCTGGAGCGGGTAACCACCGTCATCACGGATGACGACATATCCGAAGATGCCGCGCGAATGATCGAAGGCGCCGGCGTCAACCTGATCATAGCCGGCACTGCTGCGGCGGCGCCGGCCGAGGAGGATTCCACGTCGGCCGCATGAGAGCGCCCGGCGGGAGGGAAGTGAACTTTTTCAACTGGGAGGACTGACAATGAAACTAGCCAAGAAACTTGCCCTCGGCGTGGCAATTGCCTTCGCCGCCATGACGACGGCGGCGAGTGCCGCGGACATGAAGATCGCACTGGTCGTCAAATCGCTCGGCAACGGCTTCTTCGAAGCTGCCAACAAGGGCGCGCAGGAAGCCGCCAAGGAACTCGGCGGCGTCGAAGTCATCTACACCGGTCCGACGACCACCACGGCCGAAGGCCAGATCGAAGTGATCAATTCGCTGATCGCTCAAGGGGTGGATGCGATTGCCATTTCCGCCAATGATCCGGATGCCGTTGTTCCGGCGCTTAAAAAAGCCGCCCAGCGCGGCATCAAGGTGATTTCCTGGGATTCCGGCGTGGCCAAGGAAGGCCGCATCATGCACCTGAACCCGTCTTCCAACGAGTTGATCGGCAAGATGTGCCTGCAGCTTGCGGCAAATCATCTGGAAGGCGGCAAGGGGGACTTTGCGATTCTCTCGGCTACCACCACCTCGACGAACCAGAACACCTGGATCGCCGAGATGAAGAAGCAGATCAAGGATTTTCCAGGCCTTAACCTCGCCACGACCGTTTACGGCGACGACCTTGCCGACAAGTCCTATCGCGAAGCCCAGGGCCTCCTGAAATCGCAGCCGAACGTGAAGGTCATCGTCGCTCCGACGACCGTCGGCGTGCTCGCTGCTTCCCAGGCCGTCAAGGATGCCGGTCAGATCGGTAAAGTCTACGTAACAGGCCTCGGCCTGCCGTCCGAAATGGCGGGCGCCATCAAGTCCGGCGCGACGAAGGAATTCGCCATCTGGAACCCGATCGACCTCGGTTATTCCGCGACCCAGATTGCTTACCACATCGTCAAGGGTGATACGGACGGCAAGCCGGGCTCCGAGATCAAGGCTGGCCGCATGGGCTCGATCAAGGTCGGCGACAATGGCGAAGCCGCGATGGCCGACCCGTTCGTCTACAATGCCAAGAACATCGACGAGTTCTCCAAGATCTTCTGATCCTTTGAACACCTCCCCTCCGGCGGTCGCGAATGGCCGCCGGGACTTTATTCGGATTTCACTGGCTGATCGATGATGAACGCTGTCGCACCAACGAACGACTTGGCCCCGCTTGCCGCGGAAACGCCGATCCTGGAAATGCGCGGCATCAGCCAGATCTTTCCCGGCGTAAAAGCTTTGGATGGCGTCAGCATCAAGCTCTATCCCGGCCAGGTCACGGCGCTGATCGGTGAAAACGGCGCCGGCAAATCTACCCTTGTCAAGATCCTGACCGGCATCTATCGCCCGAACGAGGGCGAGATCCTGATCGACGGCCAGCCCATCGCTTTCCACAGCGCGCAAGCCGCGATCGACGCCGGCGTCACGGCGATCCACCAGGAAACGGTCCTGTTCGACGAGTTGACTGTCGGCGAGAACATCTTTTTGGGGCATGCCCCGCGCACCCGTTTCGGCACGATCGACTGGCGGCAGATCAACAGCCGCTCGAAAGCGCTCATGCACCAGCTCGAAAGCGAGATCGATCCGACGATCCGCCTGCGTGATCTGTCGATCGCCCAGCGGCATCTGGTGGCGATCGCACGGGCTCTGTCCGTCGAGGCGCGTATCGTCATCATGGACGAGCCGACCGCCGCCCTCTCCCGCAAAGAGATCGACGATCTCTTCCGCATCGTCGAAGGCCTGAAGCGCCAGGGCAAGGCGATCCTCTTCATCAGCCACAAGTTCGACGAGGTCTACGAGATCGCCGAAAATTTCGTGGTTTTTCGCGACGGCCGCGCGGTCGGACAGGGCAAGCTGAAGACCACCCCGCAGGACGAAATCGTCCGGCTGATGGTCGGCCGCGACGTCAAGGACGTCTTTCCCAAGGCCGAGGTTAATATCGGTGCCCCGGTATTGCGCGTCGAGAACTACTGCCACCCGACCGAATTCCGCGACATTTCCTTCGAGCTGCGTCGCGGCGAAATCCTCGGCGTCTACGGGCTGATCGGCGCCGGACGCTCCGAACTCTGCCAGTCGCTGTTCGGCATTACCCGGCCCTCAGCCGGGCGGCTGACACTCGAGGGACAGCCGATCGAGATCCGCTCGTCAAGCGACGCAATCCGGGCCGGGCTCGTCTATGTGCCGGAGGAGCGCGGGCGCCACGGCTTGGCCTTGCCCATGCCGATCTTTCAGAACATGTCGCTCCCGTCTCTGAAGAAGACCTCGCGCTCGGGTTTCCTGAAGGCCGCCAACGAACTCGCGCTCGCCCGCAAATATGCCGAGCGGCTGGATCTGCGTGCCGCCGCCCTTTCGGTGCCGGTCGGCACCCTTTCGGGCGGCAATCAGCAGAAGGTTGTCATCGGCAAATGGCTTGCCACCCGGCCGAAGGTGATCATCCTCGACGAGCCGACCAAGGGGATCGATATCGGTTCGAAGGCTGCCGTGCACGGCTTCATCAGCGAACTAGCGGCGGAAGGCCTGTCGATCATCATGGTCTCCTCGGAACTGCCCGAGATCCTCGGCATGTCGGACCGGGTGATGGTGATGCGCGAAGGTTTGGCCGCCGGTATCTTCGAACGTGACCGGCTCAGCGCCGAAGTTCTCGTCCGCGCCGCAACCGGCAACCAGTAGGAGAAGCCCATGAACCGCCTCCTGAAAAGCCGTGAGATCCTGCTGGTCGTCATCATTGCGATCATGGTCGCCAGCTTTTCCACCCGCGCACCGGGCTTTGCCTCGCCGGGCAACCTCGCCAATATCTTCAACGACACCTCGATCCTGATCATCCTGGCGCTCGGTCAAATGACGGTGATCCTGACAAAGTCGATCGATCTGTCGGTCGCCGCCAACCTGGCCTTTACCGGCATGGCCGTGGCGATGACCAATGCCGCCTATCCGGACCTGCCTTTGGCGCTGCTGATCGTGATGGCGATCGGCATCGGCGCCTTCCTGGGGGCCATCAACGGTTACCTGGTTTGGGCGCTGCAGATCCCGCCGATCGTCGTGACGCTCGGTACGCTCACCATCTATCGCGGCATGGCCTTTGTGCTGTCGGGCGGCGGCTGGGTCAATGCCCATCAGATGACGCCCTCCTTTCTCAATATCCCGCGGATGCCTGTGCTTGGCCTGCCGATCCTCTCCTGGATCGCAATCGTCATCGTGCTTGGCGCTTGGTTCGTGCTGACCCGCCTGCCCTTCGGCCGCGCCGCCTATGCATCTGGCGGCAACCCCACGGCAGCGGTCTATGCCGGCATCGACATAGGCTGGACCCGTTTTCTCGCTTTCGTCCTGTCGGGAGCACTGGCTGGCCTCTCCAGCTATCTCTGGGTATCGCGTTATGCGGTTGCCTATGTGGATATCGCCGCCGGTTTCGAACTCGATACGGTCGCAGCCTGCGTGATCGGCGGCATATCGATTGCCGGCGGTATCGGCTCCGTCGCGGGTGCCGTGCTCGGCGCGCTCTTCCTTGGCGTCATCAAGAACGCGCTTCCAGTCATCGGCATATCGCCCTTTGCCCAGATGGCGATCTCGGGCATCGTCATTGTGCTCGCCGTCGTCTTCAACGCCCGGGCTGAGAAGAAAGCCGGACGCATCATCCTGCGCGACCGCGCAGCTCCGGAGGTCACCGCATGAGCGACGTTGCAACGACGAAACGTGTGATCCCCGACCGGCTCGGAACGAAAACCTCACGGATGCTCGCAAGCTGGGAAGTGCTGCTCTTCGGCGTCGCGGTTTTGATCTTCATCTTCAATTCCTTCGCCTCGCCCTACTTCCTCAACGCCTGGAACCTCTCCGACGCAACCTTCAACTTCACCGAAAAGGCGATGATCGCCTTTGCCATGGCGCTGCTCGTGATCGCCGGGGAGATCGATCTTTCGGTGGCAGCAATCATCGCGCTTGCCTCGACCGCGATGGGCGCTGCGGCACAGATGGGCATCGGCACGCCCGGGCTGGTGGCGATCGGCATCGGCACCGGACTTCTCTGCGGCGCATTCAACGGCCTGCTCGTCGCCGGCTTGCGCCTGCCCTCGATCGTGGTGACCATCGGCACGATGAGCCTCTTCCGCGGCATTTCCTATATCGTGCTCGGCGACCAGGCCTATGGCAAATATCCGGAAAGCTTCGCCTATTTCGGTCAGGGTTATGTGGCCTGGGTCTTCTCTTTCGAATTCGTCCTGTTCATCGGGCTGGCGACAGCCTTCGCCATCCTCCTGCATGCCACCAATTTCGGCCGTCAGATCTATGTGATCGGCAACAATGAATTTGCGGCGCGCTTTTCCGGCATCCCGGTGGAGCGCGTGAAGTTCATCCTCTTCCTCCTGACCGGGCTGATGGCAGGCGTCGCCGCCGTCTGCCTCACCTCGCGCCTCGGCTCGACCCGCCCTTCGATCGCTCAAGGGTGGGAACTGGAAGTGGTCACCATGGTCGTGCTCGGCGGCGTCTCGATCCTCGGCGGTGCGGGCACGATCGCAGGCGTCGTCATTGCTGCCTTCGTCATGGGTCTCGTCACCTTCGGGCTGGGGCTCTTGAACGTTCCTGGCATTGTCATGTCGATCTTCGTCGGCCTCTTGCTGATCATAACGATTGCCGTGCCGATCATTGCCCGCCGCATCAAGGAAATGAACCGATGAGCCAGGAAAAATACGCTTTCAAGATGAAGCTCCATCCCGGCATGGAAGCGGAATACCGTGTCCGCCACGACGAGATCTGGCCGGAACTGGTAGGGCTGCTGCACGAGGCGGGGGTCAGCGACTACTCGATCCACCTCGACCCCGAGACCAACATCCTTTTCGGCGTATTGACCCGCCCGCAGAACCACAAGATGGCGAGTCTGCCGGATCATCCCGTCATGAAGAAGTGGTGGGCGCATATGGCCGACATCATGGAGACCAACCCGGACAACTCTCCAGTTGCCAAAGATCTGGTGACGGTTTTCCATCTGCCATGAGTAAGCCTGAAAGGATCGCCGTTCTCGATATCGGCAAGACCAATGCCAAAGTCGTCGTGCTCGATTGCGCGACGGGCAAGGAAATCGCCGAAAAGCGGACGCCGAACCGGGTTCTCGCCGGCCCGCCCTATCCGCATTACGATATCGAGGCGCTTTGGAATTTTGCGGTGGACGCCTTGAAGGTGTTTGCGGAGACGCTTGGCTTCGACGCGATCTCCATCACCACCCATGGAGCGTCCGCAGTGCTGCTTGACGCGGAAGGGGATCTCGCTCTTCCAGCGCTCGACTACGAGCATCTCTATCCGCAAGACGTGCAAACAGCCTATGCGGCAATCCGGCCGCCCTTTTCCGAAACCTTCTCGCCCGTCCTTTCCGGCGGGCTCAATGTCGGGGCGCAGCTCCATTACCAAAAGACGACTTTCGCGGACGACTTCGCCCGCGTCAGCAGGATCCTCACCTATCCCCAATACTGGGCCTTCCGGCTGACCGGTATCGCGACAAACGAGATGACGTCGCTCGGTTGCCATACGGACCTGTGGAACCCGCGCGAAGGAACCTTTTCCTCGTTGGTGGACGAACTCGGCATCCGCGATCTGATGGCGCCGGTGCATTCGGCCTTCGATATGCTCGGGCCGGTTTTGCCTGAGGTCGCGCGGGAGATCGGCCTCGACGAAGAGATACCCGTCCACTGCGGCATTCACGATTCCAATGCTTCCCTGCTGCCGCACCTGATCGGCCGCGAGCCGCCCTTCGCTGTTGTCTCGACCGGCACCTGGGTAATCAATTTCGCCGTCGGCGGCGATCTTGATCACCTCGACCCAGAGCGGGACACGCTCGCCAACGTGGATGCATACGGACGCGCCGTCCCTTCGTCCCGTTTCATGGGTGGCCGCGAATTCGAGATGCTAACATCGGAGCTCGGCAAGCTCTCTCCGGGAGCGGCATTGGCCGCCATGCCTCGGATCATCGAAAACGGCCTGATGCTGCTGCCGAACATCACCACCGGATCCGGGCCTTTTCCTGGCCGCGAGCGACAATGGCTCAACGACGAGGGGGTGTCGAACGACGAGCGCTGGGCCGCCGCCTGCCTTTATCTCGCACTGATGACCGAGACCTGCCTGAGCCTTGTCGGGGCAAAAGGACCAATTCTGGTCGAAGGCCCATTTGCCTCCAACGAAGCCTATCTGCAGGCGCTTGCTTCACTCACGTTGCGGGAGGTTGCTGCCTTGTCGGGATCAACGGGCACCAGCCAAGGCGCGGCACTCCTGGCCGGAGCCCTCCCGCCCCCCGAAACCCCCTCCACGAGATATCAGGGCATTCTGCCGGGATTAGGCGCCTATCGTCAGGAATGGCGGAACCGCCTGGGTCTTTTCGATTGCTGACCGCCGACGTGAGACGGCATCCCTTTACCGCCTCTTTCAATCCAGAAGCTGTCGCAGCCGCGTTGCAAGCTCTCTCGCCGTATAGGGCTTTTTGAGCCAGCTTCCGGATTGGGCAAGCTCGCGGCCGGCGATGGCGGGCTCGGCATAGCCGGACGTGAACAGGACTTTCATGTTCGGCCGCTCCTCTCTTACCCTTTGCGCGAGTTCGTCGCCAGTGATCCCGCCCGGCATGACGATATCGGTAAAGAGCAACGCGATATTGTCATGGCGTTCGAGCTGTTCGAGCGCCTCCTTGCCGTTTGCAGCTTCGACCACCTGGTAGCCGAAATCGGTCAGGCGGGAAATGGCGACGCGGCGAACGCGCGGGTCGTCCTCAACCACCAGAATTTTCTCCGTACCGCCCGGAATTGGCGCCGGGCGCGACACATCCTCATTGCTCGAAGCAGCTATTACGTCCTTCTGAGCGGCGTGCAGGAAAATCCTGACGCTCGTGCCCTGACCCGGCTCGCTGTAGAGCTGGATGTTGCCGCCCGACTGCTTGGCGAAGCCGTAGACCATGCTGAGGCCAAGCCCAGTGCCGGCCCCCACACCCTTGGTCGTGAAGAACGGCTCGAACGCTTTTTCCTTCACCTCCGGGGTCATGCCCATACCGGTATCGGTCACCGAAATCAGGACATAATCGCCGGTTCGCACATGGGGATACATCTGGGCATAATCGACATCCAGCTTGACCCGGGATATCTCGATGGTCAGCTTTCCGCCCTTCGGCATTGCGTCTCTCGCATTCAGCGTGAGGTTGAGAAGCGCGTTCTGCAATTGCGACGCATCGACAAGGGCTTCGTTGGAAGCACCCGTTACGACGGTCCGGAACTCGATCGTTTCCCCGAGCGTGCGGCGCAGAAGGTCGGAGAAACCGGTTACCAGCTGCCCAATGTCGACAAGCTTCGGGTTGAGCGGTTGGCGTCGCCCGAAAGCCAGCAACTGTCCCGTCAGCTTGGCACCATCGTCGGCGGCGTCCTGCGCTTCGCGCAACAGCACGAGTAGTTTTTCGTCGGCCAGCTTGTTTTCGATCATCTCGAGATTACCGCTGATGACGGTGAGCAGATTGTTGAAGTCGTGCGCCAGCCCGCCGGTAAGCTGGCCGATAGCCTCCATCTTCTGCGATTGCCGCAGCTCTTCCTCGATCTTGTGACGGCTGGTGAGATCCCGGATGAAGCCTGTGAAAATCCGTTCGCCGCCTGTAAGGGCCTCGCCTACTGCAAGTTCCATTGGAAATACCGACCCATCCTTCCGTTGCCCCGTGACCACTCGGCCATAACCGATGATACGGCGTTCGCCCGTGGTGAGATATCGAGAGAGATAACCATCATGAGCCTCCCTGTCCGGCGACGGCATCAGCATCTTGACATTGCGCCCGCAGACTTCATCCGCCGAATAGCCAAAAAGTCTCTCCGCGGCCGCGCTGAAAGAGGAGATGATGCCAACCTCGTTGATCACCACCATAGCTTCGGGCACGGTGTCGAGAATCGAGCGCAGATGCGCCTCTCGCCCCGCCAGATCGTTCTGCACCCTCCGCATGTCCGTCACATCGTTGTTTGTCTGGATGATGACGGCCTGTTCACTGTTGAGCGCAACCCAACGCGTCGCCACGAAGATACGCTGGCCGTTCTTGTGCTGGTGAACGACCTCACCTTCCCAGGATTGCGTCTCCAGAACCTGCTGCCGAATCGAATCCAGAGGCTCTGGAAATTCCGTGGCCAGTAACTCTTGCACCACTTTTCCGATCGCTTCCTCGGCCGTCCAGCCATAGAGGTTCGCACATCCGGCGGTCCAGCGGGTGATGACGCCATCCAGGCCGTGAATGATGAGGTTTGCATCATCGAGAAGGCGGGCGACGGCATCGAGCTCGGTTTCGGTGGTGCTGTCGGTATGCGTATTCGAAATCATTTCTCTTCCGTGAGCGGTGCCGCTAGTGGCGGCGACGTTCACCATGACCGTCGAAATCCCGCCTGCTGTCCTCGTATTCATCGCCGTCTCCGGCGAGATGCGCAAGGGCGGAGGGCTTTGTAATCTGCAACGAATGCCGCCCGGCGGCAGCCACGATTCCCTTGCCGGCCAGTTTCGTGATTGTACGCGAAACCGTCTCGATCGTAAGCCCCAGATAGTCCGCCATGTCCTGACGTGTCATCGGCAAGTCGACAATCCGCTTCATTGCGCCCTCGGCAATGGATCGTTTCAACCGCTTCTGGAGGAAAGTGCAGACCCTTTCCTCGGCATTTTTGCTGGACAGAAGAACCATCTGATCTTGGGCAGCAGCCATTTCGTCGCAAACATGGGCCAGCACCTGCGGCCGAAGTTCTGCTGAATCCGACACGGCCGCGTCGAATGTCTTGCGGGTGAGACGGCGAACCTTGGCAGAGGTGATCGCCTCTGCGCTATAGAGATAATTTCCTCGCAAAGAAACGCCAACCATGTCCCCCGCATCGAGGAACCCCGTGATGACACGACGCCCATCCGCTATGATGCGATAGATTCGCAATGTACCTTCAAGCACATCGAAGACATGTTTTGCTTGATCGCCTTCGAAGAACAGCGCTTGGCCGGGCGCCAGATGTTCAGCCGGCTGCTTCGCGAACAGCGTGCGCAGGGAGTTTGGGCCACTATCGTCAATTGTTGTTGCGAACGCGTCTTTATAAATGCGATTGCTGGTAACGAACATGGCCCTGCCTCCATCTGCGGATGGGCTCAATTGACCAAATCCGGGTAACACGCGAATGCTAACCCGGTGAAACATGGTTCTATTTGGTAACAGACTGTAACAACCCCATGACCCTGCTTTCATCCACTGCCGCACACATCCTCGTCGTCGACGACGACCCTCGGATCCGTCAGATGCTCATCCGATATTTCGAGGATGAAGGATATCTCGTAAGCACGGCTGGCGACGGCACCGAAATGAAGGTTCAACTCCGGCAGAAAGAGATTGATATCATCCTGCTCGATCTTTCGCTTCCCGGCGGGCAGGACGGTCTTGATCTCGCTCGCGAGGTTCGGAGCCACTCGGATGTGCCGATCATGATGCTGACGGGACGCGATGATGTGGTGGACCGGATCATCGGCATCGAGATCGGAGCCGACGATTATATCGCCAAGCCCTTTCATCTGCGCGAGGTGCATGCGCGGCTGAAATCGATTCTCAGGCGCCGCCAGCCTGGTACCTCCAAGCCGGAAGCCAACGAAGACAAGATCATCCGTTTCGAAGGATGGAGCCTCAATCTTTCCCGGCGGCAGCTTCTGGCGCCTGATGCTTCGGAAGTCGATCTGACGACGGGCGAATTCGACATGCTGGCAGCCTTCCTGCAGAATGCCGGGCGGGTGCTGACGCGGGATTTCCTAATGGATTCCACCAGAGGGCGTCAGCTTGAGGCATTTGATCGCACCATCGACGCACAAATCGTCCGGCTGCGCAGAAAGATCGAGGCAGACGCCAGCAATCCTCAATTGATCAAGGCCGTTCGTGGCGTCGGCTATATCTTCACCGGCAAGATCGAATGATACCGTGCTTCACGCAGCCCCTCGAAAGGGACTTGGCCCATCGTCAACGCGCCGCCTTGTCCGGATGTGCTGCAATAAAAGGCGCCAACTTCGCGCAACGGTCGGCAATTTCCACAACCTTTTGGAATCCGGAAAGCTCCACGTCCCATCGTCGCGCGTTGTAGATCTGGGGCACAAGGCAGATATCGGCCATGGTCGGTCGATCGCCATGGCAAAACGCTCCGGTCGACGGCGAATCCAGCAACGTTTCGAACGCGCCAAGCCCCTCATGGATGAACTTCTGCATCCAGGCTTTTCGCGTTTCCTCCGCACCGTCAGTCAGAGACATCACATGCGCCACGACATGCAGATTGCAGACGGGGTGGATCTCCATGGCGATGATATAGGAGAGCGCCCTCACCCGCTGCCGCCCGACGGGATCGTCAGGCAAGAAAGCTCCTCCGCGCGTTTCATCCAGATATTCGATCACCGCCAGTGACTGCGTAAAGCTGTGCCCGTCGATCTCCAGTACCGGCACCAGTCCCTGCGGATTGCGCCGCAGATATTCTTCGGATCTGTGGGCCTTTGCGAGCAGGTCGATGGGTACCGTGACAAAGGGTTCGGCCAGCATATTGAGCGCAATCCGCAGCCGGTAGCTCGCCGACGAACGCCAGTAATCATAAAGGACGGCGTCTGTCATTCGTACCCTCATATATCTCGTGACGAAGTCCTCAATCTAGGCTCCGATCCGCAAATTGCCATTCGCATCTTCCGCGATGGGCACGGGATCGAGCCCCTCTGCCGCATCACCGGAAAGGCAGGCACCGGTTGTCACATCGAAGGCGGCCCCGTGCGCTGAACACAGGAACCGCGCACCGTCGGCGGAAAGAACAGAATCGGATCGGTAGTCGAGCGGAAGATACTGGTGCGGACAGGCGTTAACGAAGGCCCGCACGCGACCGGACTTCCGCACCAGCAGAAGCGGAAAGATGCCTCTCTCCGTCTGCACTGATAGGCAGCGGGCGACGCCCTCGTCGATCTCGGAGGAAGCACAGACGAGCGCGCCGGTCTCCGGCGCACTCGAATAGGAGCGCCACCCATCACTCATCTGCCGCGGCACCCAAAACCAAGATCATTCGGCCGCATCGACCTTCAGAACCCCGCGCCGGATCTGGTCTTCCTCGATCGATTCGAAGAGCGCCTTGAAGTTGCCCTCGCCGAAGCCGTCGTCACCCTTGCGCTGAATGAACTCGAAGAAGATCGGGCCGATGACGGTTTTCGAAAAGATCTGGAGCAGGACGCGCGTCTCTCCGCCGCCCACGACACCTTCGCCGTCGATGAGGATGCCGCGCCGCTTGAGCTTATCGAGCGGCTCCTGGTGATCCTTTACCCTTGACTTCGACTTCTCATAGTAGATGTCCGGCGGTCCCGGCATGAATTCGAGGCCATTAGCCGCGACCGCATCCGTGCTGGCGTAAATATCGTTGGTGGCGACGGCGATATGCTGAATGCCCTCGCCCTTGTATTCGCGCAGATATTCCTCGATCTGGCTGCGATCATCGGAGCTTTCGTTGATCGGAATCCGGATCTTGCCGTCGGGTGACGTCAGCGCCCGGCTCGTCAGGCCGGTCATCTTGCCGGCGATGTCAAAATAGCGGATTTCTCGAAAATTGAACGTGTCGTGGTAGAATTTGTACCAGGTGTCCATGTTGCCACGCACGACGTTGTGGGTCAGGTGATCGAGGTAGTAGAAGCCAACCCCCTCCGGCTTCGGATTTTCCTCGCCAAGCCATTCGAATTCGGCGGAATAGCAGCTTCCATCATCACCGTAGGTCTCGACGAAGTAGAGCAGCGAACCGCCGATGCCGATGACGGCCGGTACGTCCAGCGACTTGCCTTCGCCGGTGTATTCCGTGGCTCCGAGATCGACGGCTCTTTTGAGAGCGTGCTTTGCATCGACCACGCGCCAAGCCATGGCGGGTGCACATGGGCCATGCTGGGCAACAAAGGCCGAAGCATGGCTGTCGGATTGGCGGTTGAGCAGGTAGTTGATGTCGCCTTGCCGGTAGAGAACGACATCTTTTTCGCGATGTCTGGCGACCGGCGTGAAGCCCATCTGCCGGAAGAGCGTATCCAGCTTCTCCGGCTCAGGATGGGCAAATTCCACGAACTCGAATCCATCGGTACCTGCGGGATTGGCAGCGCTGATCTCCGCCTTCGGCGCGTCGTGCGGGAACGGGCCCATGCAATTCTCCTCCATTGCTTGATGAAGAAAGCTTGCCGATTTCGGCCTGCAATGTCCTTGCAAAATGAGGAGCCTCCGGTCATCCTTTGCACGATTTATGCATCTGCGAGGGGTATCATGCACGAAACTTCCCTGGATACGTTTGACAAGGCCATTCTCAATGCATTGCAGCGCAATGCCGCACTGACCAATGCGGAGATCGCCGGCATCGTCAACCTTTCGGCTTCGCAATGCTCACGGCGGCGAGCCCGGATGGAGGCAGATGGCATCATTACGGGTTATTCGGCGCAGTTGGCGCCTGAAGCGCTTGGGTTTGGATTGCGGGCCATCACCCGCGTCAATCTTTCCACCCATAGCGAGAAGAACGCCGAGTCCTTTGCAGAATTTCTGTCCCGGCACAACGAGGTTCGGCAAGCCTATTCCGTCTCAGGGGATGCGGACTACGTGCTCATCATCCTTGCGCGGGACCTTGCTGCCTTTGCGGATTTCATCCACCGGACCCTGCTGCCGCATCCGCAGGTGGCGCAGGTTCGCTCGGAGATCGTGCTGATGCGCCTCAAGGACGAGCAAGGATTGCCACTCGGCTGACTCTGTAACGCGGCCGCGGCTTAATTCATCTTCTTCACGCGCTCCAAGGCATCCAAGGCATCGAGAAGTGCCTGGGCATGAATGCCCAGGGAGCAGAGCAGCTTCTCCTCGTAGGCAAGCGCGCTCGGCACGATATTTTCGTAGGCTGTGAGCCCCTGGGGCGTCAGGGCAAGCACTTCCTCGCGGCGATCCTCCAAGCTCTCCCGCCGCTTCAGCCAGCGCCTTTCTTCTAAAGCGCGCACCGCCCGGCTGACCTTGGTCTTGTGCATGAACGAATGCCGGCCAATGGCTTTGGCGCCCATCTCTCCAAATTGGCCAAGCGTTGCGAGAACCCGCCACTCCGGGATCGTCAGGTCATAGTCGCGGCCGTAGATCTCGCGGAACTCCTGCGAGACGACCGTCCCGATGCGGGCAAGCCTGTAGGGAAGAAAATGCTCAAGGGCGAGTTTTGTCATCATTGATAGTTACAAAATCGATGGTTACTTTTGCAACTAATTTCGTGATGGAGGACACGCCATGAATATTCAGCCTTCCGCCGCCCCTAAGGGTGCAGAACAATCGGCGATCCAGGCCGATTACATGTCCGGTTTCGGAAACGGCTTCGAAACCGAGGCGCTTGTGGGCGCACTGCCGTTGGGCAGAAACTCGCCGCAGAAATGCGCCTATGGGCTGTATGCGGAACAACTCTCCGGTTCACCCTTCACGGCGCCCCGTACCACCAATGAACGGTCGTGGCTTTATCGCATTCGGCCAACCGTGGCCCATTGGGGCAGCTTCGAGAAGATCGATCAGGGTCTTTGGCGCACAGCGCCGGCGCCCGAGGCGGAACTGCCGGTCGGCCCGCTTCGCTGGGACCCCATTCCGTTTCCGCCCGAACCGCTATCCTTCATCGAGGGCATACGCACCCTGACAACGGCAGGCGACAGCGGTGCCCATGGCGGCATGGGCGCTCACGTCTATCTCGTGACCCGCTCCATGGTGGACGAGTATTTCTACAATGCCGACGGGGAAATGCTGTTCGTGCAACAGCAGGGAGAACTGCGCCTTTGGACGGAGTTCGGTATCATTGACATCGAGCCCGGCGAAATTGCCGTCATTCCGCGTGGCGTGAAGATCCGCGTCGAACTGCGTGGCACGTCGGCTCGCGGTTATCTCTGTGAGAATTACGGCGGTGCGTTCACGCTGCCGGAACGAGGTCCGATCGGTGCCAATTGCATGGCCAACCCGCGCGACTTTCTCACGCCGGTGGCGGCCTATGAGGATAGAGACGCCCCGTCGAGACTTTTCGTGAAATGGGGGGGCAGCCTCTGGGCCGCAGAGATTGAGCATTCGCCCCTCGATGTAGTCGCCTGGCATGGCAATTACGCGCCCTACAAATACGATCTCCGACGTTATTCGCCGGTCGGTCCAGTGCTTTACGACCATGCCGACCCGTCGATCTTCACCGTCCTGACCTCGCCTTCCGAAACGCCCGGGACGGCGAATATCGACTTCGTGCTCTTTTCCGACCGCTGGCTCGTCGCCGAAAGCACGTTCCGCCCGCCGTGGTACCACATGAACGTCATGAGCGAGTTCATGGGCCTCGTCTACGGCCAGTACGATGCCAAGACCGGTGGCGGCTTCGTGCCCGGAGGCGCCTCGCTGCACAACACCATGCTGCCGCACGGGCCCGACGTGGATGCTTTCGAGAGGGCGAGCAAGGTCGAGCTCAAGCCCCACAGACTGGAAGGCACGATGGCCTTCATGTTCGAGACGCGTTTTCCCCAGCGGGTGACCGCTTTTGCCGCCGAAACACCTTGCCTGCAGAAGGATTACACCGCCTACGGCAAGAGTCTTGCGAAACATTTTGATCCGAACAGGCGCTGAGGCCGATATGTCCATTCTCGATGAAACGCACGCTCCGAAGCTTAGGAGTTTCGTGGCCACGGCAAACGGTCACCCCGATTTTCCGATCCAGAACTTGCCGATCGGTATCTTCAGCCGCGGCAGAGCCGAGCGCCGGGGCGGCATCGCTATCGGCGATGCGATTTTCGATATCGGCCTCGCGCTGCAATCGGACCTTTTCCAAGGAGAGGCGCAAGAGGCGGCCGAGACGGCGGCCGCTTCGGAGCTGAATGCGTTCCTTGGGCTGGGTACATCTGCCCGCATAGCGCTCCGCCGTCGCGTTTCGGCCCTGCTTGCGGCCGATTCCTCCGAACGGCCGCAGGTCGAAGCCTGCCTCCACCAATCCTCCGATTGCGCCATGCATCTGCCGGCTCGGATCGGCGACTACACCGATTTCTATGTCGGCATCCATCATGCAATGCATGTCGGGCAGCTCTTCCGGCCCGACAATCCGCTCCTGCCAAACTACAAGCACGTCCCGATCGGTTATCATGGCCGCGCCTCTTCGATCCTTGCCTCGGGCACGGCGATCCGCCGGCCGAACGGTCAGACGAAAACTCCCGATGCCGAGGCCCCGACCTATGGGCCGAGCCGCAGACTGGATTACGAGCTGGAAATCGGCGTTTTCGTCGGGCCCGGCAATGCTCTTGGAGAGCCCATTGCGATCGGCGACGCCGCCGAACATATTGCAGGCTTCTGTCTCCTCAACGACTGGTCGGCGCGCGATATCCAGGCTTGGGAATATCAGCCGCTCGGCCCCTTCCTCGCCAAGAATTTCGCCTCGACGATCTCACCTTGGGTGGTCTCACCCGAAGCGCTGGCACCCTTCCGCATCGCCCAGACACCGAGAGAGGAAGGCGACCCCCAACCCCTGCCCTATTTGTTCGATGAGCAGGACCAGCGTCAGGGGGCAATCGATCTGGAGCTGGAGGTTGCTGTCATGACGGAAGGACTGTCTCGAAAAGGCCTCCCGCCGCATCGGCTCGCGCTGTCGAACACCCGCCATATGTACTGGACGGTAGCCCAGATGATCACTCATCACGCGAGCGGCGGCTGCAATCTGCAGCCGGGCGATCTTCTCGGTTCCGGTACGATATCAGGGCCGGATCTCGCAGCCGCCGGCAGCCTTCTGGAAGCGACTGAAGGCGGCAAGTCGCCGATCCGCCTCGCTTCGGGCGAAGAGCGGCTGTTCCTGGAAGACGGTGACGAAGTTGTTTTCACCGCCCGCGCCCGCCGTGACGGCTATGTCACCATCGGCTTCGGTTCATGCAGGGGAAAGGTGCTGCCTGCCCTTCACACCCTGCGGAGCTGAGGTTTTGCTGATGCCTCTTCTAAGGCCGGTGTGATCCGACCTACTGGCGGCCGTCCGGTACCGGGCAAGCCTCACCGCATCCGCCGACACCTGGAAGGTTGTAACGAAGGCAGCAAATTTTCCGGCGCGAAAATTCCAGTCCACATTGTTGCCGCGCGATGCGGATCATCCCATGCATGGGATTTCGGCGCCCGTCCGGCCAGATCGGCTCATCAAGCAGCGCCAAACCGTCCTCGACCAATTCGCGGCTGTGCTTATAGGCGATTTCCTTGAGTATCCAGGCAAGATAAGCGGCCACGTTGTTCCAGAGAAGCTTCGGCGCCACGACAGCATGGGCTGCGATCGCTTCGACAAGAGGCTCGACATGCCCGAGCAAGAGATTGTGAAGCTCGGCGCCCGGATCAGCCGCGGTGAATGTATCAGCCGTCATCAGAAAGGCTTCAGGCTCGGCCGTATCTTCGTTGCAGACTATCGAAACCTGGCTGAGCCCCAAAGGCAATCCGATCCGGTGAGCGAAGAGATGCACACACGGCGCCACGGTAAGGATGCTGAAATAATAAAGCGTCCACATCGACACGACGGCGCGCCGGTCGCTGCCGGGAAACTTGCTGGCATATCGGGAGATAACATCGTTCAGCGTCGCCGCTTCCCGCAGATCGCTGCAGGGAATGACGGATCCAGATCCCGTGGATGTTCGCAGGAGCTTGCCGCGGCAGTAGGAGAACGGGCTCTTTTCCACCAGTCTGTCGAGGTCGAAGGCCGGGTTGGCGATGAAACCTTCCTTGCCGTTCGAAGTCGAGACCTCTCCGCTCGCATCTCCTGCCATTCGTCACAATCGATGTTTCGGGCCGGCTGTGTTCAGCACTGGCCGCACGGAAACCCACCGCCCTGCTTCATTTCCAGGAGGAACTAAAGAACGCAGTCGGCGATGTCAATGTAAGATGAGTGAATTTATCATATTTAAAACAGACAGATTTTGGACCTCTGCTGCGAGGTAGGGTCGCCTGCGCCACTGCGACTGCAACCTCGGAACTATGTTGACTTGCCTTTTCCCAGGGCTACTTGAATTATTGGGAGAGCCGGCAGTCATGGCTGCCCGCCTGTCAAGGCTCGACCTTTGGGAGAAATGACATGTATTTCAATGTTTGCCTCGGCGCACTTGGCGTGATGATTATGACCGTGACTCACGCCCACTGTCAGGACGCCGCCGCCGGCGAAAAAGTTTTCGCCAAATGCAAGGCCTGTCACGTCGTCGATACGGATCAAAACAAAGTCGGTCCGTCGTTGAAGGGAGTGATCGGTAGAACTGCCGGAACGCTCGGCGACTTCAAGTATTCCAGCGCCATGGTCGATGCCGGCAAGAATGGCACCGTCTGGGATGAGGCAACGCTTGCCACATACCTTCGTGATCCCAAGGGCACGATCAAGGGAACGAAAATGGCATTCGTCGGCCTCAAGGCGGACGAAGACATCGCCAATGTCATTGCCTATATCAAGCAGTTCCCGAAATAGAGCCGCAGGAAAACGCGGCAATCACTTCGCCTTTAACGTCAATCCGAACTATGACTGACGACGGCGGCAATCACCGCCACGCAATCGCCCGCCTTGACTAGTCCCGGAAAATGCCGGGCGCACAGGATGCCATTCATTTTTGCATGAATCTCGCGCGGCGCAGCGCCGGTCCTTCCGGTCGGGTAGATACGGGCCACCACGGCACCTTCTTGGACCTGGTCTGCGAGGTCGAAGGTGAACTCGATCAGCCCGTCCTCTTCAGCGAACACGAAACAATCGCCGCCCGGCATATCGAGCCAGGTCGTCGATCCGACGTCGAACCTGCCCGCGACGATGCCGGCATGGCGCAGCACGTTCATGACGCCGCGTTTGGCGATGCCTGCGGTTTTCGCCGTTGCCGTGCCGCCGCCGCCAAGTTCCGTCGTGATGAAGACCTTGCCCATCTCCTCGGCGGCCGTGTCGTACATGCCGACGGCGTCGATTTCGAGCATCTTCATCGAATAGGGTGCGGAAAACGCCTTCACCAGCTCGAAGGCTTTTTTCTCCTGCTCTTTGTCAGGCAGGATGTGAGCGGCGCAGAAGGGCAGGAAATCCAGCGTCCTGCCGCCCGAATGGAAATCCAGTATGATATCGGCGCGCGGCAGCAGTTCGCGCTGAAAATAATCGGCGATCTTCTGCGTCACCGTCCCGTCCGGGCGGCCGGGAAAGCTGCGGTTCAGATTGCCCTTATCGATCGGCGAAGTGCGCGTGCCGGTCAGGAAGGCTGGGTAGTTCATTGCCGGGACGATGATGACCGTGCCACTTACATCCTCCACCTTCAGGCTGCGCGCGAGATCGAAGAGCGCGATCGGTCCTTCGTACTCATCGCCGTGATTGCCGCCTGTCAGGAGCGCGGTCGGCCCCTTGCCGTTGCGGATCACCGTTACTGGGATCATCACCGATCCCCAGGCGGAGTCGTCGCGGCTGTAGGGCAGCCGCAGGAAACCGTGCTGCACACCCTCGGCATCGAAATCCACCGTCGGGCTGATCGGCGAGGGCCGCAAAGCTGTCTCGCTCATCACCGTCTCAGTCCTTAACCATCAGCTTGCGCGGCACGTTCGCCAGGCATTCGACGCCGGTCTCGGTAATGAGAATGCTCTCCGTCGTCTCAAAGCCCATGTCTTCCAGCCACAGGCCGGTCATGAAATGGAAGGTCATGCCAGGTCTGAGCTCGGTGCGGTCGCCGGGGCGCAGGCTCATGGTGCGCTCGCCCCAGTCCGGCGGATAGGAAAGACCGATCGGGTAACCGGTTCGGTTGTCCTTGACGATCCCGTACTTCTTCAAGACGCCAAAGAAGGCATTGGCAATATCCTCGCAAGTATTGCCGGGTTTAGCCACCGCAAGGCCCGCCGCCATGCCCTCCAGCGTCGCTTTTTCGGCATCGAGAAAGGCTTGCGTCGGCTTGCCCAGAAACACCGTTCGCGAGAGCGGCACGTGATAGCGATTATAGCAGCCGGCGATCTCGAAGAAGGTGCCCTCGCCCTCCTTCATCGGCCGGTCGTCCCAGGTCAGATGCGGCGCCGAGGCTTCCACGCCCGACGGCAGCAGCGGCACGATCGCCGGATAATCGCCGCCGATACCGTCGACGCCGCGCGTGCCGGCGTCATAGATTTCGGCGACGAGGTCGCATTTGCGCATGCCGACCTCGATTTTGTCGAAGATCCGCGCATGCATCGCCTCGACGATGCGGGCTGCATTGCGCATATATTTGATCTCGGTTTCGCTTTTCACCGCGCGCTGCCAGTTGACGAGCGCGGTCGCATCCACGAACCGGGCGTTCGGCAGGTGCTTCGTGAGCGATGCGAAGGCAGCAGCCGAGAACCAGTAATTGTCCATCTCGACGCCGACAGTCAATTTGCCCAAGCCGCGGTCGGTCAGGATACCGGAGAGATAGTCCATCGGATGCCGCTCGGTCGACTGAACGTAGTGGTCCGGATACCCGACGATGTTTTCGTGGCGGAGATAGGCGGTCAGCTTGGCGCCATTGGCATCTTGACCTCGACCGAACCAGATCGGCTCGCCGGATGGCGGCACGATGACCGCCTGATGCACATAGAAAGACCAGCCGTCATAACCCGTCAGCCAGGCCATGTTAGAGGGGTCGCTGATGATCAGAAGATCGATCCCCTTTACCTCCATAGCGCGCCGTGTCTTTTCCAGCCGTGCAGCATATTCGCCAAGTGAGAATTTGAGATTGGGCTGGGTCATGTTTCTTCCCTTCATTATCCGGTGCAAGACCGGCTCAGCTTTCGAATGTGATGCCAGCGCCGGCGGCATCCGCTCGCGCGAAGGCAAGCGTGGCGATGGCGGTGTCCTGGATCCCCGTGCCGGTGAGGTCAGCGAGTGTGATCTGTCCGGGGTTCTCGCGGCCTTGATGGAGACCGGCGACGACGTCGCCTAGCTGCGGGAACACTGCATCCTCTGAAACCAGCCCGGCCGCGATCGCGTGATGCAGTTCCCCCAGCCGCCTGGTCTGTTTGAGGCTATCGGCGACATAGACGTCGATCTTGGCGATCGCCGTCGGCTCGACCTCGTTCTTGTGCTCGGCATCCGAGCCCATGGCAGTCACGTGCTGACCTGACCGAAGCCAGTCGGCCCTCAGGATCGGCGTTTCGGACGGCGTCGTGGTAACGATGATATCGGCCCCGGCGACGGCGGCCTGAGGGTCGGCTTCAGCGCGGATAGGAAAGTCGAGCTTGGCGGCCAGCTCGGTCGCAGCGGCTTCGGCCTTTGCCATATCGCGCGCCCAGATGCGCGCCTCCCGGATCGGGCGGACCAGCGTCAGAGCCTCCAGCTGAAGGCGCGCCTGCATGCCTGCTCCGAAGATCGCCGCAATGCTCGAGTCCGGACGCGAAAGGTGCCTGGCGGCCACCGCGCCGGCAGCTGCCGTCCTGACATCGGTGAGATAACCGTTATCGAGCAACAGCGCCTGAACGAGACCGGTGCGACTGGACAACAAGACCATCATCCCGTTTGTGCTCGGCAAGCCGATCTTCGGATTGTCGAAAAACCCGGGGCTGATCTTGATGGCGAAACCTTCCAGGCCGGGCACATAGGCGGTCTTTACGTCCACCTCGCCTCGATGCTCGGGAATATCGAGGCGCAAGATGGGGGGCATGGCAACAGGCTTGGTGGCGAGCGCGCGAAATGCGTCCTCAACGCAGGCGACCGCTTGGCCGTCGAGCGGAACAAGTTTGCGCAGGTCCCTTTCGGTGAGAATTACCATCCGGCTCATGCGGCATCCTTTCCATGGGAGATGTCACCGTTGATCACGCGCCGGTGCTGCTCCATGTCGATATTGCGGCCGGAGAGAATGGTGACGACAGGGCCTCGACTTGCGACCTTGCCCGCCAACAGCGCCGCGATGCCCACGGCTGCGGCGCCTTCGACTACTTCGCGCTCGACGGCATAGGCATGCCGCATGCCGGCCGCGATCTCCGCTTCGGAGAGAAGGACGACGTCATCGAGAAGATCCCTACACATCGCGAAAGTGACGCGGTTATCGAGACCGATGCCGCCGCCGAGCGAATCCGCCAGGCTCGATAGCTCCTCGACCAGCACCGGTCTGCCGGCGTCGAGGCTCGCCTTCATCGCTGCTCCGCGCTCCATCGTCAGGCCGATCACCCGGACCGATGGTTTCAGGCCCTTCACCGCAGCGGCAACGCCAACGGCAAGCCCCCCGCCGGACAACGGCACCAGAACGGTTTCCACCTCCGGGCACTGTTCGATGATCTCGAGGCCCAGCGTGCCCTGCCCCGCGACGATGGCCGGATGATCGAAGGGCGGCACCATGACCAGCCCCTCTTCCGCGACCAGTCTCTCCACCTCCTCCTGCGCCTCGTCCTGCGAGCGCCCGACAATACGTACATGGGCGCCTAGCCGGCGGATTTCCGAGACCTTGTTCTCCGGCACGAGCGACGACATGCAGACGGTCGCGACGGAGCCTTCTGCCTTGGCCGCAAAGGCGAGCGCCCGCCCGTGATTGCCGGTGGAAGCAGCCACCACCCCTCGTGACCGCTCTTTCCGAGAAAGGGAAAGTACGGCGTTCGTCGCGCCGCGCAATTTGAAGCTGCCGGTGGTCTGGTGATGCTCCAGCTTCAGATGGACCGGCACGCCCATATGCTCCCTCAGCGTTGCCGATTGCGTCATCGGAGTCCGGAGTACACGACCATCGAGCCGGGCCGAGGCGGCGCGGATATCGTCAAGCTGAACCGGCAAGGTTTTCCCGCTCATGAACTCAGCCCTCCGAATAGGGTTTTGTCATCAGCGTGCCCAGTTCTGGACGCAAAGCGGTTTCACCGCAGAGGCGCAGACAGGCCCAGGCAGTGGCCAGATTACTGGTAACCACAGGCTTACCTATCGCAGCTTCGACGCGCCCCGCGACTTGAGCGGCCCGGACGGCGGTACAGGAGATGAAAAGCGACTGCGACTGCGGATCCATCGCTTCGCTGGCGAGCGAAACGATCTCGTCTGGAGCAATGCGAGCCATTTCGCGATCATCTTCGAAACCAAGGCAGGTGAAGCGGTTGATCGTGAAGCCGAGGCCGGCGAAATAATCGGCCATCGGTCGGCTCGTCTCGACGGTATAGGGGGTCAGGATCGAGATACTGTGCGCGCCCAACGCCCGCAGTCCCCTTACGGCCGCGGCAGTCGGCGTCACGACCGGAACGCCCGGCTTGGCAGCACGTATCGCCTCCTCGATCCTGACATCTCCGATCACCACGGAGGCGGAGGTACAGGAATACATGACGGCATCAAGCGGCTCGTCGGGCAGAATGAGCGATGCGCCTTCGCTTAACGCCGGCTGCATCTTCATGAGATTTTCGGGCGTCGTGGGATTGGCATAGGGGATGCGATTGACGTAGACGCCGATGCGGTCGCTTGCGACCATGCGCTGGAAGTCCACCTCCGTCGTATGATCCGTGGACAGGATGACGAGGCCGATCCGCTTTTCAAGCGGCCGCTCGTCCAGCCGCGGTTTTCGGCCATGGAGGTTTATGTCGACAGGAACCATATCAGTCATCCATCCGGGCATAACGTTCCTCCAGCCAGCGCAGCCCGACGACCGAGAGCAGGCTGACGGCGAGGAAAAAGACGCCGACCAATGTCATCGGCTCGATGTAGCGGTAATTGCTGTTGGCGATGCTCTTCGCCTGGTTCATCAGTTCCAGCACGGTGATCGCCGAAAGCAGCGGCGTCTCCTTGAACATCGCGATAAAATAGTTTGCGAGCGCCGGGATCATCGGCGGAATGGCCTGCGGCAGGATGACGTGTATCCAGGCCTGCCGCGTGGTGAGATTGGTTGCGTTGGCTGCCTCCCATTGGCCGCGCGGCACGTTTTCGATACCGGCTCGGTAGACCTCTGCAGTATAGGTTGCGTAATGCACACCGATACCGATCACGCCGGCAACCAGCGGCGACAGGCGGATGCCGATATCGGGCAGCACATAGAATATGAAATAGAGCTGTACGAGAAGCGGCGTGCCGCGGATGAATTCCGAGACGAAGCCGACCGTGCGAGATACCGCGGCGATCGGCGAACGGCGCGCAATGGCGAGAGCGAGACCGATTACCGCAGCCACCAGCGCACCGAGAATGGTCGCCAGTATGGTGATCTTGAACCCTTCGAGAAGGGTCGGCATGATCTGCCAAACGAAATCCCAATCCCATTCCATGATCAGGTCCTCACGCCATCGAGACCGCGCGTCATCCGCCGCTCCAGCCAGCGCATGGCTGTGGAAATCGCCCACGCCATGACGAAATAGAGGAAGAGGATCGTGGTGAAGGGAATGAGTGTGTTGCCGGTCTGTGCGCGGACGACCTGTGCCTGGAAAGTCAGGTCCGTCAGCGAGATCAGCGACACGACCGCGGTTCCCTTCAAGAGCTCGATGGCATTGTTGCAGAAGGTCGGCAGCATCAGGGGCAGCGCCTGCGGCAGGATCACATGGCGCATGCGCTGATAGCGCGAGAGATTGAGCGCCACGCAGGCCTCGGTCTGCTGGCGCCCAACGGCCTTGACGGCACCGCGCACGACTTCGGCCCCATAAGCCCCGACGTTCAGCCCCAATGCAAGCACGCCTGCCTGAAGCGGGGTAAGCGTGATGCCTGCAAAAGGCAGGACGAAGTAGACCCAGAAGAGCTGTACGAAGATCGAAGTACCGCGGAAGAACTCGATATAGGTCGTGGCAAGCGCCCTCACGGCGAAGAAGCGTGAGAGCCGGCCGAGCCCGGCCAGAAAAGCCATCACCAGCGCCAGAGCCGACCCCATGACGGTCAACTTCAGCGTCACCAGCGCGCCCTCGAGGATCAGCGTCAAATAGCCGGACCAGACCGACATCAGCAAAAACTTCCCATCATCCGATACAGTGCAGAGACGGCCTTCGGCCGTGACCGGTGGCGGACCGGGACATAGACCGCTCCGTCCACCTGATCTCGGCAGCTTACTGGGCGGCAGTGCATTGCTTGTCCCGGGTCGTCGACATGGCGGCCTTGGCAGAGAAGCCGTAGGGCTCGATGAGCTTGGCGAACTCGCCGGATTCCTTCAGCTTCTTGAGTTCCACGTCGAAGGCATCGCGAAGCGCCACATCCTGCTTGCGGAAGGCCGCCCCATCACAATAAACCGGCGCTCCGACGACGGGTGCGACGACTTCGAGGTTTGGATCCTTGGCCTTGTCCATGAGGTCGTGGATCGAAAGGACCGGAAGCGAGTAGACGTCGATACGACCGTCCTGAAGCATCTTGACGCCGCTCTGCCCGTCGGGCACCACGATGACACGGTCGCGCGGCACGCCGGCCTGGAGTGCGAGCTTCTCCTCGGTGCCGCCGCCCGGTGCCCCGATCTTCGCGTTGGTGTTGTCGGCAATGTCCTTGTAGCTCGTGAGCTTCAGCGGGTTGCCTTTCTTGACGGCGAAAGCTTCCGCATCGCAGAGGATTGGCTCGGAATAGGCGACCGCGTTGCAGCGCTCCGGCTTCATGAAGAGACCGGCGGTAATGGCGTCGTGCCGGCCGGCCTGCAGGCCCGGGATCATCGCACCATATTCGGAGATCGAGGCCACGACCTCCTTGACGCCGAGGCGCTGGAAAATGACGCGCGCGACGTCCGGTGCGGCACCCGACACCTTGCCGTCGGCGCCGACGGCCGTATAGGGCGGCTCGTTGGCGATGGCGATACGGGCAAAGCCCTGTTCCTTGAGATCGTTCAGCTTGTCGTCAGCGGCGAACGCAGGCACCCCGGCTGCGATGGAAAGCAACGTTGCCATACTGACGGCGGTCGTGAGAATTCTTGTCTTCATTGTCCCAATTCCTCTGGTTTTCCTATTTATTATTCGGGCAATGTCACCGCTCCAGGCGGTCAGACGCGGTGCCCCGCCGCGATGATCTTGCGGAGAAAACCCTGCGTTCGCTCCTGCTTGGGGTTTCGGAAAATCTCCTCCGGCCTCCCCTCTTCGACGATCTTGCCGCGATCGAAAAACAGGACGCGATCGGCGAAATCGTGAGCGAAACCCATCTCATGCGTTACGAGAAGCATGGTCATGTCGGTCTCGGCTGCCAGCCGCCGCATAACGTTCAATACCTCTTCGACGAGTTCCGGATCGAGCGCCGAGGTCACCTCGTCGAACAGCATGATCTTCGGAGAGAGCGCGAGCGCCCGGGCGATCGCGACGCGTTGCTTCTGGCCGCCGGAAAGCTGGGCCGGCACCGCCTTCGCCTTGTCCGCCATGCCCACCATGTCCAGAAGTTCCATCGCCCGCTTTTCCGCGTCTGCGCGCCCCGCGCCCTGCGTCAGCATCGGCGCGAGCGTGATGTTGTCGAGCACACATTTGTGCGGAAACAGATTGAAGTGCTGGAAGACCATGCCGATCTTCTTGCGCATGCGATGCAGGTGGCGCTCGTCGGCAGAGATCAGGTCCGCGCCCTTCCTCATGTGATATAGCTGCTCGCCGTCAACCTCGATATGGCCCCCGCTGATCGTTTCCAACGTCATCAGAATGCGCAGGATGGTCGTCTTGCCGGAACCGGACGGACCGATCAACGCCAGCTTTTCGCCAGGCATCACCTTGATAGACAAGCCGTCGAGAACGGTGAGCGGACCATATCTCTTCACGATGTTGTCGATGCGGATGATAGGGGATGCCATTCATGTCTCTCCCTGTTGAGACAAGCAATGCACCAACGATGACGGCCTCAAGAAATCATGTCAATTCATAAAATAATATCATGACAATATTTATACATCTGCCCATTTCCCCAGCGCTAAACCTAAATCGCGAGCAGAAGCGCCTCTGGATTTCCTTGAGTGAGCGAAGCCACAATCCCGAGGCCTGTCCTCAGGTCGTCGCCTGACGTGGAGCCCAGCGAAATCCGCACAGCGGGCGCCCATCCCTGACCGGCGGTGCGAAACGATGTGCCCGGGGCGATTGCCACGCCACGCAACCTCGCTTGCGACACGAAACCCTCTTCCGAATGAGCGTCGGAGAGAGGAAGCCAGACATGCAGGCTCTGCGGATGCGAATAGTAACGCAGTCCCGAAAGCGCCTCCTGGGCGATGGCATGCCGGTCGGCAAGAGCTTGGCGCTGCCAGTTGACAAGCTCCATGGCAGTACCGTCGGCCACCCAACGGGTGGCGATCTCGGCGATTGCGGGGGTAGCCATCCAGTTCGAAACCAGATGCCGGTTTGCGACTGCGGCCACATACCGGTCGGGAGCGACGAGATAGCCGATACGCAAGCCGGGTACGGTAATTTTGGTAAAGCTCGTGACATACAGCGTGCGCTCCGGCGCGATTGCCGCAATCGGCGGAGGCCTGTCGCCCACCAAGGGGCCGAGGACGTCGTTTTCGATGATTGCGATATCATGCCGGCTTGCCACTTGCGCCAGAGCTTCCCGTCGCCGTGCACTCATCAGGGTGGCTCGTGGATTGATAACCGAGGGCTGCAGGAAGACGGCGCGGATAGGGCTCGTGCGGCAGGCTTCGTCTAACGCTTCCGGAATCATGCCGTCGTCATCGATCGGCAAGCCTTCCAGATGAATGCCGAGATAGGTGGAAAGCGGCACCAGCGTATGGTGGCTGATCGCCTCCGTGGCGACGATCGATCCAGGTGGAGCGGTGCTCATCAGCGCCACCGTCATGCCGGATGTCGCGCCATTGGTCAGGTTCACGTTCAGGGCGGAGGCCTGGATGCCGCAAAGAGCAAGCCACTCGGTCGCAATGGCGCGATGACGTGGAAAGACCATGTTCGGTCGAAAGGAGAGCGCAGAACTGGCCGGCAGGTTTTCCGAAAGCCAGCCGAAGGCCTGCCGCATCTTGTCCAGATGCATGTTTTCGCAGACCGGCTTGAGGATCGACAGATCGATAACCTCGCCCAGCCTCTCCGGCAGGTAGGGCGGCTCGGGCTCTCGGGGCCGGCTCTGGACGAAACTGCCGCGCCCGATCTCGCCGGAGATCAGCCCGCGGCGGATGAGGTCGTCATAGGCGCGGCTTACTGTCTGAACCGAAAGGCCGAGGTCGTCCGCCAAGCGGCGATGGGTGGGAAGTCTCGCGCCGCTGGCAAGTGTCCCCTCCTGGATGGCGCGCGCAATCTGCTCGGCGAGCGAGAGATAGGCCGGTCGGCGAAGTTGAGAGGGATCCGGTCGCCAATTTGTCATGATTTCGACTGTGCTTAAAATCAGTTCAATTGACAATGCCAAAACGAATTTTCATTGTCTTTCTTCACAACTGCACGACAGGAAACCGTATGAAAATCGACGCCATCGACCTGCGAATCCTGGAAGCCGTCCAAAGCGACGGTCGAATCACCAAGCTTGCGCTCGCCGAAAAGGTCGGGCTTTCACCGACGCCCTGCTGGATGCGCCTTCGAAAACTGGAGAAGGCGGGCATCATTGCCGGGTATCACGCGCACCTCGCGGCGCGGCGAATCGCACCCATTGCCAGCGTCATGGTGGAAGTCACGCTTGCCAACCACCGCCAAAGCGATTTCGATCGCTTCGAACGCGCTGTGTCAGCTATTCCGGAGATTACGGCCTGCTGGTCGGTCGGCGGTGGCGTCGATTACATTGCAAAGATCGTGACCCTTGATATCGATGCCTACCAGCGGCTGATCGACGATCTGCTCAACCGCGAGCTCGGTATCGAGCGTTATTTCACCTACATCGTTACAAAAACCGTGAAGGAAGAGACCGGGGTGCCGGTCTCGGCCCTCTTCCGGGCCGACACCGGTGACAGACAATTTCTCCGGACAGACCCGCCAGTTTAGACCATCTCTCTCTTTCCGCCCCGCGGAATGGACAATCTCTCGCCGAAGCTCCGCCACACTGGAGACGAGCTTGAATGAGGATCTGGCCATGACCGCAATTTTTGCACGCCCTGCCTATCACGAGGCCCTGATGCGTCTTATCGATCGTCATCTGCTGCGCGATCTCGCCTATGTGAACGGACGTTGGATCGCCGGCACGGAGGGCCACAGCTTCCAGGTGACCGATCCCTCCTCCTCCGCCACGCTTGCCTTTGTCGCGAGCCTGGGCGCGGAGGAAACCGGCATTGCGATCGACGCCGCCGCGGCCGCTTTTCCCCTCTGGCGGGCAAAACTGCCGCAGGAGAGGGCAGCGATCTTGAAGGAATGGCATCGGCTGGTATTGGCAGCCAAGGAGGATCTTGCGCTCCTGATGACCCTTGAACAGGGCAAGCCGCTTGCCGAAGCTCGCGGCGAGATCGACTACGCCGCATCCTTCATCGAGTGGTATGCCGAGGAAGGAAAGCGCGTAAACGCCGAAAGCGTCACCAGCCACCTGCCGGATGCGGAGATGATCATCCGGCGCGAACCGCTCGGCGTCGTCGGCGTGATCACACCTTGGAACTTTCCCTCCGCCATGCTGACCCGCAAGGGTGCAGCGGCGCTTGCCGCCGGCTGCACGATCGTTGCCCATCCGTCCTCCGAAACGCCACTTTCGGCCCTGGCGCTGGCCGAGCTCGCCGAACGTGCCGGCATTCCGGCCGGCGTGTTCAATGTCGTGACCGGTGACGCAGCCACCATCGTTGGTCGGCTTTGCGAAGATAACCGGGTGCGGGCGATGAGCTTTACCGGCTCCACCGAGATCGGCAAGCTGATCGCCGCGCAATGCATGCCGACAATGAAGCGGCTGGTCTTGGAACTCGGCGGACATGCACCCCTCATCATATTCGAGGACGCGGATATCGATCGCGCCGCCGATATAGCGATGGCCGCCAAATTCGCGACCTCCGGGCAGGACTGCCTCGCGGCCAACCGGATTTTTGTCCAGCGGCCGATCCTTAGCGCCTTCAACGCCGCTTTTGCCGGGCGGATCGCTGCCCTGAAAATTGGCAACGGGCTGACCGAGGGCATCGATATCGGCCCCCTCATGCATGAGCGCGCCATGACAAAGGTCGAGGCGCAGGTGGGGGATGCGATTAAGCGCGGTGCGCGACTGATCGCCGGAGGCAAGCGCCACGCGGCCGGTCCGTTGTTTTTCGAACCCACGCTATTGGTGGATGTGCCGGACGACGCGCTGGTCATGCGCGAGGAGACCTTCGGGCCGGTTGCGGCCGTAACTGCCTTCGACCACGAGGATGAAGTCATCGCCCGCGCCAACGACACCGAATACGGCCTGGTCGCCTATGCCGTCACGGAGAACGGCGCCCGCCAGCTGCGCGTCAGTCGGGCGCTCGAATATGGCATGGTGGCCATCAACCGCGTGAAGATTACCGGCGGGCCGATCCCCTTCGGCGGATGGAAACAGTCCGGTCTCGGGCGCGAAGGTTCTCGCCACGGCATCGAGGCCTTCAGTGAAGTCAAATACATCTGCATCGACACGGCCGGCTGAGCGGTCCCGTATCTCGAAGGAAAAGCCAATGCTCGAAAGAAATAATGAACTCACCGCCTGGGACCGGGACCATTTTTTCCATCCGTCGACCCATATGGGAATGCATGCGCGCGGCGAGACGCCGACCCGCGTGATCGGCAGCGGAGAAGGCGTCTACATCACCGACGTCAACGGGCGCACCAGCCTCGACGCCTTCGCCGGCCTCTATTGCGTCAATGTCGGCTATGGGCAGCAGAAGATCGCCGAAGCGATCGCCGAGCAGGCGAGAAACCTCGCCTACTACCATGCCTATGTCGGCCACGGCACCGAAGCCTCGATCACTTTGTCGAAGATGATCATCGATCGGGCGCCGGCCGGCATGAGCCGTGTCTATTTCGGCCTTTCCGGCTCCGACGCCAACGAGACCAACATCAAGCTGATCTGGTACTACAACAACATCCTCGGGCGATCGGAAAAGAAGAAGATCATTTCGCGCTGGCGTGGCTATCACGGTTCCGGGGTGATGACCGGCAGCCTTACCGGCCTCGAACTTTTTCACAAGGCCTTCGACCTGCCGCGAGCACCGGTCCTGCACACCGAAGCGCCTTATTATTTCCGGCGGCCGGACCGCTCCATGAGCGAAGAGCAATTCTCGCAATATTGCGCCGACAAACTCGAAGAACTGATCCTGGCTGAGGGCCCCGATACGATCGCCGCCTTCATCGGCGAACCGATCCTCGGCACCGGCGGCATCGTACCGCCGCCGAAGGGCTATTGGGAGAAGATCCAAGCCGTGCTCGGCAGATACGACATCCTGCTCATCGCGGATGAAGTCGTCACCGGCTTCGGCCGGCTCGGCACCATGTTCGGTTCTGACCATTACGGCATGAGACCGGATCTGATTACGATAGCCAAGGGCCTGACTTCGGCCTATGCGCCGCTCTCGGGAACCATCGTCTCTGACAAGGTCTGGCAGGTACTGGTCCAGGGCTCGGACCAGATGGGAGCGATCGGCCATGGCTGGACCTATTCTGCGCATCCGATCTGCTCGGCTGCGGGCATCGCCAATCTCGAATTAATCGACGAACTCGATCTGGTGACGAAAGCAGGCGAGACCGGCGCCTATTTCCGGAGCGAACTCGCCAAAGCGGTCGGTTCCCATAAGTATGTCGGTGAGGTCCGCGGCGACGGCCTGATGGCTGCGGTCGAATTCGTCGAAGACAAGGACGACCGCACATTCTTCGATCCTTCACAGAAGATCGGCCCCCGAGTCGCAACGGCACTCCTTGAACGCGGCGTCATCGGGCGCGCCATGCCTCAAGGCGACATCCTCGGCTTTGCGCCGCCCCTCTGCCTCACTCGCGAAGAGGCGGACACCGTTGTGAAAGCCACGGCGGAAGCGATCGACAGCGTCTTCAAGTCGATCTGAGGAGTGCCGAATGAATACGATTCCCAAAACCATGGCCGCCGTACAGCTGATCGGTCATGGCGGCCTCGACAAACTGATCTATAACCGCGCCACGCCCGTTCCGGTGCCTGCCGATGGCGAAGTGCTGATTAAAGTCACCGCTTGCGGCATGAACAACACCGATGTCTGGGTCCGCCAAGGGGCCTATGGCACCGAAGACGACCCGTCCGCCGTCTCGACCTGGCGCCGGCAAGGCAATACGTTGACCTTTCCGCGCATCCAGGGCACCGATACGGTGGGCTGCATCGTCGCGGTCGGCAAGGGCGTCGATGACGCCCGGATCGGCGAACGCGTCATGGTCGATTTCTCGATCTACAACCGCGACGACGACAGCCTCGCCGATATCGATTACATGGGCCACGGCCGGGATGGCGGCTATGCGGAATACATGGCGCTGCCATCCGAGAATGCGCATGTGGTCGATACCGACCTCACCGACGTCGAACTCGCGACCTTCTGCTGCGCCTATCTGACCGGCGAACGGATGCTCGAACGGGCGCGACTTTCGGCGGGTGAAATCGTGTTGGTCACCGGCGCATCCGGCGGCGTTGGCTCTGCGATCATCCAGTTGGCGCGAGCGCGCGGAGCCGTCCCCATTGCTATTGCCGGCGCCGGCAAGGAGCAGGCGGTGCTCGATATCGGCGCGGAAGCGGTCGTAACGCGAGGCGCGGGCAATCTGGTCGACGCCGTGCATTTGGCGACGCGAGGCAGACCAGTCGACGTCGTCGCCGATCTTGTCGCAGGACAGATGTTCAACGACCTGTTGAAGATCCTGCGCCCGGAGGGCCGTTATACGACGGCTGGCGCGATCGGCGGACCGGTCGTGCAACTGGATCTCCGGACGATGTATCTCAAGCAGCTCGAACTGCACGGGTCGAGCCAGGGGAGCCGGACCGATTTCCGACGGCTCGTCCGCTATATCGAGGAAAAGAAGATCCGGCCGCTTGTCGGCGGCGTCTATCCTCTCTCTGAGTTTCATCAGGCACAGACCGACTTCATGGCCAAGAATTTCGTCGGTAAATTGGTGGTGGTTCCGGACTGAAACCATCCCGTGCGCTGCGACGCAGAGCCTGCGAGGGGATCGATGGTTGAACGACGGAACCGGCCGACGCCGGGGACACATGCTTAAATTGCCGTAATTGCGGGTGTTTTCTATTTGTGAGATAATCAAAAAATAAGAGTTGCGAAATGCGGTTTCCTATCCACGGTCGGATCGGCTCAGGGAGGGGCGGAAATGGCTGTCGTGCTGATCCTCGTCTTGCTGGTGGTGGGCTCGCTGCTCTTCCATGTGCTGAGCCCATGGTGGTGGACGCCGATTGCGTCCAACTGGACCTATATCGATAGCACTCTCGTCGTCACCTTCTGGATTACCGGCGTGGTTTTCGTGGCCGTGGTCTTGTTCATGGCCTATTGCGTCTTTCGCTTCCGGCACAAACCCGGGAACAAGGCGGCGTACGAGCCGGAAAACCGCAGGCTGGAAATGCTGCTCGCCTCAGGCACCGCCGTCGGCGTCGCCGCCATGCTCGCGCCCGGCCTTGTGGTATGGAACCAGTTCGTCACGGTGCCGGACGAGGCATCACCTCTGGAGGTCGTCGCGCAGCAATGGCTGTGGAGCTTCCGTCTGCCGGGAGTGGACGGGAAACTCGGCCGCGCGGATACGCGTGACATCACCTCCGAAAATCCGCTCGGCCTTAACAGGAACGATGCCGCAGGTCTCGACGACGTGATCGTAGAGGGCGGCGAATTGCATTTGCCGGTCGGCAAACCGGTGCGGGTGCTGCTGCGCTCCGTGGACGTCGTCCACGATTTTTACGTGCCCGAATTCCGCGCCAAGATGGATATGATCCCCGGCATGGTGACCTATTTCTGGTTCACACCGACGCGAACCGGAACTTTCGACATTCTCTGCGCCGAACTGTGCGGCGTCGGCCATCCACAGATGCGCGGAACGGTCGTGGTCGAGGAGGCCGCGGACTATCAGATCTGGCTCGACCAACAGCAGACGTTCAACCAGCTTCTGGCATCGGGAGAGCAGCAGCCGGTCAACTGAGGCCGGGAAAGACAGTCAAAGCGGCATCGGATGAAACGGGAGGAGATATCATGGTCGAAATTCCGTCTGGCAGCGCAGGCGCCGTTCCGGCCGCCGAGGTGGAGGATGTCGAGCTTTATCATCCGAAAAGCTGGTGGACGAAATACGTCTTCAGCCAGGACGCCAAGATCATCGCCGTGCAGTACTCGCTCACGGCCATCTCGATCGGTCTGGTCGCGCTCGTGCTTTCCTGGCTGATGCGCCTGCAGCTTGCCTTTCCCGGCTATTTCGCCTTCATCGATGCCAATCACTATTACCAGTTCATCACCATGCATGGCATGATCATGGTGATCTATCTTCTGACAGCGCTGTTCCTCGGCGGTTTCGGCAATTACCTCATTCCCCTGATGCTCGGCGCCCGCGATATGGTGTTCCCGTATGCGAACATGCTGAGCTACTGGATCTATCTGCTTGCCGTCCTGATCCTGGTCGCAGGCTTTTTCGTCCCCGGCGGCCCGACAGGGGCCGGCTGGACCCTCTATCCTCCGCAGGCCGTTCTGTCCGGTACGCCGGGCGGCAGCGACTGGGGCATTCTCCTCATGCTCTTCTCACTGATCGTCTTCATCATCGGCTTTACCATGGGCGGCCTGAATTATGTGGTGACGGTGCTGCAAGGACGGGCGCGCGGCATGACGCTGATGCGCATGCCTTTGACCGTCTGGGGCATCTTCACCGCGACCGTGATGGCGCTGCTTGCATTTCCCGCCCTCTTCGTCGCCTGCGTCATGATGCTGTTCGACCGATTGCTCGGCACGAGCTTTTTCATGCCCGCCATCGTCGAGATGGGCGAGCAGCTGCAACACGGGGGCGGCAGCCCGATCCTCTTCCAGCACCTGTTCTGGTTCTTCGGCCATCCGGAAGTCTATATCGTGGCGCTACCCGCTTTCGGCATTGTCTCTGACCTTATCAGCACCCATGCCCGCAAGAACATCTTCGGCTACCGCATGATGGTCTGGGCGATCGTCGTCATCGGCGCCTTGAGCTTCATCGTCTGGGCGCATCATATGTATGTCAGCGGCATGAACCCGGCCTTCGGCTTTTTCTTCGCCACCACCACGCTGATCATCGCTGTCCCGACTGCCATCAAGGTCTACAACTGGGTGCTGACACTATGGCGCGGCGACATCCATCTAACCCTGCCCATGCTCTTCGCGCTAGCCTTCATCGTCACCTTCGTCAACGGCGGCCTGACCGGACTGTTCCTAGGCAACGTCGTGGTCGACGTTCCCCTGTCCGATACGCTGTTCGTCGTCGCGCATTTTCACATGGTCATGGGCGTCGCGCCGATCCTCGTCATCTTCGGGGCGATCTACCACTGGTATCCCAAGGTTACCGGACGGATGCTGGACGATTTCCTCGGTCATATCCATTTCTGGATCACCTTTCTCGGCACCTATGCGATCTTCTTTCCCATGCATTATCTCGGCCTGCTCGGCATGCCGCGCCGCTACCACGAACTGGGAGACACGGTCTTCGTTCCGCCTTCGGCCAACACATTGAACGTCTTCATTACCGTCATGGCGCTCGTTGTGGGCGCAGCTCAGATCGTCTTCCTGTTCAATCTGGTCTGGAGCCTCTTCAAAGGCAGGCAAGCAGGCGGCAATCCCTGGCGGGCAACGACGCTCGAATGGCAAACGCCGCAAACCCCTCCTGCGCACGGGAATTGGGGCAGGGATCTGCCGGTGGTCTACCGTTGGGCCTATGACTACAGCGTGCCGGGATCGGCTGAGGATTTCATTCCGCAGACGCAGCCTCCAAGCGGCGGCCTCACGAGGGAGGTCGTCGCATGAACGTCGTGCTGATCTTCCTTGCCCTAATCGGCGGCGTCATTATCTGGTGGCTGGCCGGGCAGCGGCTGATGTCGAAACCCTGGCTTGAAACGGGCCTGGAGCTGCCCGCGACAGACAGGCGGGAACTGCCGTCCAAACCTGCGGTGAAAATCGGCCTCTTTGTCTTCCTCGGCGTCGTCGGCGCCCTCTTCAGCCTCTCTGTCAGCGCTTATTTCATGCGCATGGCCTCGGCGGACTGGTGGGCCACTCCGGTTCCGCGCCTGCTCTGGGCAAACACCGCCGTGCTCGTGTTGAGCAGCGGCGCCCTGGAATGGGCAAAAAGAGAAGCGCGGCATGACCGCATGGAAAGCCTGCCGCTGGCGCTAGCAGCCGCTTTTTCGCTTGCCGTTCTCTTTCTCATCGGACAGATCCAGGCCTGGCGGGAGCTGGTATCGGCCGGCTACGTGCTTGCCGACAACCCAGCCAACAGCTTCTTCTATATGCTCACCGGCCTGCATGGCCTTCATATCCTCGGAGGGCTTGTCGTGCTTGGCCGTACGACAGTGCGGGTATTTGCAGCGGATGTACCGCGAGACAGGCTACGTCTTAGCGTCGATCTTTCCGCCATCTATTCCCATTTCATGCTCGCCGTCTGGCTGCTGCTCTTCGTGCTCTTTGCCGGCTGGGCGAATGATTTCATCGATCTCTGCCGCCAACTGATCAGCTAGGAGGTATCTCGGATGACACAGTCTCTCGGCAATTCCGACCTCGGTCCCACCGGGCTGCGAGGGGTCGCCGCCGATTTTTCCTCCGATCAGCGCGCCTTCAAGACCGCCTCCTGGGGCAAGGCGATGATGTGGATTTTTCTCCTCAGCGACACCTTCGTCTTCGGCTGCTTCCTGATTGCCTATATGACGGCCCGAATGTCGACGCCTGTCGCCTGGCCCAATCCGAGCGAAGTCTTCGCGCTTCATATCGGCGGGCAGGACGTACCGCTGATCCTGATTGCGATCATGACGTTCGTGCTGATCTCAAGCAGCGGCACCATGGCGATGGCTGTAAATTTCGGCTATCGCCGCGAACGCGGACGGACGGCCGCCCTGATGCTGGCGACGGCGCTTCTCGGCGCTACCTTCGTGGGCATGCAGGCCTTCGAATGGACGAAGCTGATATCCGAAGGTGTGCGTCCTTGGGAGAATCCCTGGGGTGCTCCCCAGTTCGGATCGACCTTCTTCATGATCACCGGCTTCCATGGCACTCACGTCACGATCGGCGTCATCTTTCTCCTCATCGTCGCCCGCAAGGTTTGGCGAGGGGATTTCGACGTGGCGCGCCGCGGCTTTTTCACAAGCCGGAAAGGCCAGTACGAGTCCGTCGAGATCATGGGCCTCTACTGGCACTTCGTCGATCTGGTCTGGGTATTCATCTTCGCGTTTTTCTATCTGTGGTGAAGGAGCGTCATCATGAGCGAGACAACATCGCATATGCAGACACCCACGCAAGCGCACAGCGCGCAGCATCCGATCCGGCTCTACCTCCTCGTTTGGGGCCTGCTCTTCGTGCTCAGCGCCTTTTCCTACATGGTTGATTATCTCGGGGTCCAGGGCTTGGCGCGCTGGTTGCTGATCATCGTCTTCATGATGCTGAAGGCAGGTTTGATCGTTGCTGTCTTCATGCATATGGCCTGGGAACGGCTGGCGCTCGTTTACGCTATCCTGCTGCCGCCGGCAGCCGTGCTGATCTTCATGGCACTGATGGTCTCGGAAGCGAACTACACCATCTTCACCCGGCTCGCCTTCTTCAACACCGCGCCCTGATCGCGCAGTGTTGGCGCCGATTGCATTCGGTAAAAATCTACCTTAAGTAGCATTATTTATATTTCCTAAAACAAAAAGTTGACAATCGCATTGGCATCCCCTATTTGAGAACCATCGATACTTTGTTTGCTGATATTGTTGTTGCTGCGCCTCGCGCTTCTTGACGAACGTTCCCTCTCAAAAGTCGAAAACATCCCGCCGTGCGTCGCCCGGCGGTCCACAATTGCTATGAAAGGGTTCGTTATGACCACTGGCACAGTTAAATGGTTCAATGCCACCAAGGGCTTCGGCTTCATTCAGCCTGACGACGGCAGCGCCGACGTTTTCGTTCACATCTCTGCTGTCGAGCGCGCCGGCATGAGCTCGATCGTTGAAGGTCAGAAGCTCGGCTTCGAACTCGAGCGCGACAAGAAGTCGGGCAAGATGTCTGCAGGCCAGCTTCAGGCTGCCTAAACTTTAGCTTCCATGACCACGGATGTACTGGCATGGGTAGCGAAAGTATGCGAAGGCCAGGCGGATGTCTGGCCTTTTTCTGTTAAGGTAATTGGCTGACGCGAATAGTCGCCCGGCTTCCCGCGAGCGATCTCCGCCTGCACCTGTAACATGCCGAAAAATACAAGGAAGATCCATTGAGACACCCGAACGACAACAGCTTTGCCGAGCGCCGCAAAACCGCAGCGGATGCCAAGCAAAGGCTTTTGGCGAAATTTGCGTCCGCCCCGAAAGCGGACGATCCCGCCATGCAGGAGCGGCGTGCTGAGCGCGAAGCCGTTGCGGCAGCGCGAGAAGCCCGCCGCGCCGAACGTGAAGCATTGAAGGCAGCGGAAAATGAGCGCCTCCGGAAGGAAGCGGCGGAATTGACCGCCGCCGCGGAAGCCCATGAAAAAGCCGAGGCTGCCGCCAGAGAAGCAGAAATCAACGAGCGCGTTTCCCGCGTCGTGGCCGATGAAGCCGCCCGCAAGGCAGAACGCGACCGCCGCTACGCGGCACGCAAGGCCCGTCAGCGCTGACGGTTGCAGAGCATATACCAGCAGAACGCAACGGCGAATCTCTCCTCGGAGCTGCTGCGCCCCGAGGCCGAGAAGGTGGATCGAACTCCATGAACGCCCATGTTTTTCCAATCGCCAATGTCGCAGATGACAACGTCGGCGCGTGGCTGAAGATTCTATCGAAATATCGGCAGCCCCGTTTTGGCCGCAGCGCATTCGAACTGATCGTCACGCTTCTTCCCTTCACGGCGTTCTGGGCCGGCGCCTATATCTCTGTCGTCCTGGGTTTTCCGATCGGGCTCGTCCTCGTTCTCCCGGCAGCCGCCTTTCTGCTGCGGCTCTTCATGATCCAGCACGATTGCGGGCACGGCTCGTTCTTCGCGCGCCGGCGTCTCGACAATTGGACCGGGCGGGCCCTCGGGGTTCTGACCCTGACGCCTTACGACTACTGGCGGCGGGCGCATGCCGCCCATCACGCCTCGGCCGGCAATCTTGACGAACGGGGCGTCGGCGATATCACCACGCTGACGGTTGCTGAATATCATGCCCTTCCCTGGTCGAAGCGTCTCGCCTACCGGCTTTACCGTCATCCGCTGGTCATGTTCGGCATCGGGCCTGCCTGGCTCTTTCTCTTCAAGCAGCGCCTGCCTTTCGGGATGATGAATTCCGGGGCTTTGCCGTGGGTTTCCACGATGGCGACCAATCTCGCGGTCGCAATCCTCACGGCTCTGATGATCTGGGCCGTCGGGCTCGTTCCCTTTCTGCTGGTCCATCTGCCGGTGGTTCTGCTTGCGGGTGCAGCCGGCGTATGGCTCTTTTACGTCCAGCATCAGTTCGAGGACACCCATTGGTCGAAGGGCGACGAATGGCAGTTCCCGAAAGCCGCGCTTCACGGCGCATCCCATTACGACCTGCCGCTGGTGCTTCGATGGGTTACCGGCAATATCGGCGTTCACCACGTCCATCACCTATCGAGCCGGATTCCTTACTACAGGCTGACGGAAGTGCTTCACGACCATCCCGAGCTTGCTGGTATCGGCCGCATAACCTTGTGGCAGAGCATTCAGTGCGTCAGGCTCGTGCTTTGGGATGAAAAGAGCAGCAAGCTCGTTTCCTTCCAGGATGCTGCGAAGATGGCAACGCCTGCGTGATTTAACCGGCAACGTGCGGCTCTGCCGGATTACCTCCGGAAATCGTATCCTTCCGCGGTTCATTGACGGCGTATTGCATCACGCCGGCATGATCTTTCATCGGGAGAAGTTGCAGTCGGCACGCCGTGATTTTACCCCATGGAAGCAGATTGCCCGCCCTTTCGGCCTTGTGCTTGAAAACGGACGTGACAGCTTCCTTGGATATCGATTTCGACTTCGGCTTCGATCCCAAAAACCTCGCGGATGCGTTTGGCGGTGAGCACCTCGGAAGGCGTTCCGAGCGCAGCCAGCCGCCCGCCCTGCATCACGGCGATCCGATCGCAGAACATGGCGGCATGGTTGAGGTCGTGCAGTGCCGCGACCACTGTAAGCCCCTGCCGGCCGACGAGATCGAGCAGGCTGATCTGGTGGCCGATGTCCAGGTGGTTGGTCGGCTCGTCCAGGAGCAGAATCTTCGGCTGCTGGGCAAGAGCGCGGCCAATATGCAGACGTTGGCGTTCCCCGCCCGAAAGCGTATGCCAAAGCCGATCGGCAAGATGAGCCATGTCGACATTGGCAAGGGTCGCCTCGACGACCGCATCGTCATTGGCTGACCAGGGCGACAAAGGTCCGAGATAAGGCGTGCGTCCAAGCTCGACGGCCTGCCTGGCAGTGATCCGCTCGGCGGTCTCCGCCTGCTGCTCCACAAAAGCCAGATGCCGGGCGACTTCGCGCCGACCGAGCCTGCCGATCGGCACGCCATCCAGAATGACCTCGCCGGACCGCGGCCTGCGGATGCCGGAAAGCAACGCCATCAGACTCGTCTTCCCCGAGCCGTTCGGACCGATGAGACCGAGAAACTCTCCTTCCCTGACCTCCAGCGAGATGCTCTTCACAATCGCAGCTTCCCCGACGCCCCAGGAAACGTCTTTTGCCGTAAGCGTCATCCGCGTCCCCTTCGCTGCCCCAGAACGAAAGCGAAGGCCGGCGCTCCGACAAGGGCGGTGATCACTCCGATCGGCAGGACCTGACCCGGGATGAGAACGCGGGAAAGGATATCCGCCAGGATCATGAAAACGGCGCCGATCAGCGCGGCAGCCGGCAACAGCACGCTGTGGCGGACGCCGACCAGCATGCGCGCTGCATGCGGAATGACCAGACCGACAAAGCCGATGGAGCCGACGATCGAAACCATGACCGCCGTCATCATTGCGGAGACTCCGACCAGTGCGACGTAGGTGCGGCGAACGGATATGCCGAGTGATGCCGCCGATTCCGCGCCGAACGTGAAGGCGTCAAGCGAGCGGGCATGCCAAAGGCAGACCAGAAGACCCGTCAATGCGGCAGGAATCGCCAGCCAGGCATCCGGCCAGCGGACTCCAGACAGATTGCCGAGCAGCCAGAACATGATGCCCCGCGCCTGTTCCGCGGTCGCCGCCTTGGTAACGATGAAGGAAGTGAGCGCATTGAAAAGTTGCGACCCCGCAACGCCTGCAAGAATGATGGCCGCCGTTCCCTTGCCCGCCTTGAGGGCCAGCAGGCTGACAAGGGCAAAGGCTATGAGGGCTCCGAGAAGTGCACCCATCGGGAGCGTCATCATGCCGCCCCCCAGGCCAAGAATCGCCACGCTGACGGCCCCGGTGGAAGCCCCCGCGGAGATCCCGAGGATATAGGGATCGGCTAGCGGATTGCGCAGCAGCGACTGCAGCACCACCCCGGACAAGGCGAGCGCCGCACCGCAGCAAGCCGCTACGACTGCCCGACTGAGCCGATAGCTCCAGACGATGCCTTCGTCGATCGGCTCGAGCGCATAGCCCGCACTCCACAGCCGGTTGGCCACCGTCTTGGCAACCACCCCGAACGGGATCGAAGTCTCGCCGATCGCTGCGCCAAGCCACAAGACTGCGACGAGGACCACAAGCGCCAGCGGAATAGCGCCCGTACGGCCAATGGAAGAGACTGCAGGTCTCATTTGACCAGACCGGCGCCTGCAATGGCATCGGCCAGCGCCTCAATGCCCTCGATGGTGCGGATCGTCGGATTCATGGCTTGCGCATCCATGTCGAAGACATGGCCGCTCCTAACTGCCGGCATCAGGCTGGCGACAGGATCGGTGTCCAGGAATTTACGTTTCGCCTCGATGCTGTCCAGCGGGTAACGGCGGCGATTCATTGCGCCGGCCACAATCATCGTCGGATTGGCCCTGGCGATTGTCTCCCAGCCCACCGTCGGCCATTCCTCGTCGGTTTTGATGATGTTTTCGATCCCGAGAGCCGACATGATGTAGCCGGGCGCCCCGTTTTTACCCGCCACGTATGGGTCAGCGTCTTGCTGGGCGCTGGAAAACCAAAAGACGGCCGAAAGCCTGCCCTCGACAGAAGCGACCTTGGCGCGCGCCGCTGCCTCACGCCGCTTGAGATCGGCCACTACTTCCTCGCCCTTTTCCTGCACGTCGTAGATCTTCGCGAGATCACGAACCTCCTGATAGACGAGGTCCATGGTAAAAACCTGATGGCGGACGCCGTCGCCGGCGGCGGAATTTTCCTTGCCCATGCAGTCGGACGGCGACGTGTAGACCGCGATGCCCAGTTCCTCGAACTGTTCGGGCTTTGCAACGACACCCTCGGGACCGACCTGCCACTGGAACTGCACGGTGACGATGTCCGGCTTCTTTCCAAGCACGCTTTCAAAGCTCGGATCGTTGTCGGCGAGGCGTTCGATCTTGGCGTTGACCTCTTCGTAGCCTTTCAGGACAGGCCCGACCCACAGCGCAGTGCCGATCACCTTGTCCGCAAGACCGAGAAGGTAGAGAATCTCGGTGCTGCTCTGGCCGATCGAGACGGTGCGTGACGGCGCGTTCTTGAAGGTTATCTGCCGCCCGCAATTCTCAAGCGTGAGAGGATAGACGGTTTCTGCCGCCAGGGCGTTGTGAAACAGTCCTGAAACAATCAAGGACAAAGCGCACAGGCCAACGTGCGGCCACCGCTTGGAAGTGATCATCGTTATATTTCCCGAAGTGTGATGTGAATGCGGGTCCTGAACGGGCCGCGCTAGATATCAGGATGCTTTCAAAGCACCCGGTCGCCCCGTCGACGATGGAGATCTGGGAAATATGATACGCAAAAGCGCGATGAAGCGCGGGTGTCGGCCATGTCTTTCTCCTCTTCGGGCATCCCCGCCCGTGATGATGGATCGATGTTCGACGGCAGGTCTCCTGGCTTGCGAATATCTGTCGCCCACCTGCCTTCCCGCGCCCAAAACCAGCGCAGTGGCATGGCGCCTTTCGGCACCACGAGGATGGACGGCAATCCGCTCACAGTTGCGGGGGCAGCCACGGTCTTGGATCCCCTTCGGGTCGTCCGCACCGTATTCCCTTTTCGTCCCGTTGCTTTTGACTCCGGGAACCGTCATCGCCAGATAAAGGCCCGTCCGTCTCGCCGTCAAGCTGGAAAAGACGGCAGCCAAGGTGCGGAGACCGAAGAGCAAGCGTATGAGATTTCCGCGCCCGTTCGGACCGGGGACTTTGGTCGAGATCGGCTCGGCGAGATACCGGTGATAGGTGAGGAGAAGCATACCGAGCCCCGTGTCGTATAATCACTCTCAAAAATCACACGGATCTGCATATGTAATGTTATTACATTCGTCAAATGAAAAGTTGCGCAAGAATGCTTCGTTACGGGCACCGGCCTTCTCTTTTCAGCCGCCGATGTCGTCCTTGCCGCTAATCGAGACGGAGGGGTGCGGCCGGGCGTCGTCGAGACGGAAGGATGCTGTCTCGCTGAAGACGGCAGCAGAGGCAACGCCTATGGATTGGTATCCATACTTCGCTTAATTTATCGATCCAGACCATAAGTCGTCTATGAAAACCGGACGGGGAAACGATGGCCAGGGAAGATTTCAACGACCTTTTATGGTTCCTGGCCGTGGCAGAGGAGCGGAGTTTCACCAGGGCTGCGGCCAAACTCGGTATTACTCAGTCCACGCTTAGCCACACGATCAAGCGCCTGGAGACACGCATGGGCCTGCGGCTTCTGTCCCGCACCACCCGTAACGTGGCGCTGACCGAAGCCGGTGAGCGTCTGTTTCAATCGCTGGCGCCTCGGGTCTCCGCCATAAGGGATGATCTTGCGGCACTCATGGCCCTGCGCGACAAACCGTCCGGCACTATTAGGATTACCTTGTCTGATCACGCGCTGGAAAGCATCGTCTGGCCCAGACTGCAGCCGATCCTTTCTGAATACCCCGATATCAAGCTTGAGCTGAGCCGGGATAACGGCTTGCGCAATATTGTGGAAGACGGTTTCGACGCAGGGATAAGGCTCGGCGAGAGCATCGAGAAAGACATGATCGCCATCAGGGTCGGTCCCGACTGGCGAATGCTGGCTGTCGCCTCGCCCCAGTACCTTGCCACGCAACCGCCGCCGCAGCATCCGCAGGACCTCGTACAGCATAACTGCATCAACATGCGCCAGGCCACCGGCGGCGGGCTCTACGTCTGGGAATTCGAGAAGGACGGGCAAGAGCTACGTGTCAGAGTCGACGGCCAGCTCACCTTCAATAGCTCTTACCCCATGATAGATGCTGCCATGAAAAATGGTGGCATCGCCTATCTGCCGGAAGATCTTGTCGCCGAACACATCGCGACTGGACGCCTCGTGCCCATGCTGGAAGAATGGTCGCCTCCATTTTCAGGCTATTTCATCTATTACCCGACCCGGCATCAGAACTCCCCTGCCTTCAAGGTCGTCGTGGATGCCTTGAGATACCACGGGCATTAGGCGGTAGGGACGAATTACGTTTCAGGGATTCCGGGCGGGCGCAATCGGTCCCAACTTGGCCACCCCCTCGGATAAGAGCCTCGCCAACTTCATCGATTCATCAAATTCGCCGCTACCGCGACATGGCTCGAGTGCCAGCTCGTTCCCAGAGAAGGTCTGCTGTAGACCGCGGCGCATCTGAGAAGCTGAGCAAGGGGTTCGAGCATCCGATTCCGCAACTACCGGAAAGGCCCGGGCCGTCGCCAATGACGCTTGTCCGCAGATCCCATGACGGCGAGGTCTCGTGTGTTCGCTTACGCCAGCACCGCCTCCACCGGGCGCCGCGGCGAATAGGGTAGCGTCGGCCCATATCCGAACCGCATGACGATGTCCGGCCGACGTCCAGGCAGGCCGGCGAGCGCGGCCAGCTCGGGTCGCAGTTGCGCGACTTCCACCGGTTGATTGATAAAGGCATGCTTGAGACCGAGCGCCGTCGCCTGCAGGGCGAAGCGCTGGCAGGCACGTCCGGCGCGGACCCAATGCTCCGCATCGTCGCGTTCGGAAACGAACACCGCTACGCCCGCTGACGAATGAAGCTGCCTTGCGTATTTATCGTTCTCGGTATCCGCGCGAAACGCGAGATCGAAGAGGTGCGGACCCAGCCAGCTCGGCAAGGATGGGTTGCCGCTCGTAGGGCCGAACAGCCCATCGCCAGATGCCATCGCCTGGCGCGGGTTGAAGCGCAACCAGGATTTCAGTTCGCGCATGAAGGCGGCGTCCGCCATCTGCGCGGTGTTTCCGGCGAGGACGAGATCCCGCACGCGATCCATCCCGGTCCTCCCGGTGATCAGCACGAGATCGACGCCCGGCATGTCTGCCGCCGCTACCAGAGCCCGGAGGTCTGCCGTGGAAACGCTTTTGCCGTCATAGTCGGCGCGGGTCGACTGGCGCCTCGGAATCGCCGCGAACAGATCGGATCGGCTCGCTGCTCCGTCGCCGAAAACCAGTGTCACGGTGCCTTCATGCGCCGGATCGAAGCTGATTTCTTTGGCAGGACGGCCAGCCGCGGAGGCGGCGAGCGCGAGGTTCTCGGCTGCGCATCCGAGGCTCGCAAACAGATGGTGGTCATCGGCATCGACCACCGGGGTGCGCCGCGTAGGGTCGGCGAGGATGTCAACGCGCCTCTCACCGAGGCGAAACCGCCACGGCTGCGTGTTGTGGCCGTTCGCGGCAAGCGTCGCGTAGCGGACAAGTTCGTGCAGCCGGGGGTTTTCAGAAAGCACGGCCCTGCTCGCCGCAATCGAAACTTCATACGCCTCCATCGAGCCCATCTGACGTAGGCTCCAATAGGTAGCACCTGCGCCCGCGATCGCCACCGCGCCGCCTCCGATGAGCAGACCGCGCCGCGTCATCATCCGAATAACTCCCGCGGCATGCTCTCATCCCGGCGGCCGGGGCCATCGGGCAGGAAGGCGACATGGTCGCGGCGGCAGATCGCCCGAACCGCTGCGCGCGCCGTCATGAGGCCGCACGGCAATCCTCCGCCGGGCTGCACCCATTGACCGACCATCCGGAACCGGTGGAGGCCCGGCAGAGTCTGGCGACGCGGCCGAAAGCCGACGCCTGGCGTAGGCAGAAAACCCTCCATGCTGCCTTTCCAGTTGCCGGTAAAGTGCATGACGCTGGCCGGCGTCGAAACATCCGTCACTTCGATGGCTTCGCGGACACCCGGCAGGCGGCGTTCGAGAATTTCGATCACGGCTGAAGCAATGCGCCGCTTCTCCACCTCGTAGGCGGTCGCATCCTTGCGCCGCAGATCCTGCCAATAGGCATAGTTCCATGTTGGCAGAAAGCAGGTGACCGCGGTCTTGCCTGCGGGCGCAAAGGTCGGATCGAAATGGAAGATGCGGAACGCGACGGTGTCGAGGCTGGTCTCGGGATCGATTTCGAGTGGCTTGGCCAGAGTTCGAGCGAGGAAGCCGGGTTCCTGCGAAAGGTCCCTTGCGACGCCCAACGAGACTTGCAGATAGGAAGGAAAGACCTTCTGGCTGTCGTAGAAGGCGTCGATCGCCGCGTTGCGATAGCGGCCCTCGAGCATATCGTAGATCGACGCGTGGCCGTCGGCGCCGGAGATCACCCAGCCGCCCTGATGATCTCGCCGTCGCTCAGCCTGACGCCCACGGCAACGTCATCCTCGACCAGGATCGTTTCGACTTTCGCCATGAGGCGCAATTTTCCGCCAAGCGCGCGGAAGCGTTGGGTGATCGCGTCGATGATCGACTTAGCGCCGCCCACCGCGTAACCCGCATTGCGTGCACTCATCCAGCCGAACATCAGCACGAGCGCGATGGCAGCCATGTCGGCCAGTGCAGGCAGGTTTCAAATGTGTAGCCGTTCCGCGTCCAGCTGGTCGCGAGGCCTCCCGGGATCGCATGCTGCTCCAGGATCGTCACCTGATAGCCGCAGAGCTGCGCGTAGACGCCGGTGCACAAGCCCGCGATCCCGCCGCCAATGATTACGATATGTCGAGCAGGTTCAGGCATGGAGAAACCCTCGTTGGACGAGGTAAAGCTGGGCGACTTTTCGGCTCCCTTCATTGAGGCAGGTCAAACGGCCGTCTTGTCACAAAGGTTGTCAGTTCAAACATCCACGGCACTGCCGTTTTCGCACTGCCAGCCGCGCCGCAGATCACGTCCGTCTGCTCCATACTCTGTCATACAAGGTCATTCCGCCCAGCATGGCTGCGACGAATAGGACCGTCTGGGGGAGGCCGACCGACAGGGATGCAACGGCCGGACCGGGACAGAAGCCGCCAATCCCCCAGCCCAGGCCAAACAAAGCCGAACCGACCACCAAGGGTGCATCGATCCGATTGTCCGTCGGCACATGGAAGCTGTCGTCGAGTACCGGACGCTCCATCCGCTTCATCACCTGCACGCCGGCGAAGGCGACGACGACCGCGCCGCCAAGAACGAACGCCAGGCTTGGGTCCCAGGCGCCGAAGATGTCGAGGAAACCCTGGACGCGGACAGGATTTAGCATGCCGGACAAGGACAGCCCGAAACCGAAGACGATGCCCGAAGCAAGCGCAGCGGAGAATTGAGATGCGTGGCGGTTCATAATCCGAATCCTCGCAGCACTGCGACGGCGACCACACCCGCCGTCATGAAGGTGGCGACGGCCACCATCGAGCGCGGCGACAGGCGAGCCAGGCCAAGGACGCCGTGGCCGCTGGTGCAGCCCGACCCCATCCTGGAGCCGAAGCCGACGAGCAGTCCGGCGACGATGATGAGCGGCCAGCCTGCCGTAATCTGCACAGTGGGCCAGCCGCCGAATACGAGCAGATAGGCGAGCGGCCCGAGGAGTAATCCGAGGACGAAGGCCACATTGGTGGTCAAGCCGATCCCTTGCGCAAGACGCCCGACAATCCCGCTGACCCCGGCGATGCGGCCGTTGAGGAGCAGGAGCATGACAGCAGATGTGCCGATCAACATGCCCCCGACCAATGAGGGGAGATATGTGTTCATTTGCCTTCCTTCACGCAGAAGATGTCATAAAGAGCGCCGACCAGCAGCGCGGCCTTTTCCTCCGTCAGGCGATAGAAGATTTGTTTCCCCTCCCGCCGCGTTTTGACGACGCCCGAGCCACGCAGCACGGTGAGATGCTGCGACAGATGCGGCTGGTGGACGTCGACCTTCTCTTCAAGCTCCCCGACGGAATACTCGCTCTCCACCAGGGTGCAGACGATCATCAGGCGCGCCGGATGGGACAGCGTCTTCAACAGGTTTGCCACCTCGCCCGCGCGCAGGGACATCTCCGCCGGAGACAGCCCTGCCTTCATCATCATCTTCAGGTCGGTACTCATTCCCACGCGGCTCCTTGCAAGGCATCCAGCGGAAACTTCAGGTAGCGCTTGCCGTTGGCTTCCGGTTCTGGCAGGCGGCCGCCGCAGATATTCACCTGCAAGGCATGCAGGATGAGCTTCGGCATCTGCAGCGTCTTGTCGCGCTTCGTCCTCAGCGCGACGAACTCTCGCTCCGTCACTCCGGCAATATGCGGGTTGGACTTCCTTTGCTCGGCGACAGTGCTTTCCCAGCGAGGCGCGCGGCCGTCGGGCTGGTAGTCGTGGCCGGTGAAGATCCGGGTCTCATCCGGCAATGCCAGAATACCCTGGATCGACTTCCATAAAACCCGTGCATCACCACCCGGGAAGTCCGCGCGCGCGGTGCCGCTGTCTGGCATGAAGAGCGTGTCATGCACAAAGACGGCGTCACCGATCACATAGGTGATGGAGGCAAGCGTATGTCCGGGCGAAAACAGCACCTTGGCCTCGATCGAACCGATCTTGAAGGTCTCGCCATGGGCGAACAGCCGGTCCCATTGCGAACCATCGGTCGCGAGCTCCGGCCAGTTGTAGATGCCTTTCCACAGCTTCTGGACGTCCACCACGTGCTCCCCAATGGCCGTTTGAGCGCCGGTCTTCTGCTTCAGATATTGTGCCGCTGAGAAGTGGTCCGCATGCGGATGGGTGTCGAGGATCCAGTCGACTGTGAGATTGTTGTCGCGGATATAGTCGAGAATCGCATCGGCATTGATGGTCGCGGTCGCTCCGGCCTTCTCGTCGAAATCGAACACGGGATCGATGATGGCGCAGTTGCCCGTTTCCGGGTCGGACACCACGTATTGGACGCTCCAGGTGCGCTTGTCGAAAAAGCCCTTCACCTGCGGCCTGCGCCCGGCATGCTTGGTGAGCCAGGCTGCAGCTGAACTGGTGTCGAACCCGCAACCGCGCCCGAACTCCACGACCTCGTCGGCAGACATGCGGCCGTCAAGGACCTCACCGATCAAATAGATGCTCAAGGAACGTTTGCCCGTCTGACAATGCGCGACAACCGGCCCGTCCGACTCCTTAACGGCGCGCTGAAATGCCCGCACATCCGCTTCGGTGATCGTATCCGCCGTGACAGGGATGAAGGCGTAGGAGAGGCCGCAGTGTTTTGCCTCCTGCTGTTCGGCGTGGGTCCCCGGTTGGGCGGGATCTTCGTTGTCCGGCCGGTTGTTGATGAGCGTTCGGAAGCCTCTGTCGCGAAACGACCGGATGTCCTCGATGCTCGGTTGCGGCGAGATCGACAGCTTTTTGGATATCTCGATGACAGGCATGGTTAGCTCCGTTAGCTCAACTCAATATTCATTATATTATATTATATTATATTATATATTGATATAATTTCAAGGGCACGCTCGAAGCGGACGCTCGTCCAGCTTTCTCGTTCGATATCTTTCCATATATAGTTGTTCGAGCCGTACTCCTGGTGTTGATATCGATCTGCCTGTTGCGGATCTGCCGCGACGCTGGAGAACGCCTCCAAGTGGCAAAGGTCCGGGTCAGCGCTAACCGGAATGGCGGTTGCTGTTGCTTTACCGGAGGCCTGATACATGGACCACTCGAGGGAAGATCGACTGAAGGCCGTTCTCCTCGTTGTCGCGATCGGCGGGCTCCTCCTGGGGCTTGGACTATCCCTTTCCGGCTGGGACGAAGCGGCGCGGCTTGCCTGGACCCTCGCCACCCTCCCCGTCTTGATGGCGCTCTTCATGGAAATTTTCCGGAGTCTATGGCACGGGGAAACGGGTCTGGACATAGTTGCGGCGCTTTCGATGACAGCAGCGCTCACCTTTGGCGAGACGTTGGCGGCTACGATTGTCGCTGTGATGTATACGGGCGGCACGTTCCTCGAGAGCTTCGCCGATGGGCGAGCCCGCCGCGAAATGCACGATTTGCTTTCCCGAGTGCCGCGGACAGCGACACGCTACTTCGGCGTAGGCCTTCAGGAACTTCCGGTCGATGGCATCCGGCCCGGCGATCGGCTTCTCATCCGCCAGGGGGACATCGTCCCGGTTGACGGGACCGTCGCCGCCAATGGCGCCTTCGTCAACATGTCCGCACTGACCGGCGAATCTCTTCCCGTATCGCTCGCCAGAAACGAAGACGTGCTGAGCGGTTCGACGAACGCAGGAGACGCGTTCGACCTCATCGCTACGCATGAAGCCAAAGATAGCACTTACGCAGGTATTGTGCGCCTGGTCGAGGACGCACAACGCTCCAAGGCTCCCATGTCCCGGCTCGCCGACAGATGGTCGATAGGATTCCTGGCGATCACTGTGATGATTGCCTTTGCCGCATGGTGGTTCACAAGAGACCCGATCCGGGCGGTCGCGGTGCTGGTCGTGGCGACGCCCTGTCCGTTGATCCTGGCGGTGCCCGTGGCTCTCGTGGCGGGGCTTTCGCGTGCCGCCCATTTCGGCGTCCTTATCAAGGGCGCACATTCACTCGAGAACATGGCTCGCATCCACACTCTGGTCCTGGACAAGACGGGGACGCTCACCGACGGCCGGCCCCAGATCGCCTCGATCCACAGCCCGTTGGGCTACACTGAGGACGAAATCCTACGGTTTGCCGCCTCCGTGGACCAAGCATCGAAGCACCCTATCGCCCAGGCTATCGTTGCGGCGGCCCGGCGGCGAAATCTCCCTCTCGCTCTGCCGTCGGAGGTAAACGAGGTGGCGGGAGAAGGGATAGCGGGCTGCGTGGACGATAAGGAGGTGACGGTCGGCGGCAATGGCTTCGTGGAAAGGCGCGTCCAAGCCACGCCATTTTCCATTCCGGAAACCGCAGCCGGTTCGGTTGTCGTCGCTGTCGCGATTGCAAACAGGCTGGTTGGTTACATATTGATGGCCGATCCGGTGCGGGAAGAGGCGGCGGAGATGCTTGACGGGTTACGCCACGAAGGCATCCGGCGTATTCTGCTCGCCACCGGAGATCGCGCCGCTGTAGCCGAACGTGTCGCCGATGGCCTCGGTCTCGATGGAATTCGTTCCAGCCTCACTCCGGATCAGAAGGTACTGGTGGTACTGACGGAGCGAAAGAACGGACCTGTCATGATGGTTGGGGACGGCGTCAATGATGCGCCGGCCCTTGCGGCGGCAGACGTCGGCGTCGCGATGGGCGCGAGGGGAGCCGCCGCCTCCGCCGAAGCAGCGGACATCGTCCTTCTGGTGGACAGGATCGACAGGCTCCGTACCGGGATAGAGATCGCCAGGCGATCACGCAGGATTGCGATCGAGAGCGTTGTCGTAGGGATCGGCCTTTCGGTGTTCGCCATGGTGGCTGCAGCGCTCGGCTTCCTGCGCCCGGTCGAGGGAGCAATCCTGCAAGAGGCAATCGACGTCGCCGTCATTCTAAACGCGCTTCGGGCGCTAAGGATAAACCCGCGATGAAGAGAATGGGCGCTGCTTGCTGCTTCATCTGACGGACGCCGATGCCGTCTATGCGGGTTTCGGCGAGCGGGCTCCACGCCCGCTGGCAAAGATTGATCCGTCCGCCATGGATGAAACGCAGTTCCCGGCAGGATCGACGCGGCGGCCCGCTTTTCAAGGAAGCCAGGCGTCGAGCCGTCATAGGCGGCCTGGAAGATGCCGCTGAAATTATTGCAGGGACAAAAGGAACTGTCTTTGAGAGGGATCAAAGATGATCTTCGCGGGGGGTGGCTACAATAACAATTGGAGGCTTTGCCTGGTTCGCCGGCATGAACGTCCAGCTCAGGCACATGCAGGAGGCGTCATTGGATCTTCATCGCGCAGCAGTCGAGAAATTATGGGAACGACATCGTCCATCTGACGCCCGCGGCCATGGCAAACTGCCAAGTCCGAATAATTCTTCCCCCGAAGAAACGATCAGTGTCGAAGCATTCTGCGGTTGCCATGGCATTGACGAGGCCGAGATCAGGCAGCTTCAACGGCTTTTGGGTCCCTTCGCTATCAGAAATGAGCTGTGGGCGAACATTCGTCGTCAGCCGCGCTTCAGATAGCCATCGGAGCACGACAATGCCCGCAGCACCGGCTGCGGGCATTGATCTGGTCCAACCCTGTTTCCCACCCCGCATACAGCAGGTCGCGACATCGGATCAGCGGGCGAGGAAGACGGGAAAATCGCACCTGTCCAGGATCGAGGCCGTGACGCCACCGAATATCCTCTCGCGAAGCCGCGAATGCCCATAGGCTCCCATGACGATCAGATCGCAATCGAAATCGAGCGCACGCTGCTCCAGAACTTCGGCGACGGGCCGTCCGCCGCTGGCAACCTGCTCGACCTGCACGGTGGCGCCGTGCCGGGCAAGATAGGTCGCCATGTCCGCGCCAGGCTCTCCGCCATTTTCCCAATAGGAACTGTCTGGATCGATCAGCACGACGTAAACGAGGTCCGCGGAAACGAACATGTCCAGCGCCTCTCGGGCGGCGCGAGCCGCCTCGCCCCGAGAATTCCAACCGAGCAATATCCGTTTGGGCTTCAAAGTCGACGCACGCTCCTTGGAGGCCAGGAGAAGCGGTCGGTGGGCATCGAAGACCGCACCGTTTATGATCGCCTTGGCAAGTTGAGGATCGCCGCGAACTCCATCGCCCAGAATGACCACATCCGCATAGAGCGCGCGCCTATATATCTCCTCGTCGAGCGTGACAGTCTCGGCATAGACTTCGCCGACGTCAAAAGACAGCCCGCTTGCTTTGCATTCTGCTTCCGCCTTCTTCCGGATCTCATCGAGAATTTTCAGCTCATCGTATCGCTGATCGAGCCATGCGGTACCGGCTGGAAAATCGCCGACATTTGGCGGTAGGGCCAGGCCTGCAACAACGATGGAAAGGTGAGCCTCGAGTTCCGAGCCGAGTGCGATAGCTTTCTTGATATCGGACGCAGCGCCGGAGGCACCTATGACGGCAAGAACTGTCTTGAAAGGCATGGCACGTTCCCTCACGATGGGCCTTAATTGACCTGATACCGAAAAGTTGTAACCGCGTAGCAGCGGGCAACGATGATCTGCGTCAAAGTGGTTGGCGAATTTCGACGCATAGAACCACAGCCCCGAAGATCATTGATGGGGACTAACGTTCTCCAGATGCTCCACCTTCTCATACAAACACGCGACCAATGGTGGGGCCGACAGAAACCTAGAGGTGCCCGCAGCATTGATCTCGATCACTGAAGATATGCGGGACATGCCTATACTGGAGCCTTCTACAGCGAGGAGGATGCTATGCCATTGAAGCTCAAGTCAGGATTTATGACATCCGACGGAGACGAAGGCCGCCTCTTGATGGATTCGGGAACAGGCGACCAGGTCGTGCTTGTGACTCATGACGCGCTCGAAACCATCGCCAATCCGCCACGAGCAGATGAATTCAGGCTCCAAGAATATGTCGACCTCTTTAGCCAGATCGCAAGTGACAAGTTCGACAGGAAGGAATTCGACGCCGTCGGCCATATTCGCGTGACGTCTGAGGACATCCGCACCTTCCGCTCCCTGCATGCGCGATAGCGTTGCTGGCTTTAACGGCCGGTGGAAAGACATCCGTTCCGTAAACCGCCACCACGAGTATAGGCAACAGGAACTTGCTCCCTGCCTAATCGAAAAATTCATCGAAGCTCCTCGGCCATATATCATTGATGCTGGTCAATGCGTGCAAATCTGACACGAGCTTGAATTACGGTGCTCGATGAAGAGCTGCCACCGGGACGAGGAGAGCGCTTGTTTGCGCTGCATAAAGTCCCTTAACAGCAAAGGAGAATGTAATGGTTGAGGCTGCGACGAAACTGCCCGTTCAGAAGGATGAAAAGCCAGTACAACCGGCTGGTCCCTTCTGGTCTCCCTTCCAAACGCTTCGCAATGAGATTGATCGGCTGTTCGAAGATTTCGCTCCGACCTCCTGGCGTAATCCGGAACGCTCCTTGTTCGGCCGAGCCATGCCGTCGTTGAACGGCTGGGCCACCGCGCCGGCTGTCGATATTGTTGAGAACGACGACGCTTTTGAAGTCACCGCGGAAGTTCCTGGCATCGACGAAAAGAACCTCGATGTGAAGCTTTCGAACGGTTACCTGATCATCCGCGGTGAGAAGACCGAGGAAAAGGAAGAAAAGCAGAAGGAATATCACGTCTCGGAACGCCGTTATGGCTCCTTCCAGCGGACGTTCCAGCTTCCGGACGGGATTGACGCCGAGAAGGTGGAGGCGACCTTCCATAAAGGCATTTTGAAGGTCAAGCTGCCCAAGAGCGCAGAAGCTAAGAAGAACGAGCGCAAGGTTGAGATCAAAGCTGCTTGATCGACCGGCTCTTGCTTTCCAACCCGGCGCGCATCAATATTTTGCGCGCCTTTTCTTTTTAGTCGGCCAATAGCTAACAGCCGCTCCAACCGCTCCAACATATCCATAACGTGGTCGGGCGGATCGAGACGGGAGAATTGCTGGTGAGTCGCCCCGCAGATACCATCAGCTTGGACACTACGAACCGGAGTTTCGATGAGCGGCCCGGCGTCTGCAGTCGCAGACGTCGTTATTGAAGCAATTGCTGAATACCGCGGGGTTGCATGAGTTGAAAGAGACCGGCAGGCAGTATCCGGCGGTCTCTTTCAGACTAGAAGGCCAGGTGCTTTTCGATTTCCTGCACCGGTAGCTTGATAAGATCCTTATCATACTCTGCAAGGATCAGCTTTCTGACCGAGACCGGCATCGCGTGACGCAGGTCTGCAAGCGCCTTCGGCGGTGCGACGACCACCAGCTTATGGACTTTCTTTTCTTCGCAAATCGCCTCCAACCTCTCGGCGACAGTGACGGAGAAGTGTTCCTCTTCCTGCTCATGGAAATCGGTTTGTCCAAGCGCGCTGCGTCGGCTACCGACCGCCGCTCGACCGGGCCTGTCCGTCCCCTGGCTACGTGCCGAAGGATTGTCAGGCGCTTCGATCACCTGTTCGACCTCCAACGCCAGTTTAAACGCCGTACCGGTATTGCGCAGCAAAAGTGCCTTCTGCCCGTCCGCAACGAGCACCCAGGCGTCGTAGGGAATGACCTTGCTCTTCATCACACACCCTCCTTGGAGATAGGAGCAGGATAATCATTTCAGAAGGGACGGATTTGATCAGCATCAATCATCCTACCGTTCTGGGCTCGGCCACCAGAAGCGCCTTTGACGCTGCTCGATACCATCCGCGGAAAAGATGGAGACCGTCCTGGAAGACGTGCGGATCTTAATATGCGACCGAAAAATTCCGCTCTCCCCGACATGACGGGCCTGCTCGAGGAGATCGCCAAATCCGGCCCACCGCTTCCGGCCGCCCGGCGAAATGGTTACCGCATATTCGCCGACCGGCGGAAGAACCGCAATCTTGAGAAGCGGAACAGCGACGTGAACGCCGCCCGATCCGGAGAGCGTAACTGCTCTTTGAAGAGCATAAGTACGGTGATTTCCGTCAACTTGCCGACAGTGCGGATGAGTTAGACGGAGAAATACGATATCTATTCATTTAAGACACAAGGAGGCCCGCGTTGAACGATCACTCCCCGCGTATCGCGTTCCACGGAGCAGCCGGCACTGTAACCGGCTCCTGTTTCCTCCTTGAGTTCGGAGATATCCGAATCCTCATCGATTGCGGGATGTTTCAAGGCTCAAAGACGGAAAAGGAACTCAATTATCGTCCTTTTCCGTTCGCACCCTCATCGTTGGATGCGGTTCTCCTCACACATGCCCATATCGATCACAGCGGCTTGCTTCCCAAGCTCGTTAAGGATGGCTTTGCCGGTCCGATCTTTTGCACGCCGGCGACCTTGGATCTGTGTGCAGTCATGCTGCCCGATTCCGCTCACATCCAGGAAATGGAAGTGGAGCAACTCAACCGGCGCAATGAGCGGCGGGGCCGCAAATCTGTCGATCCGATCTATACCGCGGCTGACGCTATGGCCGCTCTGGTTCAGATGAGAACTGTTGGGTTCGAGCAATGGGAGGAACTGGATCCGGCCATCCGCTTCCGTTTCTGGAATGCTGGGCATCTTCTCGGATCAGCCTCCATCGAGGTCGAGATCGGGACGGCCGCGGCGCGCCAGCGGCTTCTTTTCTCAGGCGATATCGGCCCGAGCCACAAGCTGCTGCAATTCGATCCTGAAGCCCCTCCCGGCTGGGACTATGTGATTTGCGAGAGCACCTACGGCGACGTCGACCGCCACGATCCTTCCGACGAAGCGCGGCGGACCATGTTGCGTGATGAGGTCCGCCATGCCTGTCGCCACCGGGACGGAGCTCTCCTTATACCATCCTTCGCCGTCGAACGTACTCAGGAGCTTTTGGCCGACCTGATCAATCTTATGGAGAGACACCAGATTGACCAATGCCCGATCGTCATCGACTCTCCGTTGGCCCTGCGAGCAACCGAGGTCTTCAAGAAACATGCCCGGGACCTCGAGAACGGTGACCTGCTGCTTCGTGCCCTTCGAGCCAGGAATGTCCGGTTTACCGAAACCGCCGAGCAATCCAAGGCGATTGACAACATGCGAGGTTTCCACATCGTCATCGCGGCGAGTGGCATGTGCGAGGCTGGCCGTATACGACATCGCCTGAAAAATTGGCTGTGGCGGGAGGAAGGGACCGTTCTCCTCGTAGGCTATCAAGCTACCGGAACGCTGGGACGCCTGTTGGAAGACGGTGCCCCTACCGTCCGGATCCAGGGCGACGAGATTGCCGTAAGAGCAAGCATCCGCAAGCTTGACGTCTACAGCGGCCATGCCGACGGGCCGGAACTCGCTGCATGGCTTGCGGCACGCGCGCCGGTCCGGAGAGCCGTATTTCTGGTCCATGGGGAACTGCCCGCAGTCGCGGCCATGAAGGAGCGCATTTCCACCCTGCAGCCTCACGTCAGGGTCATAGAGCCATCGCTCGATGCCGAGTATGCTCTGACGCCCAGGGAACCGAGAGAGATTTCCATCGCGCAGGCTCCGCCGAGGCTCAACGCATTGCAGGTTGGCCGTAGGGACTGGCACAACGACTTCCAGTCTCTGATTCTGGATCTCCAGGAGAAACTGGACAGGGCGGCGGACGAAAAAGCTCGCGGAGCAATCCTGCGAAAGGTCAGACGTGCCCTCTCGGGCTCCGAGGAGTAAGGCGTTAACTTGTCAGGGGATGAGGACGGCTGCGCCGCTCAGGCGCCCTTCCCTAAGATCATCGAGTGCGCGGTTTGCATCTGCGAGCGGATAGACGACAGTATGCGTCCTCACGTTTGCTGCCGCCGCGGTCGGGAAGAACTCCTGCGCATCTTCCCTGGTGAGGTTCGCGACGGAGACCACCTGCCGCTCCTCCCAAAGAAGGGCGTAGGGCATCTGCGGAATGTCGCTCATATGAATGCCACCGCAAACAACCCTCCCACCCTTTTTGATTGCCTTCAATGCTGCCGGCACCAGACTGCCGACTGGAGCGAAAATGATCGCCGCATCCAATGGCGCCGGCGGCGGCTCATCGGAACCACCCACCCATGCCGCACCGAGTTCCTGGGCAAAAGCCTGCGCCTGCCTGTCGTCCGGCCGCGTAAAGGCGTAGACCTGCCTTCCTTGCCAGCGGCAGACCTGCGCTATGATGTGCGCGGCCGCTCCGAACCCGTAAAGCCCCATCCGCCTGCCTTCTCCCGCCTTCTTCAGGGATCGCCAGCCGATCAAGCCCGCGCAGAGAAGTGGTGCCAAGGCAACAGGGTCGGCCGCCATCGGAAGATCGAAGGCATAGGCAGCATCTGCCACCGCATGCGTGGCGAAACCGCCGTCCCGCGTGTAGCCCGTAAAAAGAGGATCATCACAAAGGTTTTCGGCCCCCGACTTGCAATAGCCGCAATGACCGCAGGTATGGCCGAGCCAGGGAATCCCGACTCGTGAACCGATTCTCGCCGGGGGAACTCCCTCCCCGACCGCATCCACGATGCCGACGACCTCATGGCCGGGCACAAGCGGAAGTTTTGGGTTCGGAAGATCCCCGTCGACCACATGCAGATCGGTCCGACAGACCGCACATGCCTCTATCCGGACACGGAGCTCTCCCGCTTTCGGTTCAGGATCTGGCCGCTCCACCAGTTCGAGCGGCTTTCCGACCTCATGCAATACCATGGCCTTCATAAGGAACCTCCGCGCAATCGTCCATCCGTTGCAAGGCGTCGCTGGCTCGCCGCTCCGCCTGCGAGCTTCCGCGGAAAGTCGCTCCATAAACTACACCCGATCTGCCTCCTCAAAAACCGATTGCAAAATAAAATCGGTACGCTATTATGCAACCAGTTGCAAATTGCAATCAATATCAGGAGCAAATGGATCAATGAAGCTCTACTATGCGCCCGGCTTCACTAGCCTCGCCGACCACATCGCATTGCTGGAGGCTGAACTCCCGTTCAAGCTGGTCAAGGTCGACATCGAGACGAAGCAGATCGAAGGCGGCGGCAGCTATACGGCCATCAACCCAAAGGGCTACGTGCCGGCGCTTGAGTTCAACGACGGCGAGGTGCTGACCGAAAATGTCGCGATCCTGGCCTGGGTCGCCGATCGCGCACCGCAGCTCGCGCCGCAGGGTCATCTGGGCCGCGAGCGCCTGCTCGAAATGCTGAGTTTCATCGCGACCGAGATTCACAAGCGCTTTCCCACTTACCTGTCGCTTCCTGAAGGCATCCGGGAGCAGACCGCTCAGGAAATACTGCACTGGTTTGGCTTCGCAGCAGGCCGATTGGAGCGGGGATATCTGTTTGGAGAGACATTCACTGTCGCTGATCCCTATCTCTTCCAACTGGCGTGGGGTGCAGCTCAACTCGGCTTTCCGCTGCCCGAGCCCCTTGGCGATTATATCGCGCGGATCGAACAGCGGGCCGCCGTACAAGCGGCGCTTCGCCGGGAGGGCTTGGCATGAGTGAGCTTGTTATCCGCACTGACAGGCTCGAGCTCGCCACGCAGAGCTTCGGCGACCCGGTGCATCCACCCGTCATTCTGATCATGGGCGGGATGGCATCGATGTTGTGGTGGCCGGAGGAATTCTGCCGGCGGCTCGCTGAACAGGGCCTCTTCGTCATCCGCTACGACCAGCGCGACACAGGTCTTTCGACAAAATATCCGCCCGGTCGGCCCGGCTACACTTTCAACGACGCCGTCGATGATGTCTTCCGCGTGCTCGACGGCTACGCGATTTCGAGCGCGCATCTCGTCGGCTTTTCTCTCGGCGGCATGATCGGCCAAGGCGCCGCATTGAAGTTTCCGGAACGCGTGCTTTCCCTGACGGCGATCAGCACCTCGCCGGTCGGGGTGGACAAATCGCATTTCCCTCCGAGCGGCGAGGCCTGGATGGAGCATATGTCCGTGGAGGCGGATTGGTCGGACCGCTCAGACGCCGTCGCATATCTGGTCGAGGATGCGCGCCTGACCGCCGGGACGGCACATACGTTCGACGAAGCCGGGACCCGAGCCTTCCTTGAACGAGATTTCGACCGCTCCGGAGGTTATCTCAGCGCCACCAACCACAGCATCCTCTTTGAGGTCGGCGAAATATGGCGGGGCCGGCTGAACGAGATGATGGCGCCGCTTCTTGTCCTTCATGGCACGGCCGATCCAGTCTTCCCGCTGGCGCACGGCGAGGCACTGGTGCGAGCTGTGGTCGATGCAAAGCTCGTAAAGGTAGAGGGTGGCGGCCATGAAATTCATCCCGAAGATTGGCGACAGATCATTTCCGCCATCGACGAACATGTCCGAACATCCGCCCAGTAACAGTAACAGGCCAAATGAGGGTTGAGAACTGGATCGTGCCAACGTCTATGATGCCGGCAAGGAGTCGGCGTTTATAATCTCGCACCGAAATGGATCGGGCATTGATGCCGACTGACCTGCAGGCGCTACCGCACATTCGGTTATAGCCGGCACTTCGGGCGTGGTCAGCGCGGATATTCGAGCTGCATGGCGACCACATTGGTGGTGGGGTGACCGTAGCGCCCCGCAATCGCCTCCAGCGCCTGATCGAGCGCATCCGCCGGCTTCCGGTCGGGAAAGGTCGACGCGCGACGCCCTTCTGGCCAGTTCACACGCACCTGGTCCGGCATGACACGAATACCGCTGCGCGTTTCTACGACATCCGTCGAGGTGGAAAAGATCGTGACGCTCGAACGGTAGGTCCGCGACCAGACATCGGCCACCAGGGCAAGCGACACCTCATCCATGCGCGGCTCGACGCGGATGCCGAGCTCATCCCGGTTCCACAAGGCCACCTGGTTGGCAAGTACGGTCGTCGCAAACGGTCGAGTCAGTTTAAAAGCAGCGCTGGCATGCCGCGCATCCCACCGCTCGAGCCCGAGATCACGAGCCGCCGCTTCGGCCTTAATTCGGCCAGCGATCGCTTCGATCAACGTCAACATCATCGGCATTGAGGCGGTGATGCCGGTTGTCGTGGCGACGTTTCCGTCCGACACCATACGGCGATCGGCTACATATTCGATCGTCGGGCTGCGGCGAAGCATTTCACTCAGGTAATACCAGTGGGTGGTGGCGCGCCGCCCATCGAGAAGACCTGAAGCGCCGACGACCTTGGCGCCGGCGCAGATACCAATGATCTTCGCGCCCTTCTCCGCCTGGCTCCGTAGCCATGCAAGCGCTGCCGGATCGTCGTCGCGGCTCATGGCGGGCACGTAGTCCGCTCCGTCGGGATGGTTGGCGTCGAACTCCGTGATCGTCGCGTCCGGCTCGACCTTCAGGGCCGGATAGAGCTGAACCGGCCCCGGCCTGGTTGCCAGCATCATCACGTCGGCGACGTCCGCCCGCCGCAGGATGCCGGTAGGTACGAGATAGTCGGTCGTTTCGGTGGCATCGTTGATGCCGATGACCGCGACAAGCGGCCGCTCGCGCTTGGTTGGCCTGAGCGAAGCAAGCATCGCGTCCGCCTCCGCCTGCGGTACGAGGGGTGCATTTGCAGCCCTCGTACCAGACGGCAGGCTGATCATCCAACCGCCAAAACCTGCCATGCCAAGAGTGGCAACCGCGGCGGCACCCCATATCAAGACGGATTTCCGCATAGCTGAACTGCTCCGACGGTATCCACGAGTCTTTGAGAGCAGTCACTCCACGTGATGCTTTCGCTGATTAGCGCAATACTACCAAAGCACGCGTCTGACTGAAAAGATAAAAGCCGTCGTGAGAATTTGGGCTTACGCCGATTTCAGCGGTCGTCTGAAACGGCAATCCTGAGTTCGAGCATCGCCTGCCTTTTCTCCTTGCGGATCACGCCAATGGCGCGCTCCAGTGCCCCCGGAAGGTCGCGCCCGTGCTCGACCCGTTCAGTGTAAGCTCGGCTTGCGGCCGCGATCGCGCTGTAGTCCGGAGAAGGTTCAAGCGAGACGAGAGGCATCTTGTTCGCCATAACTGCCGCCCCATCCGGATAACTGCTGACGACGGACCGGCGGACCGCGTTCCAAATGCCGTTGTTTTTGACGATTGTTAGAATAGGGAGTTCCAGTGCCTCTGCAATCTGATGACATGCAACAGGATTGGCGAACATATAGGAACCATCGCCGATACAGGCGATGCAGAGCCTGTTGCGGTCGGCAAGCTGCGCTCCGAGCGCTGCCGGCAGTCCCCATCCAAGCCCGCCGGAATGCGGATTGTTGAAGATGCGATTGGGACCGCTCACCTTCATCACCTCCGGTACGACGCCGAGTTCAGAAAAAATCACCGCCCGACTGTCGATCGCCTCGGAAATGCAGCGGCTCATCCATTCGGCGGACATCGGGCTCTCACACCCTGCAGCAGCCAGTGCGGCGGCGCGCTCCACGCGCTGCTGCGCCCGCGCGGCGATCATCCTCCGCCGCTCCTCGGCACCGCCCGCCAACGGCCGCACCGCCTCGCGAAGCGCGGCCATGGCCGCGGCCGGATCGCTGACGATCGCAAGATCACTGCGATGACCGCGGATCGGCATGCGCTGGAAATGCGGATCGGGCCCTATCTGGATTACCCGCGTATTACTGTCCGGGCGGTGGAGCGACTCCATCCAGGGAATGGCGCTGTCGATCACCAGCACGACGTCCGCCTCCTTGAGCGGCGCCTTGACGTCATAGCCGAGAAACATCGAGTGCTCCGACGGCATCACGTTTCGCACCGTGTAGGGCTCGACGACCGGGATGGCGAACTCCTCCGTAAATCGAAGGATTTCCGCGGCCGCCTTTCCATCGGGACCGCTGCGCTGGCATATGACAAGCGGCGCGCGAGCCGCGGCAAGCCAGGCAGCAGCCGTTCGGATCGCCTCCGGGTCGGGATAGGCGACCGACGATACCGCTTGCGGGGAAACCGACTGCCCGGCAATAGGCGGGACAGCGTCCATCAAAGGCTCCCGTGGAAGGCTGACATAGACCGGCCCGCGCGGCTCGCTCATCGCAAGGCGCGTCGCACGGGTCGCAAGGATCTCGCCCTGCTCCGGGTAGCGCATTTCATAGTGAAATTTGGTGACGTCGCTTACCATCGAGGATTGATCGTACATCTCCTGCCCATACTGGATGGGCGTCACTCTGGTACCGCGGCGGCCGCTTTCGGTGATCGGCGTACGCCCTGAAAGCACCACCACGGGAACGTTGTCGCTCGCCGCATTGATCACTCCCATGACGGAATTTGCCAGGCCGACATTGACATGCACCATCGTCGCCTGCGGCCGGCCGGTGACGAGGTAATAACCGTGGGCCATGGCAACACTCGCAGTCTCATGCGGGACCGTGATAGGTTCGGGAACGGAGCTTTTATCAAGCGACACAAAGGCTTCGATAATCGGCGGAAAGTCCGTACCGGCATTGGCGAAGATGTAATCGATGCCATTGCGCTTGAGCCCCAAAAGGAGGGATTCCGCGCCCGTCGTCAGCGTTTGGACCTCCGTTCCTTCAGTCGCTTCGTCCATGAGGTCCTCCCAGTGTCCGTTTATCAGCCCCGCCCGGCCGTCCCGACCAACTCGCGTCACCTCAAAAATGCACTTGTAAATTATCAAAATGCAAGAGATGATCGATCAATAATCTCTCTTAATGAGATTTTATGTCGGTTGCTTGGCCGATGGAGGAAACAAGCGGAGGAGAGAAAATCATGAAGCAGCAGTTGTTTGCCGCCGCTCTGGCGGCTGGACTCGTCATGTTCGGCAGTGCGTCCGCCCAGACCGTCGGTATCGCAACTTCAAATCCCGGCTCGATTTTCCACAATATCGGTACGGCGGTGGCGAAGGCGGCCAACGACGCGGGATTGAATGCGACAATCCAGCCAGCAACCAGCCCGAACCAATACATGCCGCTGGTCAATCAAAACGACGTCGAATTCGGTGTCGGCAATCTGGAGGAGTTCAATAATGCCCTGAAAGGCGAGGCCTGGTTTTCCGGCAGCGTCAACGAAAACCTTCGTATTGTCGGGCTCATCATGCCGATCAAGGAAGCGATCTTCGTGCGGGCCGACAGCGACATAAAGACAATCGCCGACCTTAAGGGCAAGCCTATGGTCGACGGTTATACGGCGCAACAGACGATCCTGCCGCAGCTCGACGCCATCTATGCGACCGCCGGGTTGACGCGTGCGGATATGCGGCCTGTTCAGGTCCCGAGCGTCGTGGCAGGCGCAGATGCATTTATCTCTGGCCAGAGCGCCGGCTTCATCTTCGCCCATGGCGCAGGCAAGGTGCGCGAGGCTGACGCCGCCGTGGGCGGTCTAAGGGCGCTGACTATACCGGACACGGAGGAAGCGAAGGCCGCCATCCGAAAGCATTGGAAGTCAGGATATGTCGTGAAGATGGAGCCCGGCCCGGCCACTCCGGGCGTACGCGAAGCCGGCACCTACATCGCCTATCCGCAGCTTGTCTTCACAAACTCCGCCGCAGACGAGGAAGCCGTCTATAAAATGACGAAGATCCTTTATGAGAGCAAGGAAGCGATGAAAGCCGCCTTTCCGCCCTTCGGCGAATTCCAGCCCAAGAACATGGTGGGCGAGACCGCGCCGGGAGAATATCATCCGGGCGCTATCCGCTTCTACAAGGAAGTCGGGCTTTGGAAAGAGTGACCGCCATGGACGCGGAACGCACGAGGGAGCCCGATTTCGGCGTTCCCGCCCGCCTATGGAGACCTGTGGCTGCTGCGCTTGCCGCAGCCGTCACCCTATCGGCGATGGCGTGGTCTCTGGACGTGCCCCGGATGATGGGCGTCTCCTATTATCCGCAGCAGTTCCTCGCCGTCATCCTGGCGTTGACCCTGCCCCTCGCATTCATGCTCTATCGGCCTGATCGCGAGAAACGGACAGATCAGGCGTTGCCCTGGTATGACGTCGCCGGCGCGATCCTCAGCCTCACAGCCTGCGCCTATATCGCCATCAACTATGCTACGGTGGTGAATTTCGTATTCACCCGTCCGATCGAGGCTTGGCTGCCAGGTATTATCCTGCTGGTGCTGCTTCTCGAGGGTTTGCGGCGATCCACGGGCTGGGTTCTCGTCGTCATCATGATCGTATTCCTGCTCTATGCGATGTTCGGAAACATCGTTCCGGGGCGATTGGCAGGCCGTCCGCAGGACTGGCAGAAGCTTGCAGGCTACATGGCCTACGATGTCAATGGCGTTTTCGGATTGTCCCTCTCCGTCGGCGCCACGATCGTGGTGGCCTTTATATTCTTCGGCGCGCTCTTGGGAGCAACCGGCGGCGCAAAATTCTTCACGGATGCTGCGCTCCTCTCAATGGGGCGCTATCGCGGCGGCTCGATGAAGATCGCCGTCGTGGCGTCGGGCCTGTTCGGCTCGATCTCCGGCTCCGCTGTCGCCAATGTCGTAGCAACGGGCGTTGTCACTATCCCCATGATCAAACGTGACAAATATCCCGCGCACAAGGCTGGCGCCATCGAGGCGGTGGCTTCAACCGGCGGACAGCTGATGCCGCCCGTCATGGGCGCTGCTGCCTTTCTGATGGCCGAATTCCTGCAGGTACCTTATGCAGACGTGGCGCTCGCGGCTCTTGTCCCGGCCCTGCTCTACTATGGCGCATTGTTCATCCAGGCCGACCTCGAAGCGGCCAAACTAGGTATCAAAAGCGCTCCGGAGGATCAGATCCCTAGCCGCCGTACGATCATGGGCGGCCTCCACTTCCTGATCGCCTTCGGATTGCTGATCTATGCGCTCTTTGGAATGAACTGGCTCCCAGAACGCGCTGCCTTCCTTGCCTGCGCCAGTGTCGTGGCGACAGCCGCCGTCTTCGGTTACGACGGCATGCGTGCATCCGTCCGCCAACTCCTCGACACAATCGTGGAAACAGGGGAATCCGTCGTCGAGATCATCGTCATCTCGGCCGCCGCCGGTATTGTTATCGGCGTGATGAATATCACGGGCCTAAGTTTCAATCTCACCTACGCTCTCGTGCAGCTCGGCGGCGGCAGCGCGATCGTCCTGCTGCTGATGTCCGCCATCGTCTGCATAATCCTCGGCATGGGCCTACCAACGCTGGCCGTTTACGTACTGCTGGCTTCGCTGGTTGCACCCGCGCTGGTCGAGGTCGGCTTGCATCCGATGGCGGCCCACCTCTTCGTTCTATACTTCGGCATGATGTCGATGATCACGCCCCCGATTGCGCTCGCTTCCTTCGCCGCAGCCAGCATCGCCAAAGCTGATCCGATCAAGACTGGGCTTGCCTCGTGCAAGTTCGGCTGGATCGCTTTCGTGATCCCGTTCATGTTCGCCTACTCCCCCAGCTTGCTGCTGATCGGAGAGACTGGCGAGGTGGCGTGGGCGGTCCTTACCGCGACGTTCGGCATGTGGCTGGTGTCGGCAGCACTCGCCGGTTACTTCGCGAGCCGCTTATCTACGTTGATGCGGATCGTTTTCGCCGTCTCTGGCATCCTTTCGCTCATCCCCGCAGGCGCATTCCCGGGAGCGATCTACACCGATGCCGTGGGACTTGTGGTAGGGATACCCGCGATGATATTCGCCTATGTCACCGGGAGAAAAGTGGTGGAGCATGCAATAACTTGACGACAAAGGCGATCAATAGTCTCGAACGTCTGCAGGCCGTTCTGGAGGTCTTCAGCGAAGATCGCCTCGAATGGACGCCGGAAGAAATGATGGAGGTGTTGGGCTATAGCCGCCCCACCCTCTATCGCTATCTCAAGATCCTGAAATCGGCGGGGCTTCTCACCTCAATGCCGAACACGGGTTTCACGCTCGGGCCGAAGATCGTTGAACTGGACTATCTCCTGAGGAAGTCCGACACACTGATCTTGAATGGCGCCCCACATCTCGAGAATCTCACTTCGCGATACAGCTGTACCGCATTGGTCGTGCGTTGGTACGGCGAAAAGATCCTTTGTGTCGATTCGCGCAGTTCGGTGAAGAACCCCGTCAGTTCCTATCCCCGCGGCCGTCCGATGCCCTTGAGCCGCGGCGCGATCGGGCGCTCGATCATGGCCTTTCTTCCCAAGCGGCATCTCGTGCCGCTGATCGAAAGGGCAATGGCGGACATGAAGGCAGTCGGCCTAGGAAGCACTATAGAAGAAGTACTGGAAAGCCTGAAACGGGTCAAAAAGGCGGGGTTTGCGGTTGCCTATGGCGAGGTGACGCCAGGCGTAGTCGGAATAGCCGCCCCCGTCTTCGATGCAGGCCGGAGCCCGATTGCAAGCGTTTGCGTCACCATTTCCGGCAGCCTCGTCAACGGCACGACGATTGACGAGATCGGGCAGCACGTTCGCCGTTCAGGCAGCGAGATCAGCGCTGCACTGGCATCCCACCGACATCAGGCTACCACGCAATAAATCTCATATAGAGAGAAAATGTGTTGACTTGACTTTCCCGCCCCAGCATCTTGGGGGCCAAGGGAGGAGGAGCTGTGTCGACGTCGCAACGGCAGGCTCCCCATTTGGAAAAGGATCTGGCGAGTATGCCCGCCGGCGCCTGCAGGACGGCTAGGAGGAGGTCTCCCATGAAGAAGATCGACATTTTCAATCACATCTGGCCGAAGCCCTTCTTCGACGCGCTGATCGACCATATCGGCGCGATGACGGACATCACCATGCGTTCCGGCGCCGTGCCTATGATGACGGAGCTCGACCGGCGTTTTGAGGTGATGGATATGTTCGGAGAGGACTACCAGCAGGTCCTGTCGCTCGCCTCACCTCCGCTAGAAAAGCTCGCCGGGCCGGAAAAGGCGCTCGATCTCAGCCGGATCGGCTCGGATTCCATGGCCGAACTCTGCCTGAAATACCCGGAACGCTTTCCCGCCTTCATCGGCACCGCAGCACTCAGCAATCCTGACACGGCCGTGGCTGAGGCCAAGCGCGCGATCGAGGAACTCGGTGCCGTTGGCATGCAGATCTTCACCAATGTCGGCGGCAAGCCGCTGGACCTGCCGGAATTCGGGCCATTCTTCGAGTATATGGCCTCCGCCGGCAAACCGGTCTGGTTGCACCCTGCGCGCGGCGAAAACTTTCCCGATTATCTCAGCGAAAAACGCTCCGAGTACGAGATCTGGTGGACCTTCGGCTGGCCCTACGAGACCTCTGCGGCAATGGCGCGCCTGGTCTTCTCCGGCCTCTTCGACAAATATCCGGGCCTCAAGGTCATCACCCATCACGCCGGCGGCATGATCCCCTTCTTCGAAGGTCGGGTCGGCCCCGGCTGGGACCAGATGGGCAAGCGCACGACGGATCGCGATCTCGCTGCGGTCCGCCGCTCGCTCAAGCGGCCGCACCTTGAATATTTCAAGGACTTCTACGCCGATACGGCAAGCTTCGGATCCCGCATGGCGATCAAGCACGCGATCGAGTTCTTTGGCGAGGACCACGTACTCTTTGCGTCCGATGCCCCCTTCGATCCCGAGGGCGGTCCGATGTACATCCGCGAGACGATCCGCATCCTGGAGGAACTGGACGTCTCGGACGAGGTGCGGCGCAAGCTCTTCCAGGACAATGCCGTCGCGTTGCTCGGCCTCAACATCTGATGGAGTTCACGATGCTGGCGGAACTTGGGAGAGCCGACAACTACATCAATGGCGAATGGATCGCCGACGGCGGAACTGCCGAAAGCACCAACCCGGCCGACGGCAGCGTTCTCGGCCATTACGTGCCGGGCACCAGGGCTCTCGCCGATCAGGCCGTGGCCGTTGCGCGCCAGACCTTTGACCAGACCGACTGGGCCTCCTCCCCTCGCCTGCGCGCGGCGGTGCTGTTCGAATTCGCCGACCGGCTGGAAGCCGCGCGCGACGAGATCGCCGACCTCATCGTCGCCGAAAACGGCAAGCTGAGGCGCGAAGCGCTCGGGGAAACGATCGGCGCGATCTCGGAGGCCCGCTATTACGGCGGCCTTGCGCGCACCATCCTTGGCCGCACGATCGAAACCGCGCCGGGCAATTTCTCGATGATGAACCGCGAAGCCGCCGGCGTCGCAGCAATCATTGTCCCCTGGAACGCCCCGGTTACGCTTCTGGTCCGCTCGCTTGGTCCGGCACTCGCAGCCGGCTGCACGACCGTTATCAAGCCCGCACCACAGACACCACTCATTCACCAGCGCGTCATGCAATGCCTTCACGACTGCCCCTCCCTGCCGAAGGGCGTGGTCAATTCGGTAAACGAGAACGGCACCGAAGTAGGCGAAGCGCTGGTTGCTTCCGACGACGTAGACGTCATCAGCTTCACTGGCTCGAGCGCCACGGGCAAGCGCATCATGGCTGGCGCGGCGCCCACCTTGAAGCGTCTGTCGCTTGAACTGGGCGGAAAAGCTCCGGCTGTGGTCTTCGATGACGCCGATCTCGATCAGGCCGTGCGCGAGCTGACGAGCGGTTCGCTGATGATGGCGGGGCAGATCTGCGTCGCTGCCGCGCGTTTTCTCGTGCACAAATCGATCGAGCAGGAGTTCACCGCAAGGATGAAGGCCGCCTTTTCCGCCGTTCGCACCGGGCCGGGAGCCGATCCGCAGAGCCAGATGGGATCGCTGATAGATCTGCCTAACCAGAAGCGTGTTGCCTCCATCATCGAGCAAGCGGCGGACGAGGGAGAGCTTGTCCTGCGCGGCGAGCCGCTCGGCCAAGGCGCCTTCATGACGCCCAGTCTCTTCCGCATCGATAACCTTCAATCGGAACTGGTGCAGGAAGAGTTGTTCGGCCCGATCGTGTCAATCGAGGGCTTCGAGGACGAAAAGGAGGCAGTCGCGAAGGCCAATGCCACCCGTTACGGTCTGGCAGCCAGCCTCTTCACCCGCGACCTCAACCGCGCGACCCGCGTTTCCCGTGCCATTCGTGCCGGCACAGTCTGGCTCAACTGCCACGGCCGGCTTTTTGCCGAGGGCGAAACCGGCGGCTATCGCCATTCGGGTCTTGGGCGGCTTCATGGACCGGAGGGCCTCAACGATTTTCTCGAGACCAAGCACGTCTACCTCGAGGCCGGCGCCGTCTGATTGCGGCAACTCCTGAGCGACAGGTATTTGGAAATGCAGAAGAAAACGGCAGACGTTGTCATTGTCGGTGGCGGTCCGGTTGGTACGGGCCTGGCGATCGAGCTCGGTCAGCGGGGCATCCACACCATCCTGGTCGAACGCTACCCCTCTCCCCAACAGGTGCCCAAAGGTCAGAACCTGACGCAGCGGACGATGGAGCACTTCCACTTCTGGGGGGCGGAGAAACAGTTGCGCGCCGCCCGCACCGTGCCAAAGGAATATGGGATCGGCGGCCTCACCGCCTATGGTTCATTGCTCGGCGATTATCACTACGATTGGCTCCAGCGCGAACTGGTCCGCCCCTACTATTTCACCGAGAACGAACGCCTGCCGCAGTACCGCACGGAGGAGGTCCTGCGCGAACGGGTGCGGGAGTTGCCAGCGGTGGAGCTCTTCTATGGCTGGACCGGCGAGGACGTGAGGCAGGACGAGGACGGGGTGACGGTCACGATCACCAGCCGTGACGGAAGCGAACAGCGCAGTCTCAGCGCCGCCTATGCCGTGGGCTGCGACGGCAGTCGATCCGTTATCCGCGAAAAGGCAGGCATCACCCAGACCAAATCCGACCACGACCGGCTGATGGTGCTACTGGTGTTCCGCTCGACCGGGCTTCACGAACTCCTGAAGCGTTTTCCAGGCAAGTCCTTCTACAATGTCCTGCATCCGGACCTGAAGGGCTATTGGCAGTTCTTCGGCCGCGTGGACCTCGGCAAAACCTGGTTCTTTCACGCGCCGGTACCGCCTGGAACCACAAAGGAAAACTTCGACTTCGCCAACTATCTCCACCGGGCCGTCGGAGCGGAATTCGACATAGAATTCGAGCATGTTGGTTTTTGGGATCTGCGGATCGCGACCGCCGACAGCTATCGCAATGGCCGGATCTTTATCGCGGGTGACGCGGCCCATAGCCACCCGCCCTATGGTGGCTACGGGATCAATACCGGTTTCGAGGATGCCCGAAATCTCGGCTGGAAGCTTGCAGCCACGCTACAGGGCTGGGGTGGAGAACGCCTGCTCGACAGCTATGATATGGAACGCCGGCCGGTCTTCATATCCACTGCCCGCGATTTTATCGGGAAGGCGATCGAGAGCGACAGGGCTTTCCTGGAGGCATTCGACCCTGCCCGCGACCGTCCGGCATTCGAGGCGGAATGGCAGGCACGGGGATCCGGGGCGCGTGCGGAAGTGAATGCTTTCGAGCCCAACTACCGGGGCTCTCCTGTCATCTGGAGTGATTTCGAGGGCATGCCGAATGCCATCGGTGGCCACGAACTGCGCGCCAAAGCCGGACATCACCTGCCTCCTCAGATGCTGTCCTCAGGCCGCAATATCTACGAAGAACTCGGCCCCGGTTTCACGCTGCTCGCATTCAAAGCCAGTCCTGCTCTTTTAGATGATTTCAGGATTGGCGCGGAACGCCTGGATCTACCACTCAAGATCGTCACAGATGACAGCGATGAGGCCAGATCCGCTTACAAAGCGCGTTATGTGCTTGTTCGACCCGATCAATTTGTCGCCTGGGCCAAGGAAGATGAGACATCTTCTGCACTATCAATTCTTCTTCGTTGCCAAGGTCGATCAGAAACATACGATATGACCCGGCATTTGAAGAGAAGCGAAGCGGACGCTCTCAAGACGCTCAATCCAGACGCCTGACTGGCGACGATTTCGCGAAAAGCAACGCAGAAAGCTCGCCAAGGTTTGGACTTGCAAGCCGGACGCTCTGCACCTAAATTTGCCAAATGCTTGATCATTTGTCCCGGCCGCCGTCGCCTTCACACATTCCGATGGATGCACTAAGCGAAGTGCTGCAAGACTTTCGCTTGAGTGGGGTGAATTATGGGCGCTGCGAACTCCGGCATCCATGGAGCATCGCCTTTACGCAACAGCAGCTGCTTCGTTTTCACTTTGTCAGCCAGGGTCCATGCTGGATTCATACCGAAGCCCAGGGATGGCAGGAGTTGAATGAAGGCGATCTGATGCTGCTGCCGCAAGGCATCGCGCATCGATTGGCCAGCGCACCGGATGTTGTCGGCGATTCACTCAAAAGTTGCCAGGTGACCAAGTTGGGGAGCAACGTCTGCGAAGTGGTGCAGCAAGGAACGGGTGCGACCAGCACCCTCTTCTGCGGCTCCATGGTTTTGGGGGCGAATGCACTTAATCCCTTGATTGCTTTGATGCCGCCAATGATCAAAGGCTGCGATGTGGCTGGCAATGATCCCATTGTTGGCCCCCTGCTTGCAGCTATGACGGCGGAAGCTGCACAGCCTCAAATGGGCAGCGCCACCGTCTTGTCACGTATGGCGGAGCTGCTCGTTGCGCGGCTTATCCGCTGCTGGGTCAATTGCAGCGGAGCCTCGACTACCGGCTGGCTCGCCGCCATCCGCGATCCTCATATCGGCCGCGTTCTGGTAGCGATGCACCGAGACCCCGGCCATGACTGGACTCTCGAAAGTCTCGCTGGCGTGGCAGGCCAATCGCGATCCGTCTTTGCTGAACGCTTCAGCGCTGTTTTAGGGGAAGGCGCGGCGCGTTATCTCGCGCGTCTACGTATGCAGCTCGCCCGCGAATTGTTGGGCCAAAACGGCCTGTCGGTTGCCGAGGTTGCCTCGCGTCTGGGCTATGAATCCGAGGCTTCCTTCGCTCGTGCGTTCAAGCGCCTCACGAGCGTCTCACCAGGCCTTGTGCGTCGCACAAGTTCCGGACGAATTGATATGGATTTCGGATTTTAAGCTACATATCATCCTAAAGGGTTCGGTTATGAAATTTCCCTTGAGCTAAAGGGATATCTCAATGACGGACACAATTTCACAGCTTGAATCCACCACGATGGACCTTGATGCCGCCGAGCCAGTCGCATGGAGCGGGGCCACCTGGTTCGCCGTTCTTTCGATGGCGGCTACCAGCTTTGCTCTGGTATCGGCCGAATTCCTGCCGGCGGGTCTGTTGACGCCCATGGCGCGCGATCTCGGCATTACCGAGGGAACGGCCGGACAGGTCGTCACCGCCACGGCTTCCGTCGGCGCGGTGACGGCGCTCCTGAGCAATGTTCTCATAGGCAAATTGAACCGCAAGACGGTGCTGGTCGGCCTAAGTGCGCTGGCGATCGGTTCCAATATTCTTGCCGCGCTGGCGACCGATTTCTGGCTGTTGTTGTTGGGCCGGGCCGGGTTGGGCATCGCGCTTAGCGGCTTTTGGGCGCTTTCGGTCGCGGTCGTGGCGAGACTGGTGGGCGCCAATGCGACGGGTCGGGGCATGGCCATCGTCACCCTCGGCGTCTCGCTCGCCACCATAGCTGCACCATCAATGGGCGCCTTGATCAGCGACTGGCTGGGCTGGCGCAGCGCCATGGCTATGACAGCGGGGCTTGCCGCGCTGGCCATGCTGCTGCAGGTACTCAGCCTGCCAACGCTGCCTGCAAATACAAGCAACAGTCTCGCCGATGTTTTCCGGCTGACACGCCGGCGTGGCGTTCAATTGGGAATGCTGGCCATCCTTTTGCTGATGACGGGGCATTTTGCTGGCTCGGTTTATGTGCGTCCCTTCCTCGAACAAGTGACGCTCCTTGAAACCGGACCGATTGCCTTGGCGCTGCTCGGTTTTGGCATTGCCGCTGTGATCGGTAACATTGCCGGTGGCCGACTGGCGGACGCCAACATCCACATGGCACTCGCAGTCACCGCCGTGTTGATGGCGTTTGCGGCGCTCGCATTGGTGCTTTGGGGCGCCCATATTGGCGTTGCCTTCAGCTTCGTCACGCTCTGGGGCTTCGCCTTCGGCATGGCGCCGGTGGTACTGCCTACCAATCTTTCCCGCGAGGCACCCGACGCTCTGGAGGCAGCGGGAAGCCTGATGGTCGTCTCTTTCCAGGTGGCCATCAGTATCGGAGCGGTTTTCGGGGGTTACGTTGTGGACCACTATGGCGCTATGGGGCCCTTGGTCCTTACCGCCGTCCTGGCCGCATCGACGGTCGCCTTGGCGCTGCTGCAGCCCCGCAGCTGATCTTGCTTCTGGATGAGTAAAGAGTGGGCGGTGCTTCCTCACGTGACGGACAGCATCGCCCAGGCGCCCGAGGCAAATCAAGCCGGTACGGCCGTTGTTGACTGCATGTCCTGCTGCGGCCATCGCTGCAGCGCCTCCCGCCCAGCGTCGGTCAAGCCGTAAACGCCTCTATCGAGCCGTTCAAACCAGCCATAGACATTCGAAAGCAGGATTTTTCCGGCATCCGGTATGCCGGATTTGATTTCACGCACACGCAGCGGTCCTGATGCCAACGCTGCTGCACAACCGAGCGCCTGCTGGCGGTACGCGGTCATGACGGGCGCGCGCGTGCTCCCGCCTACTGCCGGGTCGCCGCGCCGCCTCTGGTGTTCGCGCATCAGCTTCGAACGCCGTTTCGGATTGGTGCGCGGCATTGGCGATATGGAGCCGACGATAACGCTGACGTCACCGGCATCGGAAATGCCGAGCATGCCGATTCCGAGCCTGCGGCAGAGATCGCGGTAGCGCTTGTCCGCCTCGCGACCTTTGCCCTTGGCCGATACTCGCGCCGCGATCCAGACCTCGTCAGCAACAGCTGCGCGATCGACGGCTTGCAGTATGAGCTCCAGGTTGAAGCTCAATTTTAACTCGCAGATCACCACAACAGCCGGATCACTGTCGCTCAAGCCGACGAGATCGCAGCCGCCAACCTCGCCCTTGACGACGTAACCTGCCTGTTCGAGAAAGCCTTTGACGGGCAGATAAAGCGAAGTTTCCATATGCCTGCGGGATTAAGCGGAGGTTCACTCCATACCTACATCGATTTGTCCCTCCAGGACACCGCTTCAATGGCGGCAACATCGTTGTTTCGAGACGTGGTCTCGTTATTCTGCGTGCGCACGTTAAATACGCTGCACATCAAGGGTGGCGAGGGATAACATGCGTGTTGCGATCCATACTTACGGCACGCGCGGCGACGTCCAGCCATTTGTCGCCTTTGCTCTGGCATTGCGGTCAGCCGGACACGATGTCCAGCTTGCCGGACCCGTTCAATATGCTTCGCTCGCCAAAGATCGGGAGATTGCATATGTGGCCCTGCCAGGAGACCTGGTGGCACTTATCGACACGCCCGAGGGGAAAGCAGCGATTGAAGGGGGCGAGGGTTTTGCAGCGGGTCTCAGACTGCTCAAAAATATCCGCCCATTGATCGAAGGTCTTCTTCTTGCAGAATGGGAAGCGGCTCGGGATTTCCGTCCGGATGCTATCGTCTACCATCCGAAGTCGCTGGCCGCGCTTCATATAGCAGAACAGCTTGGCTCGATCCCAATCCTCGCTGCGCCGTTGCCCGTCCTGACGCCTACGTCAGCCTTTCCCAGCCCCATTCTTCCTTTCCGCTCTCTGGGCCCATTAAACAGGCTCAGCCACAGGGCCGTCGCATGGGGCAGCCAGCGTCTGTTCGCCAGAACGGTTTCAAAGTGGCGCCACCAGCATCTGAGTTTGCTCCCGGACAGTCCGCAAACACTCCGCCCAAAGGCAACCCTATACTCATATAGTCGCCACATAATTCCCATTCCCGCCGACTGGGACAAAGATGTTCATGTAACCGGTCCCTGGTTCCTCGAAAGACCAGACTGGGCGATGCCGTCCACGCTGCAGGATTTTATCGCTGGTGGGAGCGCCCCGGTCTATGTTGGGTTCGGCAGCATGCCGGCAATGTCGTCTGGAACGCTGACCGAAGCAATCGTCGGAGCTCTTCGCCTGACCGGCCGGCGCGGCCTTCTGTTGAGCGGAGGGGGCGCGATCTCCCCTTCGTTGCAGGATCCTGACCTCTATGTCCTCCAAGATGCACCGCACGATCGCATTCTACCGTTCGCGCATTCGGCTCTGCATCACGGTGGCGCCGGAACGACTATGGCATCAGCGAAGGCAGGCATCCCCTGCGCCATATGTCCGTTCTTCGGCGATCAGCCATTCTGGGCGCGCCGGATGTACGATCTCGGCGTCTCTCCGCCCCCGTTGTCAAGGAAGCGCATCACGACAGACGCAATAGCCGGCGCAATCGACGCGATGGACGCTCCTTTGCTTCGCGATCGCGCCGCCTCGCTGGGCGAGCAGGTCAGGCAGGAGGAAGGGCTGAAGTCGGCGGTTGCGCTGCTGGAGCGATACTGCCTTTGACGCCTTTGGGACGGAGATCTGGCTCCGCTTGCCAGACCTGGTTGGGCGGCGTGTTTCGCCGGCCTGATCGGCGCCTGCTCATGCCGCGCCGCATAAGGCCACCTCCGTAGGCAAGGTGATCGATGCTCAGCGCCTGCCTGCAAGACAGTTACCTGCGAGACGACTACGAACCTGCGCCAACCCGATCAACGATACGCGTGGCAGTGTTTTGTGTTGCCTGAAGGCGCCGGCCGGTCGCAGCGTCGAAAAGGTGAATGTCTGTTGCATTGACATCAAGGAATATCGTCTCACCAGGGCGCAGCGCGACGCGCTCGCGCAGCAGCACGGTTAAATCTTGCTCTTCCACCCGGACGATGACCTGCGTTTCCGATCCGGTTGGCTCAACCACGGCGACGCGCGCGGGAATGCCCCCTTGCGCCACGATAGAAAGTTTTTCCGGCCGGACGCCGTAAATCAGTTCGCGATCTCCGCAGAGCGGCGTCCGCTCCGCTGGCAGCGGTAGCGGGACGCCGGCCGTCGTGCGAAACGTCCTGGGACCGTCGGCTTGTACGCGGCCTTTGATCAGGTTCATGGCGGGCATGCCGATGAAGCCGGCAACGAAGGTGGTGGCGGGATTGTCGTAAATGTCGAGCGGTGTGCCGACCTGCTCGACAATGCCATCGCGCATGACGACGATACGGTCCGCCATCGTCATCGCCTCCGTCTGATCGTGAGTAACATAGACCGTCGTGATCTTCAGTCGCTGGTGCAGTTCCTTGATTTCCGCCCGCATCGCGACCCTGAGCTTTGCGTCGAGATTGGAGAGCGGCTCGTCGAACAGGAAGACCTTGGGATCGCGCACGATGGCCCGGCCCATGGCCACGCGTTGGCGCTGACCGCCGGAGAGGTGGCGCGGATGGCGGTCGAGATAAGACTCAAGCGCCAGGACCTTTGCCGCATTGTCGACCCTCCGCGCGATCTCGTCCTTGGCCACGCCACGTAGCTTCAGCGAAAAACCCATGTTTTCCGCGACGGTGAGATGGGGATAGAGAGCATAATTCTGGAACACCATCGCAATGTCGCGATCCTTGGACCTGAGGCCGTTGACCACGGCTCCCCCGATCAAGAGCCGACCGTCGCTGATCGATTCCAGCCCGGCTATCATTCTGAGCAGGGTGGATTTTCCGCAGCCCGAGGGGCCGACCAGAATGATGAATTCGCCGTCTTCGATGGCGACGTCCACTCCGTGGATGACCGGAAGGCTGCCGTAGCTCTTCCTGATATTCTGCAATCCTATCGAAGCCATGTCTCTCCTCCCCCGACAGGCCCTCAGGCCGTGCCCTCGCCTTCGTGGTTCACGGCCGTGCGCTGCCCGGACGAAAACATGATGAGCGCAAACAGCGGTTCGGAGCCGAGCGCCCGCGCCCAGTGGTGGATGTTGCGGGGAATGCGAATGGCATCGCCCTGATGGAGCAGGTAGAGCGCGTCGCCGAGCTTGTGCTCGCAACTGCCGGAGATGACATAGAGGATTTCCTCGCAATCGGGATGGGAATGCAGCTGGTTGCGTTCGCCGGGATTGATGCGGCAGGTGCCGAAGGTCATTTCCGCGCCCGGCGTGCCTTCCCCGGTGATCTTCCAGTTCAATTCGCCCCAGGATGTCGGCACGAACTCGCCGCCCGCCTTCCTGAAAATGATGTCGCTTTCGGTCATATGCGGCTCCCGGATCAAAGATTTGTCGTGACGCCTGCATCGGCGCTTCGGTAGAATGCGAAAAGTTTCATGATCTCGCGGGCAACCTCGAGCGTGCCCTTCGTGATCGGGCGACCGGACTGGATCGCATCCGTCAGGTGCAGGATCTCCGGCACGTATCCGAGATAGAAGAGATTGTTGTTGTAGAGTTGCCCCAGCGAGTGTTCCGGCTCGTAGACAAGGGCAGCATTGGCATCGGGCTGGATGAAGCTCGCCGCCCGGCCGTAGCTTGGCAATGCGGCCTTGCGAAAATAGGTTAGCTTGCTGCCGTTCTCGACAACGGCATTTGCACCCTCGCCGATGATCTCGACCCGCTCGAACATGCTGCCGCCGGACTGGCCCGCCGCTAAATGCAGCGTGCCGATCGCGCCCGATCGAAATCTCATGTTGGTGACCGTTGCCCCGGTGCCAGGCTCCCACTCGTAGCTCGCACGCTCGATCTCTCCGCCGAGGAAGTTGAGAATGGATCCGGGATGATAGATGTGGTCGAGGAAGCTCTGCATCTTGACCAGGTCGCCGCGCTCGGTGGGCGCCGGCAGGCTCTGGGGGTAGCGCACGTTAATGGAGGTCAGTCTGCCGAATTCGGGCGAACCGACCAGATCCTTCAGCTTTTCGATCGTCGGGAAGAAGGTCTTCTTGAGGCCCGTCATGACCATGCGGCCGGCGGCGGCACTGGCGGACATCAGCCGCTCGATTTCCTCGGCGCTCGCTGCCGTCGGCTTTTCCATCCAGACATGGCAACCCGCCTTCAGCGCATCCAGCGCAAGGTCGGTTGCCTGCACCCGACCATCTGGATGATACGCCGTGACCAGGAATACCAGGTCGGGCTTTTCCTTCGCCAGCATCTCGTGATGATCGCTATAGGCCATTTCCGCACCGAACAGCTTGGCGAACTTGGCTGCGCGCGCGATGTCGAGGTCGCAGATGCCGAGCAGTTCGACCGGTGCATAGCGCAGGGCCGGATAGACATTGCGATAGGCATGGCCGCCGGCGCCGATGAAGCAGGCCTTGATGTGGTTGTCGAATTCGAAATTGTAGCGGATTTCCCGCTGGACATGATGTGACATGGTCAGCCCTTGATTGCACCCTGCGTCAGGCCCTCGGTGAAGCGGCGCTGCATTAGGATGTAAAGAATGATGATAGGCAGGAAGGAAATGACGGTGCCGGAAAACACCAGCCGGTATTCGGAAGCGTAAGTGCTGGCGAACCTGACCAAGCCGAGCGGAAGCGTCTGCACCTCGGGACTGATCAGCACGATCAGCGGCAGGAAGAAATCGTTCCAGGTGGATAGCGCGCTGATGATGATCAGCGCCTGGATCGCCGGCGTCGAGATCGGCAGAAGCACCTTGGTCAGGATCTGCAGATGCGATGCCCCGTCGATCTTGGCGGCCTCGACGAGTTCGTCCGGCACGCTGATGAAGAAGCTGCGCATCAGGAAGATGCCGAAAGGAATGCCGCTGCTCACCTGCGCCAGCACGATGCCCGACAGCGTGTTCACCAGGTTAAGGCCGAATAGCACCTGATAGAGCGGGATGACAACGGCCTGGACCGGAATCGTCAGCCCCAGGATGAAGGTGTAGAAAAGCCATTCCCGGCCCGGAAAGCGGATCTTTGCCAGGGCATAGCCGGCGGGCGCGCAGGTCAGCAGCGACAGGATCACGACGCCGGCGAGATTGAGCAGGCTGTTGCCGACCAGCTCGCCGAAGCCGCCGATTTGCCAGGCATCCTGGTAGTTGCGCCACATCAGATCGGCGGGCCAGGCATAGGGATCGGCCTGCCCGATCTCAGCCTCGGTCTTGAGGCTCGACACAATCAGCCAGGCAAAGGGAGCCAGGATGAGAAGCATGACGGGCGCCAGGCCGAGCACGACGGGCCATTCGCGGTGACGGGTGCTCATCGGGAAAGCCTCGCGCGCCAACGGTTGAAGACAAGGGTGATGGCGATCGCCAGCAGGCTGAGCAGTATACAGAGCACGGCCGCCCTCCCGTGATCCTGAGACTGGAAGGCGAGCCGGTAGATATAGGTGGTGATCAGCTCGCTCTGGTAGAACGGCCCGCCATTGGTCATGACGAAGACGGTAGCGAAGCCTTTCAAGCCGTTGATCATGGCCAGAGAAATAACGAAGGTGGTTACCTCCCTAAGTCCCGGCAACGTTACATATACGAGCTTTTGCCAGCTCGAGGCGCCGTCGACCTCCGCCGCATCGTAGAGCGAGTGGTCGATATTCTGCAGGCCGGCGATGAACAGCAGCATATAGAGGCCGAACCCCTGCCACGAGCTCGCGACATTGACGGAAAACAGCACCAGGGCGGGATCGGAGAGCCATCCTTGGGTGAAGGCGCCCAGACCCAGCTCCGTCAGCGCAGTGTTGAGAAGGCCGTAGAACGGGTCGTAGATATTTGCCCAGATGACCCCGACCACGGCCAGCGACACCAGATGCGGCAGGAAGAACGCCGTCCGGAAAAACACCTGCGTGACCTTCAGCCGGCTGATGGCGAGAGCCAGCGCCAGCCCGAGGCCGCCGGCCAGCACCACATGGTAGATCAGCCACAGGAACGTATGCCACAGGCTCTGCCAGACGATAGGATCGGCCGCCGTCGCCACATAATTGTCGAGGCCGACGAAGCTGGACGCCGCGTTGAAACCGGCCGAACTGTTGAAGCTCAGCCAGAAGGTGGCCGCAATCGGCAGCAGGCTGAACACCGCGTAGAGAGCCAGGGCAGGCGCCATCAGCCACATCGCGCTGCGGGCATCGTGGCTGTCGGAGTTGCCGCAACTGTCTTCCTTACCCGCTGACCTGGCAGGATGATGCCGGGATTGGGTGGCACCTGCTGGCCTCGGCCCGTCGACAGGGGTGCCAAGGGGAGCAGCAGCGCTGCTCCCGGGCGTTTGACGGATGACCACGCTATTTCGCCTCTGCCATTTTTGCCTGGAGCTGCCGCATTCCGGCCTCGCCGGTGATCTGCCCGGAGATCAGTCCCTGGATTACCTGGAAATAAGTGTCGAGCACCGTGGCGGGCAGGTAGACGCTGGGATTGTAGCCAACGCCGCCGGCTGCGACCGCGAAGATTTCCTTGAGCACGGGGGTCGGCGGCTCGACGCCGGTGAGTTCGCGGGGATAGATCATGGTGCTGGCCGGCGCCTGGGCACGCTTCTTCATGACGGCATCGGACAGCATGAAGTCGATCCATTTCATCGCGAGATCAGGCTGCCTGGAATTGACCGGCACGAGCCAGCTCCAGCCGACGCCGCCGGTCGGGATCGCCTCGCCAGGCAGATCGGAGGGCATAGGCGCATAGCCGGCATTAGCAAGGTCATATCCGGCCTTGCGCGCATTGGCGGTGAACCAGGGACCGGCGACGAACATGGCGGCGCGCTTGTTGAACCACAGCCGCGAGGCACCGTCGAGATCGAGACCCGCCATCTCCTTCTTGATGAAACCGGCCTCGACCAACTTCTGCAGCCGCACGGCACCGGCAGCGATCTTCGGATCGTCCCAGGCGATTTCCTTACGCAATGCCTTGCCGATGGCTTCCTTGCCGCTGGCCGACTGCAACAGGTTGCCGAACAGGTGGCCGGCACTGCCTGTTGTGCGCGGGCCGATGGCGATCGGCTGCAGGCCCTTGGCCTCGATGGCCGCCAGCAGGGTTTCGAACTCCTTCCAGGTGGCTGGGATCTTCCAGCCGGCCTGAGCGAAGATGTCCTTGTGATACCAGATGCCCAGCGCATCGAGGCCGTCGGGCACCTCGTAGATCTCTCCGCCGAATTGGCCTTTCAGCTCCGCATAGAGCCAGGGATAGATCTGGTCCTTCCACCCGCGCTTCTCGTATTGTTCGGTCAGCGGCATAACCTGCTTGGCATTCTTGACGATGCTGATGCGGCCGATGCCGGAGTTGGTGAGGATGACGTCCGGCCCGGCATCGGACTGGATAGCGGACTGCACGGCGCCGTTGCTGATCGTGCCGGTCGGCGGCATGAACTCCACCGTCACGCCGGGATTGGCCTTTTCGAAATCCGCTTTGATGCCGTTCCAGAGTTCGGCAACCAGCGGCTCGGTGATCTGCTCCGGCCCCCACATTTTCAGCGTCTGCGCATTGGCCACGGCACCGCCGGCGAAAATGGCGAGCGCGGCCACACCGGCTGCAAGAAATTTCAGCATTGTTTCCTCCTCTTGAGCGGCCACGCCATGGACCGCCTCCCGTTTTGCTGGAAAAGGGGAACCTCCCTCCCCTTCCCGTCGCCCGGCTAGGTCGCCGGGCTTTCCTTCCTGAAGCGCGCGAGCACCGCCTGCTGCACGTCGCTGATATGCGCATGCATCAGCGCCTTCGCCTGCGGGATGTCCCGGGTCCTGAACGCCTGCAGGATCTGATCGCGCTCCTGCGCGGCCCGTTCGGCAAACTCCTTGCTTTCATTGGCGATGGCGCGGCAGATCTGGATTTGCAGGGCCAGCCGCGAGAGCGTTTCGATGAGAGGCGCGCTGCCCGACAACTCGGCGATGGTCTCGTGGAACTCCCGGTCGCGGGCGCCATAGGTCTCAAGGTCGCCCCGCCGCAGCGCCGCCACGGCCTCGTCCAGGATGCGCTCGAAGCCGGCAATGTGGGCGTCGCTCATCTGCGGCACCGCCAGTTCGACGGCAAAGCATTCCAGCGTCTTGCGCAACTCGTAGAGATCGCTGACTTCCTTGCGGCTGAAGCTCCTGACGAAGAAGCCGCGATAGGGTTTGATCTCGATCAGGCCCTCCTTGGCGAGCGTGCCGATCGCCTCGCGGAACGGTGTGCGGCTCACCTGGAGCCGCTCCGTCAAAAGCTTCTCATCGATCGACACGCCGCTCGGCAACTCTCCCGATACGATCAGGCGAACGATCTCCTCATAGATCCGCTCGCGGAGGGTCTGGTGTTGCGGAGCATTCATGGCGTCATTTCCGTCTGGATTTCGATGATTAAGTATGCAATATCCAAAATAATATACAATATGCAAAATGCGGGTTTGCGAAAAATTCCGCGCCGTTGGTGGGGAGGCGGCGCCGAAAACGGGAGGAAAAATTATGAAAAAGGTTTATATCGTCGGCACTTGCGACACCAAGTTCGCCGAGCTGGACTATGCGCGGAGCGCTACCAGGCAGGCCGGCGCAGAGGCGGTGCTGGTCGATGTGGGCACCCAAAGTTCCCATCCCGGCGCCGACATCGCCGCCAGAGAAGTGGCGGCAAACCACCCCTCGGGTGCGGCTGCGGTACTCAGCCAGGCCGATCGCGGCAAGGCGATATCGGCCATGGCCGAGGCGCTCACAGTCTTCCTTCAGGAACGCAACGATATCGGCGCCGTCCTCGGCCTTGGCGGCACCGGCAATACAGTGCTCGTGACCCGAGTCATGCGCGACCTGCCCGTGGGTGTGCCGAAGCTCATGGTATCAACGGTGGCCTCCGGCAACGTCGCCCCCTATGTGGGGCCAAATGACATTGCGATGATGTATTCCGTCGTCGACATCGCCGGCCTCAATGCCATATCCCGCAAGGTGATCGGCAATGCCGCGCATGCGGCGGCCGGCATGGTGCTCCATCCACCTGTTCTGTCGGCAGATGACCAGCCGGGCGTCGGCATGACGATGTTCGGTGTGACGACCGCCTGCATCACGCAACTAAGGGATATGCTGGACGACGCTTACGAGCTGTTCGTCTTCCATGCCACCGGCGTCGGCGGCCAATCGATGGAGAAGCTGGTCGATTCAGGCCTGTTGCAGGCGGTCATCGATGTCACAACGACGGAAGTGCCAGACCTTCTGGTCGGAGGCGTCTTTCCCGCCACCGAGGACCGTTTCGGCGCGATCATCCGCACGAAAATTCCTTATGTCGGTTCGGTCGGGGCCGTGGACATGGTGAATTTCGGTGCGAAGGAGACCGTGCCTGCTGCATTCCGCGACCGCAGGCTGCATGTGCACAATGCCCAGGTGACCCTGATGCGCACCACGCCGGGGGAGAACCGGCGGATCGGTGCATTCATCGTCGAGAGGCTGAACCGCATGGAGGGCCCGGTCCGTTTCCTGCTGCCATTGCAGGGCGTATCTGCGATCGACGCGCCGGGACAGCCGTTTCACGATCCGGCAGCCGACGAAGCCCTGTTTTCGACCATCCGCGCCGGCTGGAAGGCGGCTCCGAACCGGCAGTTGATCGAACTCGACGCCCATATCAACAGCCCCGAATTCGCAGCGGCGCTCGCGGCCAATTTCCACGCCATCACTGCCTGAGGAAAAATCATGACACGCCATTCACGCAACGACATCCTGGACCGCCTGCGCCGCAAGATCGCCGAGGGCCGACCAATCATCGGCGGCGGCGCCGGCACGGGCCTTTCCGCCAAGAGCGAGGAGGCGGGCGGCATCGACCTGATCGTGATCTACAATTCCGGCCGCTATCGTATGGCGGGCCGCGGCTCGCTTGCTGGCCTGCTGGCCTATGGCAACGCCAATGATATCGTGCGCGACATGGGGCGCGAGGTGCTCCCTGTGGTACGCCACACACCGGTGCTAGCCGGCGTCAACGGAACCGACCCTTTCATGCTGCCCGACCTGTTCCTGGACGAGTTGAAGGCCATGGGATTTGCCGGCATCCAGAACTTCCCTACGGTTGGCCTGATCGATGGCACGTTCCGCACCAATCTCGAGGAGACCGGCATGAGCTTCGACCTGGAGATCGACATCATCGCGCGCGCCCATGCCAAGGACATGCTGACGACACCCTATGTCTTCAGTGGCAAGGATGCCGTCGCCATGGCTGAGGCCGGTGCGGATATCGTGGTGTGCCACCTGGGCCTTACGACCGGCGGCGCGATCGGGGCTGAAACTGCCGTGACGCTCGACGAATGCGTCGAGCGGATCGACGCCTGGGCGGACGCGGCGCGATCGGTGCGGGAAGATGTCATCGTCCTTTGCCACGGAGGTCCGATCGCCATGCCTGATGATGCGGCCTATGTGCTCTCCCGATGCAAGGGATGCGATGGCTTCTATGGTGCAAGCTCGATGGAGCGGTTGCCGACGGAACTGGCGATCAAGGCCCAGATAGAGGCTTTCAGCAGTCTCCCCGGTATACGATAAGGATACGCGGCGATGGCGGCACCGTTATTACTTCAGGCCCTGGACACGCACACCGCCATCCCGGCAACCTCCGGGCCAGCCATGGCCCCACTGCCTTTCAACGGCGGCTTTCTTCGCCGACCAGGGATATGGCATGGGACAAAGCCTGAGTCCGCGTGACGTCAAGAGGCTGGGAAACCGAGTGCGACCTCGTCATCATCTCGGCAAGCGAACCGCAGGGACAGCTGGCGCTTCAAGGCGGCCCGCATTGAGGGAGATATGCGCCGCTACGTCCCGACGGCGCGGAAGATTGCACGGCAGGTGGAGGGAGTTCAGAGGAAGAAGCCCGCATCCTCTTCCCTGAGATATTTCCTGGCCGCCTCAGCGTCGATATCGAGGCCCAAGCCCGGCGCTTCCAGTAGGTCCACCATGCTATCCTTCACGATCTGCGGCGGCAAGCCGATTATCAGATCCTCCCACCAGGAATCGGAGGCGGTCGGATATTCGAAGGCGATATAATTTGCAGGCAACGTGGCGCAGACATTGATCAACGCGCCAAGCCCCAGCAGGCCGTTGGCGGTGCCGTGCGGCGCCATCAGGATCGAATGCATATAGGCGTGCTCGGCAACCCATTTGAGCTCGGCGATGCCGCCGATGTCGGCCGGATCGGGGCCGATGACCCGCACGGCCTGGGTCTCGATCAACTCCTTGAAATTGTGCCGGAGGTAGATCTGCTCGCCCGTGTGGATCGGCGTCGAGGTTGAGATCGTCAGTTCCCGATAGGCCTGCGGATTTACCCACGGAACATAGTCGCCGGTCAGCATGTCCTCGAGCCACATCAAATTGTATTTCTCCACCGCACGAGCGAACCTTATCGCATCCGGCAGCAGCCAGCCCGGACCGCAGTCGAGCGCCAGGCTGACCTTGTCGCCCAGCACCTCCTTCATCGCGGCCACGCAGTCGAGCATGTGATTGAAACCGCGCTCGCTGATCACGCCCTGATCCATGGCGCCGTGATAGCCGGCTTTCTTCTGCGTGACGCCGTAGTGGAAGCCCTCGATACTATCCTTCATGTTCGAGTGGAACGAGATTCCCTGCTTGACCATGAAGAAGTTCTGCGGCTGCTCCATCATCCATTTGACGTCAGCGGCGTAATCCTCCGGCCGGTCGCCCACGCGTTTCTGGCGAACAGAACCGTTGTAGACGCGCACCTTGTCCCGCACCTTGCCGCCGAGCAGCTTATAGGCGGGCACGCCCGCGGCCTTGCCGGCAATATCCCACAGCGCATGCTCGATAGCGCTCACCGCCGCGCCATACGGCTTGAAAGAGCCGCGTTGGCGGATCTTCAGCATGACCCTTTCGACATCGGTCGGATCTTCGCCGATCAGCGCCTCGCGGAAATGCAGCACCCAGGGCTTGAGATAGGCCTTGGTGAATTCGACTTCGCCCAAGCCATAGAGGCCCTCGTCGGTGACGATGCGGACGATCGGGTGTTTGCCGATAACGGCGCAGCGCAGGTCGGTGATTTTCATGGCGCGCTCTATTTCACCGAGGAGAAGGAAGTCGGCGCCAGCAATTGATTGCTGATATTGGCGATGATCGGGCCGTCGGCCTCGGATTCATCGCGCGCCTTTAGCCATGCCGGATCTGTGGTGAACGCCTTCCATTTCACCTCGCGCTCGGCCAGCGATTCCCAGGCCAGGAAGTAGGTGAGGCGCTGACCGTGTTCGCCGACGATTGTTGTGAAGAACCCGGCCTGCCGAATGCCATGCCTGTCCCACAGGGCCAGGGTGTGGTCGTTGAAGCGCTTGAGAAGTGCGGGCAGCCGACCCGGCAGGCAGTCGTAGATACGAAGTTCGTAGATCATGGTCGCTCCTGACGTTCGTTATGTTTTTCCAGCCGGTCAGCTCCAGGTGCGATCCCAGGAATATTCATCGTCCCAGCGATCGGTAGGCTGCCAGATGCCGGTGACGCCCGGCTGCAGATGTTGCGAGATCACCTCATCGACGACGTCGTCGATCCCTAGGCCCGGCTTGTCCGGAACAGTGATGAAGCCATCCTTGACGAGCGGCTTGGGAAGGCCGGTGACGATATCGTCCCACCAGTCGACATCGGCGGAGTGGTATTCGAGCGCCATGAAGTTTTCGGTGGCTGTCGCGACATGTGCGGCGGCCATTGCGGCGATTGGACTTTCTGCCATGTGGATGGCCATGGCGACACCACGGTCCTGCGCCATGTCGCCGATCTTCTTGGTCTCGAGGATGCCCCCGCTCGTGAGCAGGTCTGGGTGGATGACCGAAACGCCACCGCTATTGAGCAGAGGCTCGAAGCCCTCCCTGAGGTATATGTCCTCGCCAGTGCAAATCGGCACCGTGGTGGAGTCCTGCAGCTGTCGGTATTGCTCGCTGTATTGCCAGGGGATCACATCCTCGAGCCAGGCCGGCACGTATTTTTCAATCCGCCTGGCAAGCCGAATGCCGTTCTGCACTGAGATATGGCCGATGTGGTCGATGGCGAGCGGAATATCCATGCCGATGACGTCACGAACCTCGGCAATGTATTGCTCAAGGAAGTCGAGGCCCTTGTCGGAAAAATGGAGGCCGGTAAACGGGTGCGGGACGTTATGCAGATCGTACGCAGCGTTGCGGACGCGCCGCTCTTCAATGGTTTTCAGCGGGCCGCGGCCGGGGTGGTGGCGATACCCTTCAAGTGAGCCGGCAGGAGACACGACCGCACCGGGCACATCCGCAATCTGCATCAATCCCAAATCCATCTTGAGGAAGGTGAATCCGAGCTCCATGCGCTGCTTGAGGCGCTTGCCGGTCTCGGTGCCGCTCGGCACGGTGGCGTCGGTATCGCAGTAGACACGCACCTTCTCCCGAAACCTGCCGCCGAGCATCTGGTAGATGGGAACGCCATAGGCCTTGCCGGCGAGATCCCACAACGCAATTTCGACCGCCGATACGCCGCCGCCTTGCCGGCCGTGCCCGCCGAACTGCTTGATCCGCCGAAACAGGCGATCGATGTTGCAAGGATTTTCACCAAGCAACCGGCTCTTCAGCATCAACGCATAAGTGGCGCTGGCGCCGTCGCGTACCTCACCGAGCCCGACGATGCCCTGGTTGGTGTAAATCTTGAGCAGAACGGAGGAGAAGGGGGCACCGTCGATTTCGGCTACCCGCATATCGGTTATGCGAAGGTCGGACGGTTTGGAATGCGTGTTCACCCGATTGAGCGCCTCGTCGGCTCCATATGCCTCTGGCATGATCTATCCTCGTTTCGGTCGTGGGGTGGTCGTCGCGCACGCGGGGCGGCATAGAGTGTTGCTAGTTCAGCTCTATCTCGTGGTTTTGAAGGTAATCGCGGTTCATCTCAACGCCGAGACCAGGCATTGACGTAAGCTTCAGGCTGCCGTTGGAGACGTCGAGCGGCCTGTCGATGAGGTGATCGTATTTGCCCAGGTTCCACTCCGACGTTTCCAGTTTGTAGAAATTGGGAACGGTCATCATCACCTGCGCGCCCGCGACCACGTTGATCGGCCCTGCGGCGTCATGCGGCGAGACCGGGATGTAATAGGCTTCACAGAGGGCAGAAATCTTCTTGAGTTCGGTAATGCCACCGGTCCAGGTGACATCGGGCATGATGTAGTCGGCGAGCCTGTTTTCCAGCACCGGCACGAAATCCCACTTCGTGTGGCCGCGCTCGCCCCACGAGATAGGTGCGCTGACCTTCTCGCGGACCTGTCTGAGAGCGTTGAGGCTCTCCGGTAGGCAGGGCTCCTCGAACCAGTCGATTTGGCCGGCTTCCTCAAGGCTCCGACAAAGGCGAATAGCGGTCGGAACATCAAACCGGCCATGCGCATCGATAAGGATGTCGACATCAGAGCCCGCTGTTTCACGGATCAGAGCCGTGAGTTCGGCAGCTTCGCGCTCATCCTTGCGGGTCATGCTGCCATCGAGGTAGCCGTCCCGCTGTTCGCGCGGCAGTCCACCGACGGCGCTGCCCTGGTAGGGGAAGGGATCGAACTTGAGCGCAGTATGGCCGGACTCGACGATATCCCTGATCTCGCGAACCACCGCCTCCTTACTGGTAAACTTGGCCTGGTTGGGGTGGGTGTAGAGCGAAATTTCATCGCGCACCGGTCCGCCCAGCAGTTCGTAAATCGGCTTGCCAAGAACTTTGCCTCGGATGTCCCAGAGAGCTATGTCGATGGCGCTTACGCATTCGACTGCAGCGCCGCGACTGCCCATATAGGTGAAGCTGCGGAATATCTTGTGCCACAGATACTCGATCCGCGCCGGGTCCTCGCCTGTCAAAGCGGCACCGATCTGCCGCAGGATCGTACAAAGGGCGCGATTGGCGAGTCTTGTCGTGGTGGTGATCTCTCCCCAGCCGCTCACCTCCTCGTCGGTCATCACCTCGACAAACAGGAATTCTCCCCAATAAGAAGCATCGGATTTGATGAGCCACGGCCGAACGCTGGTGATTTTCATCTCGACTGCCTTTAGCTGAAGTAGTGGGATAACGATATTTAACGGTTATGGAATTTATCCCGCCCGAGCGGCATTTCGCGCACGCATGTGTTCGAGGATGTGCCGGCCGGAGCCCTCGACATGGCGTGCAATGAGGTCGGCTGCCTCGTTCGCATGGCCTGCTTTTACATGCGCGATGAGCTCGCGATGTTCGCTTAGGATCGCAGCGCGCCGGGCGAGCGTGAAGTCGAAACGCCGGCTCACGGCTCGAAGCACTTCGCGATGCTTCCACCAAAGCTCGGCGGCATGGCGGTTGTAATGCTTCTGGTACATGACGGTATGAAAGGCGGTGTCCAGCTCGCTGTGCCTGAACGGATCGGCAAAGTTGTTCTCTTCAATCAAGCCCTGGATGCGTTCGAGTTCGGCAATGTCCTCGACGGTCGCCATATTCACGAACCACTTCGTCAGCGCCGGCTCGATCAAGACCCCAATCTCGTAGATGTCCCGAACGAAATCCTGATCTATGGGCCTTACACGCGCTCCGCGGTTGGGAACAAAGGTGACAAAACCCTCCCCCCGCAACAGTTGCAGGGCCTCGCGCACAGGGTTGGTTGAGGTGCCATGGCGCCGGGCGAGATCGGTCACGACAAGCCGTTCGTTGGCCGTAAGCCGTCCTTCGATGATGTCATCCCTGATCTGCTGGTAAAGCGAGGCGCCCTCGCTAGAGGCCCCCATAGCGTCGATGCCCTCGGGTGGTTGCGCCTTAAATTCAGTGGTCTCAGCCAAAATTATCCCCATTAAATACACACATTATTGGGATAACACGCGAATGTTCGGTAAACAATGTACGATTTCTCTCATTGACAGGAAATCTCTGATCTGAAAACGTATGATCAGGTCAAAGGGATACATTAGAGGAGGTCCCGCGGCCGGGGAGCAAGACCGCTCGCCTCGACGCAGAGCGGCATGGGAGAGAACCTGGGAGGTTACCTATGACGAGGATTTCATTCGGTCGTGCCGTCCTGCACGGCACTGTCTCGACTGCTTTGATGGTATCGTTGATGTCTGGGTCTGCGCTGGGTGCGCCGGTCGACCTCAGCAAGTGGTCGCCGGAATACGTGCGTTCCATCGCCGGCACACAGGATTTTGATACGGCGGGCGATTGCGCCAAGGTCACTCCGCTCGACTACAAGGGGCGCCTGACTTTCTGGTATCAGGGCGTGTTCGAGGGCGACCCCGACCTCCTGCGCCAGTATTACAAGGAGTTCTTCGAGAACTTCCGAAAAACCTACCCAAACATCCAGCTTGAAGAACAAGCCCTCACCTATAACGACCTGCTCGACAAATTCCGGACCGCCCTCCTTGGCAATGCGGCACCCATGGCGGTCCGCCTGCAGATCCTGGGCGGTACCGAGTTTGCCTCAAAGGGCTATTTGCAGCCGCTCAAACCCGAGGATGTAGGGTATTCGACTGAGGACTTCTGGCCCGGCGCAATGAAGGCTGTAACCTGGGAGGGGACGACCTACGGCATTCCGACCAACAACGAGACGATGGCGTTCATCTGGAACGCCGACATCTTCAAGCGTGCGGGTCTCGATCCGGACAAGGCTCCGGCAACCTGGGACGACGTTGTCAAATATTCCAAGCAAATCCATGATAAGCTCGGCGTCGCCGGTTACGGCCTCGTGGCGCGCAAGAATGCCGGCAATACGCCGTACCGTTTCATGCCGCAGCTGTGGGCCTATGGCGGCGGTGTCTTCGACGAAGCGTCCGCCAACCCGACCTATAAGGAGGTCCAGCTCAATAGTCCGCAGAGCAAGACGGCATTGCAGGCCTCCTACGATATGTATGTTCGTGACAAGTCGGTTCCGGTTTCGGCGCTCACCAACCAGCAGGCCGACAACCAGCCGCTCTTCCTCGCTGGCCAGCTCGGCATGATGATCTCGCACCCGTCCGACTACAACGTCATGCTCGACCTCCAGAAAAAGGCGACGGCTACCGACAAGGACAAGGCGCAGACCGTGATCGACAACATGCGTTACGGCCTCATTCCGACGGGCCCCGACGGCAAGCGTGCAGTCGTGTTCGGCGGCTCCAATATTCACATCCTGAAGCCGGAATATGTCGAGGGAGGCAAGGTGGACGAGCCGGCGGCAAAGGCTATCATCTGCATGTGGACGAGCCCCGAATGGTCGCTGAAGATGGCCTATGCCGGCTCAAACCCAGGAAACCTTAACGGCTTCAAGACCAAATGGATGAAGGAACGTCTGGACAGCATCAAGTTCCTTGATGTCACGACCTCGATGCTGCCATACGGCATCCCCTTCCCGGCACTGCCACAGTCCCCCGAAATCATGAACATCATCGTCCCGGATATGCTGCAGAATGCCCTAACCGGAGCCATGACGGTCGACCAGGCAGCGGATGACGCAGCCAAGAAGGTAAAAGAACTGATGGACGGCGGACTCTAGTCCAAACCTGACGATCTCACCGGCTGCACCCCAATTGCAGCCGGTTCGTTCCGAAGAATAAGGGCACCGTACAGTGACGATCTTGACTGGCAAGGCCGAGGCTCACCGAAGACTTCCATCCGATAAGTCCGGCATGCTGCGAAAGATCTGGTCGCATCGCGCTGACTACGCGTATGTGCTTCCCGCAATCGTCGTAATGCTCATCGTCATAGCCTACCCTGTCTACTACACGATCGAGCTGTCGTTCTTTAACACGCCGCCTGGCCTGCAGCTCCGGGACAAGATTTTCACCGGGCTCGACAACTACACCGCCATCCTTAAAAGCCCGGTGTTCTGGAAGGTCACCTCGAACACTCTTATCTGGACACTGGCATCCACCTTGATCGCATTTGTCCTGGGGTTTGCCTGCGCCTTGGCACTCCATCGCGACTTTGCCGGTCGCGGCATCCTCCGCGCCATCCTGATCATTCCCTGGGTCATCAGCGCGGTCGCCGCGTCGTATATCTGGAAGTGGATCTACCATTCGGACTTTGGGATCATCGGCGCGGTGCTGGTCGGCCTCGGCCTGGCCGATCGGCCGCCGAATTTCATCGACAGCGTCAGCACGGTGCTGCCCTCGCTGATCGTCGTCAACATCTGGCGAGAGTTTCCGTTTGCCATGATCATGATGATGGCTGGCCTGCAGACGGTTCCCGACCAACTGCTGCGCGCCGCAAAAGTCGACGGAGCCAATGCGTGGCAGCGGTTCTGCCACGTCACCTTTCCGCACTTGAGAAACGTTTCGACGGTGACGATCCTTCTGCTGGCAGTGGCCAACTTCAATTCTTTCATCATCCCCTGGATCATGACGGGCGGCGGGCCGTCGAACGCGTCGCATATCTGGATCACCCATATTTATGAACTCGCCTTTGGCCGCCAGCGCTGGGGGGTGGCGTCGGCCTATTCGGTGCTGCTGTTCATGATCGTAATGTCGCTCGGCTACTTCTATGTCCGTGCGCTAAGCGGCAACGAGCGAAAGGACGGGAACGTATGAGCGCGATTGCCGGGACTGCTTCTCGAGGTCAGGGCCGTCGCCGGCGCATCGACGGATGGCGATGGAGCGGCCGCATTTTCCTCGTGTTCATACTGCTTTACACCGCGTTGCCGATGATCTGGATGCTGATCACCTCGATCAAGTCCGGCTTCGCGGCCATGCAGTTCCCGCCGCAATGGTGGCCGGACCAACCAACCCTCGCCAGTTACCAGAAGCTGCTCGATCCGCAAAACAGCGTCGGCCAGGACTTCCTGCGCTTCTTCTGGAACAGCCTTTTCGTCTCCACAGCCACGACCATTCTTTCCGTGATCGTGGCAGTTCCTGCGGCCTACGCGTTTTCGCGCTTCACCTTCCCGGGCCGGAACTTTCTGTTCTTCGCCGTCTTGCTTCGCAACATGTTCCCAGCAGTGATCTTTCTCGTGCCGCTCTTCATCCTGATGCGCGCGATCGGGCTGGTGAACACGCATGGGTCGCTCATTCTCACCTACCTCACATTCGGCCTGCCGCTGGCAATCTGGCTCCTCAAGGGCTTCTACGACAACATCCCGGTGCAACTTGAGCAGGCGGCGCGCATCGACGGGGCAACCCGGTTCCAGGCCTTTGTCCTGATCGTGATGCCGCTCTCGGCGCCAGGAATCATCGCCACAGCGATCTATTCCTTCATCGGCGCGTGGAACGAGTACATATACGCCTACACCTTCCTCTCCAAGAATGAGCAGTTAACACTGCCGGTCGGCATCCAGCGCTTCTTCTCGGAAAATACAACGGACTTTCCGGGCCTGATGGCGGCGAGCTTCATGATGAGCGTGCCCGTCGTGGTCCTGTTCCTCGTCCTGCAACGATACTTCGTACGCGCTCTCACGGAAGGCGCAGTCAAGCACTAGGGGAGTTGCCGGTGGCCCACGTGGTCCTTAAAGATCTGGTCAAGACTTATGGCAGCTTCAAAGCTGTCAACAATGTTTCGCTGACGGTCAACGACGGCGAATTCGTTGCGCTCGTCGGTCCTTCAGGCTGCGGCAAGACAACCACGCTCAACCTTGTGGCGGGGCTCATCCCCCTCACATCTGGCGACATCGTCATCGGCGATCGGGTGGTCAACGACCTCGATCCCAAGGACCGGGACATCGCAATGGTGTTCCAGAATTACGCGCTCTATCCGCAGAAATCGGTCTACAAAAATCTGGCGTTCCCGCTGCAGATGCGCAGGCTGCCAAAAGAAGAGATCGACAGGAAGGTCAGGGAAGCAGCACGAGTGCTCGACATGACCGAGCTGCTCGAACGCAAGCCGCGGGAACTTTCGGGCGGGCAACAACAGCGCGTGGCGCTAGGCCGCGCCCTCGTTCGCGATCCATCGGTATTCCTGATGGATGAACCGCTCTCCAACCTCGACGCGAAGCTGCGCGTGCAGATGCGGTCGGAAATCAAGCGTTTTCATCAGGACCTCAAGGCGACGATCATTTATGTGACGCACGACCAGCTCGAAGCCGTAACCATGGCCGACAGGATGGCAGTGATGAACGGCGGCTACCTGCAGCAATACGATTCACCCGCGCAAGTCTTTGCCCACCCGGTGAACATGTTCGTCGCCAGCTTCGTCGGCAGTCCGGCGATGAGCCTTGTTCCGCTGGAGGCATCGACGGCAAACGGCAAGTCCGTGTTGACCAGCGCGGAGGGCTGGAGCCTCGAGCTCTCGCCACACAACGCCCAGAAGGTCGCGAAGGCAAAAACCAGGAAAATCGTGCTCGGCGCACGTCACTCGACGATCAAGCTGCACAAGAGTGCGGTGCCAGGAAGCATCCCTGCCAAGGCCTACACGGTGGAGCCGACAGGAGACGTCACTTTCGTACAGGCGTTCCTGTCCGGCGCTCTCGTCAACATCAGCATGCCGCCGACCATTGCCGTCGCGCCCGATGAGCAGATCTGGCTCGAGTTCGACCAGGAGCGGATGCATCTGTTCGACGGCGAAACAGAAATGGCCCTCAAGGCCCACTGAGACAGAGCGGATGCGTGAACGAGGGCGTGGATGACTACGAAATTCAAAATAACCGCTATCAGGCCCTATCCTGTATGGGTGGGGACACGCAACCAGATGCTCGTCAAGGTCGAGACCGACCAGGGCATCTTCGGCTGGGGCGAGAGCGGCTTGAGCGGTCGCGAGAAGGCGGTTGTCGGCGCGATCGAGCACTATCGCGAGTTTCTCATCGGCCGCGATCCGATGCAGATTGGTCGGATCTGGCAAGAAAGTTATCGCAGCCAATATTTCGAAGGCGGGCGTGTTCTCCAGGCGGCGATTTCCGCCATCGACATTGCCCTTCACGACATCAAGGGCAAGGCGCTGGGGGTTCCCGTTTACGAACTGCTGGGCGGCAAGCAGCGTGACCGCGTTCCCACCTTCGCTTCGACCGGTGACGAGGCCGAGGGCGAAGTTGCCATCGAACGGGCCCGCGAGCTGCGCGCACAGGGGTGGCAGGCGATCCGCTTCTTCCCTATCGGGCAAAGCAGCAGGGATATCTTTGAGCCGCGCGAGTCGATCGGCGCTACTGCAGCCATGTTAAACAAGGCACGCAAGGCGCTGGGCGAGGAGGTCGTGCTCGGCGTCGACTATCATCATCGGCTGTCGGTGGCGGAGGCGGCGAGCTTTTGCAACAAACTCGACCGTGGCGTGCTTGATTTCCTCGAAGAACCGATACGAGACGAGACGCCGGAGGCCTATGAATCCCTGCGCAAGATGACCGACATCCCCTTCGCGATCGGCGAGGAATTTGCCAGCAAGTGGCAGTTCCTGCCCTATATCGAGCGCGGCATTCATCAGTTCAACCGGCTTGATGTCTGCAATGTCGGCGGGCTCACCGAAGCCATGAAGGTCGCTGGCTGGAGCGAGGCGCATTACGTGGATCTGATGCCGCACAATCCCCTAGGCCCAGTCTGCACGGCCGCAACCATCCATCTCGCCGCCGCGGTGCCGAATTTCGCCTGGCTCGAGACCAGGGCACCCGAAACCAAGCTGGGTTTCGACAATTCCGACTTCTTCCCCGTGCAGCCACGGCTCGATGGTCCCGACTACCCCGTCAGCGATCTGCCGGGGCTCGGCGTCGAGGTCAACGAAGAGGCGGTCAAGGCGGAGAGCTTTCGTTTCTGGGAGGCGCCTCACCTGAGGCGCCGCGACGGTTCCGTTACGAACTGGTAGTTTCATCCATCGGAGTCTCAAATGACGCATATTCCAGACATTACGCGGCCGCCCAAGGACCTGATCGACGCGCTGAAGGACATCGGCGCCGCGACGGTTGCCGGCACGCTTGGCCATATGGGCTTCCGTAATCCGCACATGGTCGGTCCCGTGCCGCAGAACCATGGGAAGTCGATCGTCGGGCCGGCGCTGACGCTCCAGTTCCTGCCGCAGCGACCGGACCTCTTCACCGAGGGCGAATATGCCGATCCGGAGACGCAGTTGCACCGGCATGTGCTCTATCACGCGCAGGAGGGCGACGTGGTCGTGGTCGATGCGCGCGGCGACATGAGTTCGGGCGTATTCGGCGATATGATGTCGACGTATTTCAAGGGCAGAGGCGGCGCCGGCATCGTCATCGACGGGTGCATGCGCGATCGGCCCAATGTGGAGAAGCTGGATCTCCCCTTATGGCTGCGCGGCTGGACGCCCAATTATCATGTCCAGACCAGCATCTACCCCAATGCCGTCAACGTTCCGATCGCCTGCGGCGGTGTCACTGTCATCCCCGGCGACATCATCGTCGCCGACGATGATGGGGTAGTGGTGCTTCCAGTGGCAATGGCGTCGCAGGTAATCAAGGAGTCGCAAAAGCATCACGAATGGGAGGAGTTCTCGCGAGCGAAGCTTATGGAGGGGGGGTCGTTGCAGCGCTATTATCCGCTGCATAACGATGCGCAAGGAGAATACGAAGAGTGGCGCAAGACAAACCGCCTGGGAACAATTTAGCCGATGAATTACCCTGGGCGGGCGTCGGATTTCTAGGACCCAACAATCGAACGCCACCCTCAGTCCTTGGCCGCCTTAATCGAAACGAAATCATCTGCGTTGGACGGCTGGGAGTTCAACCGGCATGGATTGCCAGCAGATCGGCGTAGGCTGTCTGATTACTCGCCAGCACCGGATGGCCCTGCAACAGGGCTTCTCCCTCAGCGGGGAAAGGGAGATGGCTTCCACCGGCTTCCTTGACGAGGCAATAGCCGGCCATGCAATCCCAGGCGCGCATGTAGGGCTCGTAGTATCCGACAAGCCGGCCCGCGGCCACATAGGCCAGCATCAGGGCACCGGAGCCGTTCCGGATGAAATTTCCGCCTTTGCCGAGCAAGGCGGAGACAATCGCACCTACCCGTTCCGGGGTGACATAGGTGTTGCAGCCAATGCCGGTCATGCCGTTTTGCAAAGTTCTTGACGGATCGAGGCTGAGCGTCTTGTCGTTCAGGCTCGCGCCCGCGCCTGCTGCTGCTGCGTAGAGTTCATCATCGCATGGAACATGGATTACGCCGATCACCGGCACACCGCGGTGCAGAACTGCGATCGACACGCACCATGTCGGCATGCCATTGACGAACGGCGCCGTCCCGTCAATCGGATCGACCACCCACATCAATCCCGACTGTCCTTCCTGGTAACCGCCTTCCTCGCCCAAAAATCCGTCTGCCCCAAAGGCTTCCGCCACGCGCTGTCGTATGAGCGTCTCGACATTGCGATCGGCAATGGACACGACGTCCTGCAGATCCCGCTTCGTCTCGATCACGAGCGTCTCGCGCCGGTTGAAGTAATCGAGCGCCATAGCGCCCGCCTCACGTGCAATCGCTTTGGCGAGAGCGAAGCGCTTATCAAGTCCGGTTTCTTGCAACGTCATGCTGGTATTCCTTGAATGGTTCTGGTCGTTGACTGTTTAAGAGGTCGATGCCGTCAGCTTGCGAGGCCGGGGTGAGACAGCAAAGGTGACTAGGAGGATCGTTGCCGATGTTCGTCAGGGTTGCGCATCGAGCTGCCGCCTACCGTGGTCTCGCATTGCGGCTCGTGGAGAGCGAAGCTGTTTACATCAATGACGCTCATTCCCGCCCGTCGAGCTGCTTCAATTCCTTGCTCGCTGTCTTCGAACACGACACATCGGTTTGGTTCAATTCCCAACAAAGCGGCCGCCTTCAGGAACAGGTCCGGCGCCGGCTTTGGATTAGCCACATCATCTATCGTGACCACCTCGCTGAAATACTCCCGTAGACGAGTTCCTTGTAACGTGGCTGTAACGATTTCTCGGGAACCACCAGAGGCAACGGCCATCGGAAGCACGCCAGCCAGCCGGCGAACGGTTGCGGCAACCACGCGAACTTCGCGCACATTGTGTACATTCCGGAGAAAGCGCGATCGCATCGTGGCAATGACGCATTCGCGATCGAGCACAACGTCGAATTCTCGTTCGAAGGCATCCATGAGAACCGCTTCAGACATCCCCGCACGCGCCAAGTACCAGGCATGGCTCATCAGCTTGCCGGAAAGTGAAAAGCCGGAGGCCCATGCGTCCGCATAGACAGGGGGAGTGTGCACGAGCGTGCCGTCGCAATCGAAAATGACAGCCTCGAAATTATTCTCGAGCGATAGAATATCAATCATACTTGCTCCTTCGAACGCATTGGCTCAGGGGCTCTTAGGCGCTGATAAGAGCGATGCCGCGGCCGCGGAAGCCTAATGTGGCTTCGGACTCGGCAGGGAGGATACGGTCAACGGCATGGTCAACGATGAAGAGCGTGCCGACCTCCGTTTCGACCTCGTATTCGACATGGTCTCCAAGATAGGCCGAATGCAGAATGCGGCCGGCGAGCCCCTGCCCGCGCCCCTCCAACAGCGAGACAGCGCTCGGGCGGACGGCGAGGCTTGCTGCACCAGGCTTCGCCCTGCCCGCGGGCACCCGATGCAGGAATCCGCCGATACGGATTTCTGCGTCGGCGCCATCGATGCCGAGCACGTCGCACGGGATCACATTGGCTTCCCCCATGAAATCGGCGATGAAAGAGGAAGCGGGCGATTCATAAAGCTCGCGCGGGGCTCCCGACTGGGCAATCTGCCCGTCCTTCATGACAATGATGCGATCCGAGACGGCGAGCGCCTCGTCCTGATCATGCGTAACATAGACGGCGGTGAAACCGAGGCGCTGCTGGAGTTCGCGGATTTCCGTGCGCACCCGGCGGCGCAGGCGGGCATCGAGGTTGGAGAGAGGCTCATCGAGCAGAAGCACCTGCGGCTCCAGTACGAGCGCACGAGCCACCGCGACGCGCTGCTGCTGTCCGCCGGAGAGTTCGGCCGGCAGACGCTGTCCCATGCCGGCCAGGCCAACGAGCGCCAGCCCCTCCTCCGCCTTCTCCCGCGCTTGCCTGCGGGACAGGCCGGAAGATTCGAGGCCATAAGCGACGTTCTCAAGCGAGCTCATGTGCGGAAAGAGTGCATAGGACTGGAAAACCATGGAAACGTCGCGCTCGTTGGCCGGCAGCATGGTGACGTCCTTGCCGCCGATGAGGATTCTCCCCGCCGTCGGATGTTCAAGACCGGCGAGCATCCGCAGGGTCGTCGTCTTGCCGCAGCCCGAGGGGCCAAGCAGGGTGACGAGCGTTCCGGGCTCGATGGTGAGCGAGAGGTCGGGAATGGCGGTGAAGGCGCCGAAGGTCTTTTTCACGTTCTGGAAGACCACGGAACCGGCTTTCTGGGTAATCATGCGGTTTTCTCCTGACGAAGAGTGGCGGACGGGGTAATGCCGGCGACGCGGTTTTCGCGCCGAAGCCGCCGTTCGCCAACAAGAAGCTGGAAGCCGGTGATGACGGCGACCATGACGACGATGAGCATGGAGGAGTAGGCGATTGCCACCCCGTATTCACCGTTTTCGACGAGGCCGACGATGTAGGAGGTCGCCATGTTGTATTCGGCGCTGACGAGGAAAATGACGGCGCTGATGGAGGTGATGGCGCGCACGAAGGAATAGACCAGCGCCGCCGTGATTGCAGGCCGCAGGAGCGGCAGTATGATCTTGCGGATCGTGCGGAAGCTGTTGGCGCGTAACGTCAGCGAGGCTTCGTCCAGGCTCTTGTCGAGCTGGCTCATCGCCGCAATGCCGCCGCGCACGCCAACCGGCATGTTGCGGAATACGAAGCAGGCGATCAGGATCAGTGCCGAGCCGGTCATTTCGAGCGGCGGCAGGTTGAACGCCATAATGTAGCTGACGCCGATGACCGTGCCGGGAATGGCAAAGCTCATCATCAGAGCGAATTCGAAGGCGTTCTTGCCGGCAAACTTCTGGCGCACGATGATATAGGCTGTCAGCAAGCCGACGATCGCCGTCAACGGTGCAGAGATCAGCGCGATCTCCATCGTTGTCCAGAACGAGTTCCAGGCGACGCCCGTCCAGACAAATCCGTTGTCGAAGCTGATCGAGAAGGCCTTGGCGTAGTGGTCGAGGGTTAGGGAATTGTCGAGGCCCCAGGTCTTAACGAAGCCGCCAACGAGGATCATTCCGTAGATGACGAGCGTGAAGAGGCCCCACGGGATGACGAGAGCGTGTACGCCGATCGAGACACCGCGCGGCAGGGCGATGTGGGCACCGCTGTCACCCTTGCCCGTGACCGTCGCGAAATTCTTGCCGGAAAGCCAGAAACGCTGGGCAAGGAAGGCAGACAGAGTAAAGGCAAGCAGCACCATGGCGAGTACGGCGGCGCGCGAGGGATCGTTCTGCGAACCAACGACCGCGAAGAAGATTTCCGTCGAGAGCACGCCATGGCTGCCGCCGAGCACCAGCGGATTGCCGAAATCGGCCATGCTCTCGATGAAGCCGATGAGAAAGGCGTTGGCGAGGCCCGGCTTCATCAGCGGCAGCGAAACGCGCCAGAAGGTGCGCCAACGGCCGGCCCGCAGCGTCTGCGAAGCCTCCTCCATCGACGGGCTGACGCCCTCGACGACGCCGATCAGCACGAGGAAGGAAATCGGCGTGAAGGACAGCACCTGCGCGATCCAGATGCCGGTGAGGCCGTAAAGCCAGCGGCCGGGCTCGATGGCGAAGAGGTTGGACAGGCCCTGCGTGATGACGCCGGCACGGCCGAAGAGCAGGGTCAGCGCAAGACCGATGACGAAGGGCGGCGTGATGATCGGCAGGATGGTCAGGAGGCGCAGGCCCTTCTTATAGGGAAAGCGCGTACGGGTGGCGACGAGCGCGAAGGCAAGGCCGAGCAGTGTTGAACCGAGGCCGGTCATGATGGCAAGCCAGAGCGTGCGCCAGGCGACGCCGCAGCGCGCGCCACCGGTCAGGCAGCCGAGGCTCCAGATGCCGGAATCCTGCACGTTGCGGGTGAAGTTATCCGGATTGAACGAGCCGTCGAAATCCTGCACCGCACCGATGAACATGCTGCCGATCGGGTAGAAGACGAAGACGATGACGAGGAAGACGAGGAGCGAGATCGCACTGACGACGAAGGCATCTCCCTTCATCACACCACGCTCGGCAAGACCGAAGGCAAAGAGCAGCACGAAGGAGATGGCGGAAAGGACAGCACCGGCGCCCATCGCCGGCTGGCCGTCGGACAATGGCCCGAACAGCGTCCCGCTGATAGTCCATGTCCAGCCGGTAAGGCCGATGGCGAGGCCCTGGAACGCGAGGAACAGAATGCCCAGCGCGCCTACCCAAGCCAGAACGACGCCCCGGCGCATCGGATCTCCCATACCGCGGGCAGCACCGGCGATGAGGAGGAGCAGGACGGCACCGGCAAGCCAGAGCCGGCCGTGCACGCCGACCTGCACCAGATTCGGCGCCGCTGCGGAAGAAAAGGGGAAACCGGCCAGCCAGCCCAGCCCGTAGAAGCCACCGTCGATCCGGTACCAGGGCAGAAGGGTCATAGCGACCGCGCCCAGGAGCAGGACGACGTCCAGCCTTCGATTGCCATGCATCATGGCCGACCTCGCTGTCATTGCGTTGAAAGGAGACGGCACCCCAGAGGGAGGGCGCCGCCACTCAGGACACCATCAGTTGGCGGCGGCGCCGATTTCACGATCCCAGCGCTCGAGGAGCGCCTTGCGCTTTGCCGGGTCGCCGTAGGTCTTGAAGTCGTAGTCGATCAGTTTGATGTTCTCGAAGCGCGGAGCTTCCTTGGGGATTTGGGCGCTCTTGTTGGAGGGGAGCTGGAAGGATTTTGCGTCCTTCATTCGCGACTGGACTTCCGAGGTCAGCGCCCAGTCGTACCAGATCTTGGCATTGTCGAGGTTGCGCGCACCCTTGATGATCGACATGGAGCCGATCTCGTAACCGGTGCCTTCGCACGGCGTAACCGACTTGACCGGGAAGCCTTCTGCCGTCTGCGCCACCGCATCGTGCACAAAGACGATGCCGAGAGCCGTTTCGCCGCGGGCGGCCGCCTTGACCGGCGCGGAACCGGACTTCGTGTATTGCGAGATGTTATTGTTGAGCTTCTTCAGGTAATCGAAAGCCTGATCCTCGCCCATGATCTGCACCAGAGAGGCCAGCGCCGTGTAGGCCGTACCGGAGGAATTTGGATTGGCGATCTGGATCTCACCCTTCAGTTCCGGCGTCAGGAGGTCCGCCCAGCAAGCCGGCTCTTTGAACCCCTTCGATTTGAAGATTTCCGTGTTGTAGCCCCACCCGAGCGCGCCGGCGTAAACGCCGACGGTGCGGTATCCGGAGCTTTCCGCCTGACTCTTCGCCCAGTCGTGCAGTTCGTTGAGTTTAGCCGACTTGTATTCGAGCGTCAGGCCTTCAGAAGCGGCCTGCAGATGCGGGTCGCCCGTCCCGGCCCACCAGATGTCCGTCTTTGGGTTGCGCGCTTCCGCACGTACCTTGGCATAGGTCTCGCCGGATGAGAGGCGCACCATGTTCACTTTGATGTCGCCATGGGCTTTCTCGAAATCGCCCTTCATTTGCTCGCAAATGACGACGTCCGCCGAGCAAATGAGGTTGAGGTCGCCGGCCGCCTGCGCCGGGAGAGCTGCAAGCGCCGTACCAGCGAAGAGCATAAGGGAAAGGGTCTGTTTCATCGGGGCATCCTCCTGTTGCCTGGTTTTCCGATTTTGGTGCGAACGAGACACGGCAGGGCCTTCGGCCTGCTTGCGAGCGGCGCGTTCACGAAGTTCGGGTCGTGGTTGGTGTTGGCAGTTAGTTAGTCGCTGATATCACCGCGTCGAACTGTTCGAGCAGCCGACTTCGCTCTTCCGGCGAGCCAAAGGTAGCGAAGTCGTAATCGACCATCTTGATCAACGAGATATCGGGGGCGGCGAGCGGCAAGGTCGATTTCGCGTTGGACGGGACCTGGTTCTGGCCGGCAGCGGCACCGGTCCCCTGACCTTCCGGGCTCAGGGCGAAATCGACGAACTGCCTTGCCTCTTCCGGATGCCGGGTACCCTTGACGATGCTGACAGCCCCGATCTCGTATCCGGTACCCTCACAGGGGGCGACGATGACGAGAGGCGATCCCGCCTGTTTCTGCGTCACGGCGTCATGCATGAAGGAAATGCCGATCAGGGTTTCTCCGCGCGCCGCCGCCTTGACCGGTGCGGCACCTGCGGTCGTGTACTGGTCGATATTGCGGTTGAGAGCCGCAAGGAAGCGGAAAGCCTCGTTTTCGCCGAAAAGCTGCACGAGCGTCGCAAGCGTCGTGAACGCGGTCCCCGACGACTTAGGATTGCCGCTCTGGATACGGCCGCGGTAGGCGATGTCCGTCAGGTCCTTCCAACAGGTCGGTGCAGGCAGCTTCAGTTCACGCAGAAGGTCGGCGTTGTAGGCAAAGCCGAGCGCTCCGGCATAGATGCCCGCCGAGCGGCTACCGGACATGGCAAAAAAATTCAGCGCCCAGGGCAGCAGGTCTCGCTCATGCGCCGGCTGATACGTTTCGAGCAGGTTTTCCGAACCCGCCTGCAGATGCGTGTCACCAGTGCCGCCCCACCAGACGTCGACTGTCGGGGCCGCCTTCTCGGCACGGATCTGGTTGAGAATATCTCCGGTGCTCTTGCGGGTCATCGCAATTTCGAGGCCGGTTTTCGTCTCGTAGGCCGTCTTCATCTCGGCGCACCACGCTTCATCGACACCGCATAGCACGGTGAGCGATGGGGCGGCCATGCCAGCCGAAACGCTGCACAACCACAATGCAACGCCCGCGCCGAAAGCGCTTTTACCTCTCACGATATCCTCCCATTTGGAACGGTGAACGTCCCAATCTCCGCAGTCAGGATGCCACATCTACCAGCTGCCGCAACCCTCAGAATGGTTACCGTTCTTACAACCGCGGGCAGGCCCGGCATTCCGAAAGTGACAAAGATTACAAATATGACAGGCCCCATAATGCGAGCCGCTTTGAAGATTGCGATGGCCCCGCCTATGATGGGCGCGGGAGGACGTGCATATGTTGAATGAGAGGATAAGGATTCTGATCGTCGAGGACGATCCGGATATGGCCGAGCTCATTTCCGACCTGGTGGAGGCGGAGGGCTGGACGCCGCTTACCGCACCGTCGGCAGAAGAGGCCGCTGGCGTGATCAGCCGCGAAACCGTGCATCTGGTTCTGGTCGACCACAATCTTCCGGGCACCTCCGGTCGCACCTTCGCGCAGCGCCTCCGTGCGCAGACCAATATCGGCATCGTCATGGTGACGGCCGCCGGCAGCGCCGCCGACCGGGTGCTCGGCCTGGAAACGGCGGCGGACGACTACGTCGTCAAACCCTTCGAGCCGATCGAGCTGACGGCGCGCATCAAGGCTGTGCTGCGCCGGACGATCCCCTCGCTGAAGCACGAGCCGGAAATCGACCGCAAGCATGAACCGGCGGCGCTGAGGCTCGGCGACTGGTCGGTCGATCTTAAAAACCGGCGCGCCGTCTGCCTGAATGATCCCGCCAAATCCCTCACCAACGCCGAATTTGCCCTCCTCGAAATTCTTGCCGAGACCCCGAACCTGCCCGTCAGCCGCGCTCACATCCTCGACAGGCTTGGCGCCGAAAGCGAGCGTTATATCGACCGCAATGTCGACGTGCTCGTGCTGCGCCTTCGCCGCAAGATCGAGCGCAATCCGGACCTGCCGCGCCACATCCAGACACGCCGCAGCAAGGGCTATGTACTGAGTACCGACGACGGCGAGCTCTCGCCGTGATCAGTCGCCCGTTTCTCTCCTCGATCGCCTTTCGGCTGCCCTTCGCGATTGTCTTCATCTGCGTACTTGTCTTCAGTCTGGCCACGGTCGCAGTCTACGGCCTCCAGCGCGCCCGCGAGGAGATGGCGGCTTACGGCCTGCAGGCGTTTTCAAGTCTCGCCAAGGCATCACTTGTCTCGCGGCAGGTCTCCGATCTGGTGTCCAGCGCGCCTTTCCTGATGAACGCCACGTCGCCTTACAGGGTCTCCAGCGAAAGCAGGTCGGTCGTCGCCCAGGTCGATGCGCTGCTTCTCACCATGCAGCCGAAACACGACGAGACGGTTATGAAGGGGTTTGCCGGGGCCCACATCGTCGAGCTGCTGGAGACGATCCGCATGCAGACGACGACACTTGCCGGCGATGCGGAAGCGGCTCAGCAGCACAAGGCAGAGGCCGCGGCCGCGCTCGGGGAAATTGCTACCGGCGGCGGGATCGCAGACGCCGATTTCCGCCGGCAGCTCAACGATATCGTGCAGTCGGCGTCGAACTCGGACAGTCTTTTCCAGCTCGGCGAACTGCGTCGCCGCTATGTCGCTGAAACGACGCAGCGCCTTGAACGGGCCGCCCCGGATTCGCGGATTTCCCCCGACGAGTTGATGCCCTATGAGCGGGTCTTTGAGGCTCAGACCCGTTATCTGCTTGAAATGTTTTCCATCCGCGCCGCAGTGGGGCGCCTGCATTCCGTTTCTCGCGATCTCTCGCATGCGACCGAGACCCAGAGCGAGGCCGTCGCCCGGGGTCTCAACGAAGATCTCATTTCGACGTCCGACGCTCTGAGCCGCTTGCTTGTCATCGTCGCCCTGGCGTCGCTGCTTGTGCTGGTCATGGCGATTTTCTCCATCCGCTCCGTCATGCGCGTTTCGCGCGGAATCGTCGCGCTCTCCACCGGCATGAACGCGCTGGCCGAAGGACGCAAGGATGTCGAGACGCCGAGCTATGAGGGCACGGAGACGGAACTGGTCCGTCTGCTCGAAGCTTTCCGTGCGTTCCGGGAGAGTGTCGAGCGCGTGACGCGGCTGCGGCGCACGGCCGAGGCGGCCGCCCGCACCATCCGTTCCACTTTCCGCAGCATGAACGAGGGCATCGCGTTGTTCGATCCGCGCGGCCGGCCAATCACGATGAACCGGCGCGTCATCGAGCTGGTCGGCTGGTCCGGCTCGGCCCGGAAGCTGCCGCTCCGCAGTTTCGTCGCGCCCCTTGAAGAGATCGATCCGGCACTTCTGCCGGCCGAGAACGATGCCGGACTGCTCCGCGACCGGGCCGTGCTGCGCCATCGGTCCGATGCCGGCCGGGTGACGGAAGTTTCGCTATCGCGCCAGCCGGATGGCGGGATCATCCTTCTCGCACGCGATATTACCGACATGGATCGGCAGGAGGCCGAGGCTGCGAAGATCCAGCGCCTCGACGGCATCATGCGCATGACCCATCAGGTGAGCCATGAGGTAGGCAACATGATCGGGATCATCACCGGCAGCCTTGGCCTGCTGGAGCGCGAAGCCGGCTTCAATGACCGGCAAAAGCGGCACATCGCCCGCATCCGCAAGGCAGCCGACCGGGGCAGGTCCCTGGCCGGAAGCATGCTTTCGATCGGCAGCCAGCAGCCGAGCAATCCTGGCCCGGTGGAGATCGGCGCAGTGCTGCGCGGCATGGCCGACGTGCTGGAAATCGCCATCGGCGAAAAGTGCCGGCTTTCCTTCGAGATAGACGACGACTTGCCCACTGTCTTCATCGACGCGGCCCTCTTCGAGCAATCGATCCTTAATCTCTGTCTGAACGCCGCTGCGGCCATGCCGGCGGGCGGAACGATTCTCATCCGTTGTTCCCGCAGCGATGCCGGCGTCAACGTCAGCGTGGCGGATAACGGCATCGGCATGACAGCGGAGGCGATCGACAAGGCGTTCGAACCTTATTTTACCACCCGCGATGCCGAAGGGGGCGCCGGTCTTGGTCTGGCTGTGGTCTACGGCTTCGTGCGCCAAAGCGGCGGAGACGCCCGTATCACCTCGTTGCCGGGCAAGGGAACGGTCGTCGAACTTTTCTTTCCCGCATGAAACCTGCCATCCGCTCTTGAAGAGACCGACGATCCTACGACCTTTGCTAGTCGTGTTCATCGACCCACTTCCTTTGTTTCATCGCGCCGGCCTGCAACGCGCCGTAGTTGATGGCACCTACCCGCCTCGCATGACGAGCGGCATCAGAACACGCATGAGCAATTTCAAACCGCGAGCGCCGTCGAAGGTCGTATCTTTCTCGAAATTTCCTGAAGGCTGAGAAAAGCTTGGTAACGCTGTTCATGAACCCCGACCATATCCTGGTCCCTCGGCTCATACACCGAGGCAACTGATGAGAGCGTGCCCATGGCGTGGCGAACATCGGGATAGACGCCGGCAGCGACACTGCCGAGGATGGCCGAGCCGAGCAGGACCGGTTCCTCTGCGACTGGGGCGAGAACCGGCTTGCCACAGGCATCCGCGAGGATCTGCCGGACCAGCGGACTTGCCCCCGCACCGCCGCTGATGACGACCCGTTCCACCGAAGCGCCGGCCTTGGCCTGCGTCTCGATGATCTGGCGCAGTCCGTAACCGATGCCACAAAGGCCGGCGATGTAGAGAGCGACCAGGTTGTCGAAGTCGCGCTCCATTCCAAGCCCCGCGATGACCGCGCGGGCATGCGGATCGGCGAAGGGCGCGCGATTGCCGAGAAACTCCGGGACGACATGCAGGCCGGCCGCGAGCTCGACCGCCTCCGAGGCATTCGCGACCTTGCCCGTGGCGATTTCGGCCATAAAGGCTGGAAGCGACTTGCCCGCTACGCGCGCCCTGGCTGTCGCCTCGCTTGCTGCCGGATGGAAGGAGAGAAGCTGGTCGATCGCAGCGCCGGCCGCACTCTGACCGCCCTCATTCAGCCACATGCCCGGCACCATGGCCGAGTAATAAGGCCCCCAGACGCCGGGCACGAAGACCGGCTCTGCGGTCGAGGTCATGGTGCAGGAGGAGGTGCCGAAGACATAGGCGAGGTTCTCGGTGGGATTGCCGCCGATCCCGACCGTGCCGATCCCGCCCGCATGGGCGTCGATCATGCCGGCCGCGACCGCGGTGCCAGGCTTCAGCCCCATTTCATTTGCCGCCTCTTCCGTCAGCCCCTGGCCGAGACGGATCCCGGGCTCGACGATCGCTGTACCGATGCGGGCAAAGCCCTCAGCCGCCAGTTCGTTGAGACCGATCTTCTCGAAATAGCTTTCATCCCAGCGCGCCTCATGGGCGAGATAGGTCCACTTACAGGTCACGGTGCAAGTCGAGCGGGAAAGATCGCCGGTCGACTTCCAGGTGAGGAAATCGGCAAGGTCGAAGAATTGCCAGGCGGCCGCAAAGATCGCGGGGCGGTTTTCCTTCAGCCACAGGATCTTCGGCGTCTCCATCTCGGGAGAAATGCGCCCGCCGACGTAGCGCAGCACGTCATGACCCATGGCGTTGATGCGCTCGGCCTGGGCAACCGCGCGATGGTCCATCCAGACGATGATATTGCGTTCGGCCTTCTCCGACGGCCCGACGGCGAGCGGCTTGCCGCCCTCCCCGAGCACGACGAGCGAGCACGTCGCATCGAAGCCGAGCCCGACGACCCGGGTCGGATCAACCCCGGCAGAAGCGACCGCCTCACGGATGATCGCGCAGACCGCGTTCCAGATTTCCGTGCTCGACTGTTCGACGATCGAGCCGGCCTCGCGAAAAAGCGTGATGTCGCGCTTGGCGACCGACAGCATCTTGCCGGAGAGGTCGAACAGACCCGCACGCGCGCTTCCCGTTCCGACATCAACGCCGATGACGTATTGCTGGGCTCCCTCGGACGAGTTTTGGGCTGGGGTCATGATCTTACGCTCTGCTGTCGGCTTGTAGTGTGCGTGCTTCCGGATCACGCCGGCGTCAGAGATCGACGCTGTTCGGGAGGATCACGAGATCGCGGATCGTCACGTTGCGCGGCCTCGACAGCATGAAGAGCACGGCGTCGGCCACTTCCTTTGGCTGCATCAGGCTGCCATTGGCAAGCGCTTCCTCCATCTTGGCCTTCGGCCAGTCGTCGAGCAGTGCCGTGACGACTGGCCCTGGCAGGACCGCACCGACACGCACGCCGTGCGGAGCGAACTGACGGCGGGTCGAATGCACGAAGGCCTGGACTGCGAACTTCGATGCCGTGTAGATCGGCTCCCAGACCACCGGCACCACCCCGGCAATCGAACTGGTGAACAGGATGTCGCCCGACTTCTGCGCGATCATGTGCGGCAGGACCGCATGCACCGAGCGGAAGGCGGCATTGATGTTGAGATTGAGCATCCGGTCCCAGGCATCCGGATCTCCCTCGGCCACCGGCCCACCGATATAGGCGCCGGCATTGGCATGGAAGATATCGAGCCGGCCAGCAAGCTCCAGGATGCGGGGAAGCATGCTGGAGACGGCAGGACCGTCGAAGAGATCGACCACCAGGGGCTTTGCGCGCTCGCCGAGTTCCTGGCAAAGCGTCTCGAGCTTGTCCTTGGCGCGGTCGATCAGAACGACGGTCGCGCCTTCGGCGATCAGTGTGCGGGCGCATTCAAGCCCGATACCTGAGGCGGCGCCGGTGATCCCCGCAACCTTGCCCTTCATCAGTTCAGTCATAACAGGTCTCCAGTTTTCAAATCAGGCGCGGCCATGGCTGACGCGCGAACGGCGAGCGAGCGAGTCGACGATCACGGCGATGGCGAGAACGGCACCGGTGATCATGTAGCGAAGCGACGAGCTGAGGTTGAGCAGCGTCAGGCCGTTCGAGATCGCCTGGATGACGATGATGCCGAGAAGTGCCGAATAAGCGCTGCCGCGACCGCCGAAGAGGCTGGTGCCGCCGATGACGGCTGCGGCGATGGCGTTCAGATTGACGTCACCTGTGCCCGCCTGCTGGCTGGACGAGGCGAGACGGGCTGCCGAGAGCGTGCCACCGAGCGCGGCCAGCGTTGAGCACAGCATGAAGGCGCTCATGTAGATGCGGCGGACATTGATGCCGGAGCGGCGGGCGGCTTCACGGTTGCCACCGACCGCGAACATGGACCGACCCCACTGAGTCTTGGTCAGTGCATAGTTGAGGATGACGACAAGAGCCACGAAGAGGCCGAACATCCATGGCACGCCGCGCCCCATATTGAGGTAGTAGACGGCAGCTTCCAGGACCAAAGTCAGAACGGCGGCCTTGACGACGAGGCTGCTCAGCGGCTGCGAGGAGAGATTGACCGCCTGACGGCGCTTCCTGATCACCAGACCGGCAGCAATCAGGACGGCACCCGGGACCAGGGCGAGCAGGTAGGACAGCCAGTCCGGCATCACGAGGATCTGGCCGAAGCGGACGAGCGGCGAAGCATAAGGCAGATTAATGCTGCCCGTTGGGCCGAGGATATAGAGTTGCATCCCAAGCAATGCCAACAAGCCTGCAAGCGTGGCAACGAAGCTCGGCATGCCGAGACGATTGTAAAGCATGGCGTAGAGTGCACCTACTGCCGCGCCCGTGACCAGGGCGGCACCAATAGCGAGCGGCAGCGAAATGCCGGAATTGACCCAGAGCACGCCAATGATCGCGGAGGCGAGACCACTCATCGAGCCGACCGACAAGTCGATTTCGCCGAGGATGAGGACGCAGACGATACCGAGCGAGATGATGCCGACGGTGGCGCTATCGAACAGCAGGTTCACCAGATTGTTCGGTGCGAGGAAGATCGGGTTGAGGATGCTGAAGACCGTCGAGATGACGATCAGGCCGATCGCAACCGGTAGCATGCCGAGATCGCCGGAGCGGACGCGGCTGATGAAGGCGCGGATTGTGCCGCCGATGCCGTCGGCGTGGCTGACACGCTCGTCGCTGCGATCGAGTGCGAGCGAGGTGGGCTTGGAATTGGGGGACATGTCGGTGCTCATGCGTGGCTCCCGCCGGTTGCTGCCTGCTCGCCGCTCTTGCGGCCGATACGGCGCGAGACGGCGTTTTCCGTGGCCCCTGTGATGGCGGCCACGAGTTCGTGGCTGGACGCGTCCGGACTGAAGACGCCGTTGTTCTTGCCGAGACGCAGGACCACGATGCGGTCAGCGACTGCTCGTACGTCTTCCATGTTGTGGCTGATGATGATGACGCCGAGGCCGCGCTCACGCACGCGCTCGATCAGATTCAGAACCTCTGCCGTCTGGGCGACACCGAGGGCAGCGGTCGGCTCGTCGAGCATGATGATCTTCGGGTCGAGCAGCAGCGAGCGCGCGATCGCGACCGTCTGGCGCTGGCCGCCGGAGAGCGAGGCGATCGGTTCTCGGACCGAGGGGATACGGGCCGCGAGCTCCCGAAGCAGGGTCCAGGCTCGCACTTCCATCGCCACCTCGTCGAGGTTCCAGGGCGATATCTCGTGGCCGAGAAAAAGATTGGCTACGACGTCGAGATTTTCGCACAACGCCAGATCCTGGAACACCGTCGCGATGCCGAGTTCGAGCGCGCGGCTAGGGCTGTCGAGCGAGACTTCCTGGCCACAGAACTCAATCCGGCCGGAGCTCGGCCGATGGACGCCCGCCAGAACCTTGATTAGCGTCGACTTGCCGGCGCCGTTGTCGCCGACCAGAGCGACGACCTCGCCCGCCTTCACCTCCAGCTCGATGTCGGACAAAGCGGATACAGCACCGAAGTTCTTCGAGACATTGCTCAGCTTCAGGATGGTCGTGCCTTTTGGAGGCAGACCGATGTCATTTCGTTGCATGACGGGCGCTCTTCTTTCGACATGGGTCACGCCCGGCCGGAGCAAGCCCCGGCCGGGCGCCTTGGGAGATCATTACTGGGTGATACCGAGCTTCTTGCAACCCTCGGCATATTCGCCGGTGCAGATTTCTTCGGGCTTCTGGATGCCCTTGTCGAAGATCTCAGCCTTGATGTTTTCCGCGGTCACAACGGCCGGCACGAAGAGCTCGGACGGTGTGTTGTAGAGCGTGGTCTTGGCTTCCGGGGTTTCGCCCTTCAGGAGCTTGACCGCGACGTTGGCGGCGGCAGCGGCGACGATTTCCGAAGGCTTGGAGATCGTGTTGTACTGGTCGCCCGAGATGATGAGCTGCAGGGCAGCGATCGTCGCGTCGTTACCCGTGATCGGTGGAACCGGGTTTACGCCGGCGGCCTTGAAGGCGGCGATCGCGCCACCGCCGGTCCCGTCGTTTGCGGCAACCACGCCCTTGATCTTGGCGCCGAAGCGGGTGATCTGGCCAGCCGCCCATTCCTGTGCCTTCGGCGGCGCCCATTCCGGCGTGTCGAATTCGGCAAGCGTCTTGTAGTCCGAGTCCTTCAGACCGCGATGGATACCGTCACGGATGAGGCCTGCCGCCGCATCGGTCGGTGAACCGTTGATCTGCAGGACGCCCGAGCCGCCCGGAACACCACTCGCTTTCAGGTGATCGACGAGCGACTTGGCAATCGCATGGCCGATGCCTTCGTTGTCGAAGGAAACGTAGTAGTCGGCAGCCTTGTTCGGGATCGGCCGGTCATAGGCGATGACCTTGACGTCCTGGGACTGGGCGATTTCGACAAGCGCAGCAGCCGCAGCGGAATCGACCGGGTCGAGAACAACGACCTTGGCGCCCTGCGCGATCACCGAGTTGAACTGCTGTTGCTGGAGTGCGACGTCCGCATTGGCATTCTGATAGATAACAGTGCAGGACGGGCAGAGCTTGGCCATCTCGGCCTTGAAGCCCGGATAGTCGTGCTCTTCATAGCGCGTCGATGCCTGGTCGGGCATCAGGAAGGCGACGGTTGCCCCCTCCTGCGCGAGAGCGGAACCGGAAACCATTGCGGCGAGACCGGCGGTTGCCAGCAGCATGGAACGAATTTTCATATCTCATTCTCCTCCTTGAATGGGAACAGCTCGCCTTAAAGAGACTGCCCCGGATCATCGCTCCCCATACCCATTCCGCATCGCCTGACATGAGGACGCAGCTCATCGTTCGTCGCCGAACACATCGGCGCCGCAAGACATGGGCACTGACAGAACGCCTCCCGGCTGACTCTCCACAGCCGACCTGCATTATCGATGGAGCAAGATTGCTCAATCGATGAAGCATCAATTGCCACTTCTCTCGTTTGATGTCAAGTTGGGTTCATCAGGAGGAATTCGTGAATCAGCAGCGCCCGCAGAAAAAGACGACGATCTACGATCTGGCCGAACTTGCCGGAACGTCGGCGAGCGCCGTCAGCGCCGTGCTAAACGGGAACTGGAAAAAGCGCCGGATCAGCACGCAGCTTGCGGAGAAGATCACCCGGATCGCCGAGGAGCAAGGCTACGCGGTGAACATGCAGGCGAGCCTGTTGCGGCGCGACAAGTCAAAGATCATCGGCATGATCGTGCCGAAATACGACAACCGCTATTTCGGCTCGATCGTCGAAACCTTCGAAATCATGGCGCGGGAACGCGGCCTGTTCCCTATCATCACCTGCACTTTGCGCGATCCGGATCTTGAGGTCGAGGCAGCTCGAACCATGCTATCTTACCAGGTCGAATGGCTGATCTCGACCGGCGCAACCAATCCCGACCGGATTACCGACATCTGCCTTGCAGCCGGTGCCCACAGTCTCAATCTCGATCTGCCGGGAACCAAAGCGCCCTCGGTCATCTCTGACAATTTCGCCGGCGCGCGCGAACTGACCAGGCGCACCCTCATCAATCACCGGCGTAAGACCGGCGTGATGTCGCCACTACTCTTTATCGGCGGGCGGGGCTCAGACCATAACACCGCTGAGCGTATCCGCGGTTTTCGCGTGGCGCACCAAGATCTCGGCGTCCCGATCGAGGAACACCATATCCTTGCCTGCGGCTACGCCCCGGAAAAGGCTGCACAAGCGCTAAGCGCGATGGCAGCAAGGGAAGGAAGCGTGCCGCGCGGCATGTTCGTCAATTCGACCATCTCGCTGGAAGGCGTCATGCGGTGGATCAAGTCATCGCCGCACTTAAACGGAGCGCCTCCCATCATCGGCTGCTTCGACTGGGATCCGTTCGTCGCGCTGCTTGGTCACGACATCGAGATGGCGCGACAGGACGTGCCCGGCATGCTGACGGCCGCCTTTGACATCCTCGAAAAGGGTGGCGATGATACCAGGAATCTAATCGAAATTCCGCCTATCTTTGCGTGAGCCAGACAAGAGGGGGTTGTCCAACCCAGGGGACTTCCCAGGGACGGGAACGTGCAGGTATCCCCACAATGGACGCAGAAGCGGACGGGCGGATATCGATGGAATCTGAACCACCGAAGCCGTTGTTATGCGGCAGGAATCACGTCGGTCAAAGCAAGCGGGATCTTTGCAGCGGGCTTCACCTCAGCGATCTGCCGGTGAAAGCGGGCGTCGGCAAAGCGCAAGTCAAAAAAAGGTTGCGCAGCAGCTGGTCGAACGCGCCCGCCCTTCTGATTTCCAGCACCCATCCGGGCACGCTGTCCATCTTTGGCGCTACGCGGCCACATCCACCGATACAAAACTCCCCGCCGTTGCCACGGCGCTTACCACTCCCGTCCCTTGGACAGGAGTTAAAATTCTTTGACCTCCAGAAGATGTAACAAACATATTGAATCTATTCGATAAAAATCCGGTTCAGACAGCATCAAGACCGACACCCTATTACTGCGAATCAGCTATTTACAACTAACATGTTAAATGCATATTATAATGATGTTAGTTCGGAGGAGCAGTCTATTGGCAACGAAGTTCGGCCTGTCAGCGGCGCTGACCACACCGTTTGACGAAAGCGGCAGAATCCTGCTCCCCCTCCTCGTGGAACATGCGAAGTTTTGCCTCGCTCATAGTTGCGATAGCGTCACGGTGTTCGGCACCACCGGCGAAGGCAGCTCGATTGGCTCTCACGAGCGCGGCAAGGTTCTTTCGGCGCTGACGTCCGCCGGTATTTCCGGCAGACAGATCGTTGCGGGTGTTCTTGTGGATTCCGTTTCGGATGCGGTGGAGCAGATGGCTGAAGCGCTGGACGCCGGTGCCCGCAATATTCTTCTGGCCCCTCCTTCGTATTTCAAGAATGTCACCGATGATGGTCTGTTCGGATGGTTTTCCGCAGTCTTTGCCGGACTAGGTTCCAAGGCGCGCGATGTGATCGTCTACAACATTCCCTCGGTCACCATGGTCAAGATCTCGGTTGAGCTTGTTGCGCGGATGCGGGCGGCTTTTCCTGCCATCGTGGTCGGCGTCAAGGATTCTGGCGGCGATTGGGCGTATACGGAGCATCTTTTGAAGGGCCACGGCGACCTGGCGATCATGATCGGCGATGAACGTCATCTGGCCCAAGGCACCGGCATGGGCGGCCAGGGCGCCATTTCCGGCATGGCCAACCTCTTGGGCGCTGAAGTGCGCGCCATGGCCGTGGATGGCAAGGATGATCGCCGCATCACCGATCTTGTGGAAGTCATCCTGAAATATCCGGTCACCCCGTCCGTCAAGGCGCTGGTTGCCCATACGAGCGGGAACACGCTATGGCTGAACGTGAGGCCTCCGCTCGTTACCGTCGCGCCGCAGGATCGCGAACGGATTGCTCTGGCATTCGATCAGGCTTTCGCAACGCGGGCCGCCTGAGGCTCAATGGAGACGTTCATGGAGGAGACAGGCGAACAGGTTCCGTTGCGGGAAAAGGCATATGAGAGCTTCACGCGTCATCTGCTCGCGCGGGATGTTCGCCCCGGCCAGTTTATTTCGCAGCGGCAGCTGGTGGAACTGACGGGGCTGACCCTCGGTGCGATCCGTGAACTCATTCCGCGGCTGGAAACGGAAGGACTGATCAAGACCGTGCCGCAGCGCGGGCTTCAGATCGCTCATATTGATCTCAGCCTGATCCGCGAAGCCTTTCAGTTCCGCATCGTGCTGGAAAAAGAGGCGGTCGTCTTCTTCACCCGCAATGCAAGCGATCAGGCGGTCCAGCAACTGCTGGAGCAACATCGGGATATCGTGCAGCGGATTGAGGCGAACGGCCCTTCACCCGAGCTGGAACAGCATGCACAGGCAACGGACTGGGGCATGCACAATGCCTTTGTCGATGCCATGGGCAATTCGATCATCTCGAATGCCTATCGCGTCAACGCCATCAAGATGCGCCTGATCAATCAGGAGCGCATCCGCATCGAAGGGCGCGTGGGCCCGGTCATGAAGGAACATTTAGCGGTGCTCGAAGCCATCGAACGCCGATCGGTTGAAGACGCGATTCAGCGCCTTGTGGCACATATCGGAAATGCGAGGGATCGCGCGCTCGCAGTGTGATTTTGTCAATCGGCCGCTCGGAGGAGATGCGGTCGTTCAAAGGGAGGATAATATGACGACTTCGATCATGAAGCCGACGCGCCGCTCGTTTCTGGCGGCCAGCGCGGCATTGGGCGGCGCTGCCATGCTGGGCGGCAGGACGGCATCCGCCGCAGTGGACTGGAAGCGATTTTCCGGCACGACGCTAAACGTCAACCTGGTCAAGAGCCCGCGCAGCGAAACCCTCATCAAGTATATATCGGAATTCGAGAGCCTCACCGGTATCAAGGTGAATGCCGAAGCAACGCCGGAACAGCAGCAGCGCCAGAAGACGGTGATCGAACTCAGCACCGGCAAGCCAAGCTTCGATGTGGTGCATCTGAGCTATCACGTCCAGAAGCGCCAGTTCGAAAAGGGCAATTGGCTGGCCGATATCAGCGGCTTTCTGAAAGACCCGTCGCTGACTGATCCTTCCCTGACGGAAGGCGATTTTGCCGAAGCAGGTCTGCTGTTTGCCAAGGATGCCAAGGGCGTTCTGCGGTCGCTGCCCTTCTCGGTGGATTACTGGATCGTCTACTGGAACAAGGATCTCTTCGAAAAGAAGGGGCTTTCCTACCCCACCACATTCGAGGAAATGGTTGCCGCTGCCGAGAAGATTACTGATCCTTCGTCAAACACCTACGGCTTCGTCGCGCGCGGCCTGAAGAATGCGAACACCCCAGTCTGGACTTCGCTGATGTTGGGTTACGGAGCGGCCCCCATCGGTGCCGACGGCAAGGTGAACACGACATCCAAGGAAGCGGTGGAGGCGGCGAAACTCTACCAGCGCCTGATGACCAAGGCGGCCCCTCCCGGAGTCTCCGGTTTCAACTGGGCGGAAGCACAATCGGCCTTCCTTCAGGGCAAGATCGGTATGTGGTTCGATGGTGTGGGCTTTGCGCCGCCAATCGAGGATCCGCAGAAGTCGCGGGTGGTCGGCAAGACCGGCTATGGCGTGATGCCCAAGGGTCCAGCGGCACAGGCTTCCGGCACCTTCGGCGATGGCCTTGGCGTTGTCGAAGCTTCCGCCAACAAGGAGGCAGCCTACCTGTTTTGCCAGTGGGCCATCTCGCACGATATGGGCGCACGCCTGTTGCAGGCCGGTGCTGGGGTTCCGTTCCGGCAGTCCATCCTGTCCGATCCCAAGGTGCGCGAAGGTGTAAAGATGCCGGGCGCATGGCTGGATGCGGTCGCTGGTTCCGGCAAGATTTCCAAGCTCGCGCTACCGGTTGTGATCCCGGTTACCGAATTCCGCGATATCTACGGGGTTGCGCTCACCAATATGATCGGCGGTGCCGATCCTGAAACAGAATTGAAGAACGCAACGGCCCAGTTCGAGCCGGTTCTGGCGCGAAGCGAGGGATAATGGCATCGTTGGGCATCGAAAACTCGATGGCTGACGGCAAGGCAAAGAGGGGCAAGCCATCACGGCTTGCTCCCAATTACTGGCCTTTCGTTTTGCCATCCCTGCTGGTCGTGTCGGCGGTCATCGTTTTTCCATGGCTCTTCACGCTGTGGATGAGCGTCAATAGCTGGACATTGGGGCAGCCACGCACCTTCATCGGTTTTGCCAATTTTGTGCGGCTGGCGCAGGATATGCGGTTCTGGGAATCCCTGTGGCACACCACGACATACACGGCCCTTTCTGTCGTCCTCCCGCTGTTCTTAGGCACGCTGGCAGCATTGGTTTTCGATGCAAAATTCCCGTTCCGTGGCTTGCTCCGCGGCGTCTTCGTGATGCCGATGATGGCAACGCCGGTGGCCGTGGCACTGGTCTGGACCATGATGTTCCATCCGCAACTTGGCGTTTTGAACTATATGCTGTCCTTCATCGGTGTCGGGCCGCAGGAATGGATCTACAACCAGTTCACCGTCATCCCGTCCCTGGTGCTTGTCGAAACCTGGCAGTGGACACCGCTCGTCATGCTGATCGTGCTGGGCGGGCTGGCTGCCGTACCGCGCGAACCCTATGAAAGCGCGGAAATAGACGGTGCCAATGCCTGGCAGAAATTCCGCTACCTCACCATGCCGATGATCGCGCCCTTTCTGATGATTGCCGTCATCATCCGCTCCATCGATGCGATCAAGAGCTTCGACATCATTTATGCGATGACGCAGGGCGGACCGGGCACGGCCTCGGAAACCATCAATATCTATCTCTACAATACGGCATTCGCCTATTATGACATTGGTTACGGCTCAGCCATGGCCGTGGTCTTTTTCCTGATCATCATTGCGCTCTCCTTCGTTCTTCTGATGGTTCGCCAGCGCGCTCAGTGGTCGGATATGGAGGACCGCTGATGACCAGCCGCATCATTCGCAAGAAGACGCTCGATCAGGTCGGCCTTCTTTTCGTCGCCTTCGTCATGGTTTCGCCCGTCATCCTGTTTTTTCTCTGGATGATTTCGCTGTCGCTGAAATACGAGATCGACAACGGTGCCTATCCGCCGATCCTCATCCCTGAAACGTTCGCCTGGTCGAATTATGCGAAGGTGTTCGAGGAAAACAATTTCCTCCTCTACTTTTGGAATTCCGTTCTGGTCACAGGTTCGGCCACGCTGCTGGCGCTGATCATCGGGGTGCCATCCGGCTATGGAATTGCCCGGTTGAAGGCGGAAAAATCGGCTGTCGTCATCATGATCGCCCGCATGACGCCCGGCCTCTCCTTCCTCATCCCCCTCTTCCTGCTATTCCAATGGACTGGCCTCATCGGCACGCTCTGGCCGCAGATCATCATTCATCTCGTCGTCACGGTTCCCATCGTGGTCTGGATTATGATCGGTTACTTCGAAACGACACCAATGGAACTGGAAGAGGCCGCCAGCATCGATGGCGCGACACCGTGGCAGGTCTTCCGGATGGTGGCACTGCCTATCGCCAAGCCGGGTATCGTCGTCTCCTTCATTCTGGCGCTCATCTTTTCGTGGAACAACTTCGTCTTCGGCATAGTGCTTGCCAATCGCGAAACAAGAACGCTGCCGGTCGCCGTCTACAACATGCTCTCCTTCGAGCAGGTCAGCTGGGGGCCGCTTGCAGCCGCAGCCCTGATCGTCACCCTGCCCGTGCTATTGCTGACCATGTTTGCGCAAAAGCAGATCGTGGCCGGTCTCACCGCCGGTGCCGTCAAGGGCGGTTAAAGGCACCGAATTTCTCGCCAGTACCCACAGATCTCAGGAAACGACCATGGCAACCGTGAACATTCAAAATATCCAGAAGAACTACGGCTCGGTGAAGGTCATCCATGGCGTCGATATAGACATCGCGGACGGCGAGTTCGTGGTTCTCGTTGGCCCTTCCGGCTGCGGCAAGTCCACGCTTTTGCGCATGATCGCTGGTCTTGAGGAGGTAAGCGGCGGCGAAATCCGGATCGGGCCGCGCGAAGTCTCGCATATGCCCGCGCGTGATCGCGACATCGCCATGGTGTTTCAAAACTACGCCCTTTATCCGCACATGACGGTGGCCGACAATATGGGCTTTGCGCTGAAACTGAAGAAGGTCGATCAGTCGGAGATCCGCGCCAAGGTGGGACGGGCAGCGGCTATTCTCGGCCTTGAGAAGCTTTTGGACCGTTATCCGAAACAATTGTCCGGCGGCCAGCGCCAACGCGTCGCCATGGGACGCGCCATCGTCCGCGATCCGCAGGTGTTCCTGTTCGATGAGCCGCTCTCTAATCTCGATGCGAAACTGCGCGTGCAAATGCGCGGCGAGATCAAGACCATGCATCAGCGGATCGGCACCACCACGATCTACGTCACGCATGATCAGGTGGAAGCCATGACAATGGCCGACAAGATCGTCGTTCTTCACGACGGCTATATCGAGCAGATCGGCGCGCCGCTGGAGCTTTACGACCGCCCAGCCAACATCTTCGTGGCTGGCTTCATCGGCTCGCCCGCGATGAACCTCATCCACGGTCGCGTGGAAGAAGGTGCATTCCGCACTTCCAAGGGGCTCATTCTGCCGCTGCCGCAATCCCTGCCTGCCGATGTGGGAGGCCGCGAGCTGATCTATGGTATTCGTCCGGAACATATTCGCGCCGAGCCGCAAGGTATCGAAGGCCGGGCAATCCTTGTGGAAGGCACGGGATCGGAGATTTTCGCCCGGCTGGATGCCAAGGGTGAGGATATTGCCTGCCTGTTCCGCGAAAGGTTCGACATCCGCTTTGGCGATACGGTCCATATGGTTATCGATCCGGCTCGCGTGCATCTGTTCGATAAGCAGACCGGCCGCAGGCTCTGATCTATGCAAAAGCGCGTTCTTTGCGTCGGAGCAGCTGTACTCGACACGATCTTTCGCGTCCACGAATTGCCGAAGGGCGAAGGCAAGATCCTGCCTTCGCAGATGGTGCAGATTGCGGAAGGCATGGCCGCCAGCGCCGCCTACGCCATCGTGCGGTTGGGCGGCAGCGCCTCGCTTTGGGGCGCCGTCGGAACAGATGAAACGGGTAAAAGAATACGCGGCGATTTGGCTCGCGACGGTATCGACGTCAGCGAAATGACAATTGTAGCCGGCGCGCCCTCCGCAATTTCCACAATTCTGCTGGACGACCGGGGCGATCGGCTGATTGTGCCGTTTTACGATACCCGGCTTCACGCCACCTTGCCACCGGTCACCAGGGCGGAGATTGGCCGCTTCAATGCGGTGTTGGTGGATGTGCGCTGGCCTGCGCTCGCGCTCGAAGTGCTGAAACTAGCCCGAGAGGCGGGTATCCCTGCCATTCTGGATGGTGATGTCGCGCAGGTGGAAATACTGGAACGTCTTGCCCATGCGGCTGACTACATCATCTTTTCGGAGCCTGCGGCGCGCGCGCTTTGTGACCTCCGGGAGGAAAGCGAACTTGTTCGCACCCTCGCCGCACGTTTTCCCCATGCTCTTGTGTGCGTAACTTTCGGACCGGGCGGTGCCTATTGGCAGGATCTCCGGAGCCAAACTCTATTTCACCAACCTGCTTTGCCGATCGTTCCGGTCGATACGCTTGCTGCGGGCGATGCATTTCACGGCGCCTTCGCTCTTGGCATTGCCGAGGGCCTCGATGTTGGAAATGCTGTGCGGCTGGGCTCGGTTGCAGCAGCTTTGAAATGCACCGTTTTTGGGGGACGCGTCGGCATGCCCTCGCGCGCTGAGGCCGAAGCCGCACTTCAGCAACTGGCTCCTTGCAATGTCTACGTCTAAGAGAGCTTTTTCCGAATGCGCCTTGAAAGAGTGTATCGGTAGGACATCGAGACTTTCATTTCGCCGAGATCCCTTCCCGTCCTGCGATGGGCACGCTCGGTCAGTTCGCGCTCGGTGATTGCCGATAGGAAGCGAGCGGCTGACCATTCTTCCCGATCGGCATATTCGGCAAATTACGGTCAGAGGGTCTTAATTGTGGGCTACCGGAGCTCGTTGAGCATAATGCCAGCCTTATTCCATTAATGACACCTGCGCGACCGCGAGAAGCTGACATACATCCTAGTCAGCCACGACCTCGCCGTGGTCGCCCATCTCTGCGACCGCGTTGACATCATGCAGAACGGCGGCTTCGTGGAGGCGGCAGCAAAGGCTCAGTTGTTGAAGGGCACCGTGGCACACCCCTACACCCGCACCCTGATCGAGGGCAGCAAGGGGTACGTCGGCAGAGTCCGCTTGAAGAGCGTCGTGCCGTAGCAAGCGTCCTCAGCACGCCTGTAGATCTGGTGGCAGCGCACCCGTCCCAGCCTGCTGACGGCATTCTTGCATTTAAAAGGGATCCGAACCGCTAACCAGACTCTCGCCGACGTGTAACCTACTGAACAGACACACAAATAACCTCTGCGACCGCGTTAACAAGCAGACATCTAACAACTGCTTTCGGCTCGATGAATCCCAAGACCATCCGACAAGCGCGACGTAATGTTTTTCATCAGATCGGGCGAGCTTCTATCTACACCATAGACGAAACCAGGAAAATCCAGTGTCTTCTGGACTGTCCATATGGCTTCATGCTGGTCGGGGGGCAGAATTTGTGCCGGGTCACCGACAGCGATCCATCCGATCGGCACGGTCGAGCCCGGTTCCAGTCGGGTTCGCAGGTGCACGGTTCCGTTGATGCGAACTTCGGACCCGCGCCCGATCTGCGCCCCGTGAAATACGGCTGCCCCGGTGGCGATGAAAACTTCCCCGTCGATTTGAGCACCAACCACGTGGCTGTTAGGACCGACGATGCAATGGTCCCCAATGGAACAGGCATGGCGACTGGTGGCGCGGATCACCGCATTCTCGAGCACGATGCAATTCCGTCCGATGAGGATGGAGCCGCCGGCTTCCGCCACCAAGCGAGCTCCATGCATGATTCTGCTGCCCGCACCGATGGTAACATCACCGCAGACCGTCGCGTCCTGCGCAACCCAGGCGTCGGAATCGACCGATGGCGACCGTTCGTCGTAAGACAAAATCATGTTTTACTCTCCTCTCACAATCTCGGCTGCTATGATGTTGTCTTCACACGTTCGAGATGCCAGACCTTGGCGACGATCCGCCAGCCCTCAGTCCCTTTCACGAAGCAAAGGTGATCGACGAAGACGTTCGCGTGGATCCGCAGCCTGACCTTCACGGTGGCTGCAGCCGGCGAAAGCCAATCGATCAGGATGATTTCGTCTTCACGTTCCTGCGAGCGACTTGCGGGAGATTCGCGCTTTGCAATCACCTGCCGATAATCTGCAATCGGGTCCACCGTGATTGCGCCTTCGTCAGCGTCGAACAGGCTTGAGGCCGGATGAAAGACCTGATCAAAGAGCGAGAGATCGCAGGCGTAGAGGGCATCGAAATAGGTTTGGATGGCGTTTAGCAGCTCTGTATCGCGGCTCATCTGGCTTCTCCGGATTTGTTGGCGAGTGACCGTTTCGCACACCGGCAGTTCGAGTTGCCAGCGGCAGGATTGCCAGATAAGACGGCATTCATGCCAAAAACTGAGAATCCACGCCTTCTCGCAAACAGACGTGTCGTCAGCCTCGTCTACGACGGCCTCTGTACCTTCGAGTTCGGGATCACGGCCGAAGTCTTCGGATTGGACCGCCCTGAAGCAGGGCCCGACTGGTATCAGTTCAAATCGGTCTCGCTGGAGGATCAGTTTCTTCATGCCTGTGGTGGTCTGACGATCGCAGCAACAGGCACTGAAGCCGATCTGCATCGGGCCGGAACAATCATCGTCCCCGGTTGGCGAGGACCCGATGAACCGGTACCGGAACAGATTTGTAAGGCATTGGTTCACGCTCACGAGGGCGGCGCTCGCATTGTTTCCATCTGCGGGGGCGCTTATGTGCTTGCGGCCGCCGGCCTGCTAGATGGCCGCCGTGCGACGACACATTGGCGTTTCGCCGAGGATCTGGCCCGCCGCTATCCTGCTATCGAGATCGACGCGAGCTGTCTCTATGTCGATGAGGGTGACATTCTGACTTCGGCGGGCAGCTCGGCAGGCATTGATCTGTGCCTGCATATCGTCCGTTCGGATTTCGGGGCAGAGCTCGCCAATATGGTGGCGCGTCGCCTCGTGATGTATAGCCATCGCCAGGGCGGGCAATCCCAGTTCATCGAGCGCCCCGTGCCGCTCCGGCGGGAGGCCGATCGGTTATCCTCGATCCTGGACCACATTCTGGCCAACCTTCACCATCCACATACGATAAGTTCTCTCGCTCACCACGCGGGCATGAGCGAACGCACCTTTCAGCGTCGCTTTCATGCCCTGACCGGCTTACCACCGCTCAAGTGGATCCTCAGGGAGCGGCTGGAGCAAGCCCGCATCTTGCTGGAGACTGATTCTGCCGAGCCTGATGACATCGCAAGCGTGACCGGACTCGGAAGCGCGGAAAACCTGAGGCTGCAGTTTGGTCGACATTATGGCGTCAGCCCGTTGACCTATCGTCATCGTTTTGCATAGCGCGCTGAAATGGGCCAGTCTCCTCTGAACCGCCGCGGAGAACGTCGTGAAACGTCCATTTTCGCGGTGGCCGAATTGCAGCTCCTCCCCGCGAATGTCGCGGTTCATGAAGCAGGATAGGCGCCCCGCAAATGTGGCCCCGTTGCAGCTCCCGGCGAGCCTGCCGGGGAACGCTGTTTGGCGGCTTTCGGCGGTGGCATGCGCGTGCCGATCGCGAACAGAACTGCACTGACGGCCGCAAACCCGGCAAACAGCAGGAACATGCCAGGTCCGCCAAAAGCGCCGAGCATGAAGCCGCCGAGAGTCGGCCCGATGAAATTGCCGATGGTCGAAAACGAGTGCGCGCCGAAATAGCTGCCTCTGTTCCGATTGTTGGAGATACCATCGACCAGCATATATTCAGATGGCACGACGAGGATCTCGCCGATCGTGAACACGATCATCGAGAACGCCAGCCCCCAGAAACCGACAGCACCAAGGAAACCGATCTCACCCAGCGCAAACAGGACGCAGCCGACCACAAGACCGTTGAGGGCGCCCGCGCGTTCGATGATGCGCCGGGCGAACGGGTTCCCGATCAGGACGACCGCACCGTTGATCGAAACGAGATAGGCGTAGATTTCCATGCCCCCGGTGACGTTTCCCGTCAGGTAGGGGGCAAGCGTCGCCGACCATTGGCCATAAACTGCAATCAGCAATGTGCCGCCACCGACAAAGAAAGCCAACCGTGGATCGCGGACCGCCGCCTTCAGACTCTCGATCAACGGCAAGGAGGCCGATGCTTTGGAAACACCATCGCGCCGGTACACCGGTACCTTCAATAGATGCAGGACCAGCGCGAACATTGCATAGATAAAGCCCGCAATAACGAAAAGAGTGGTGGACGCTGCACCGGCAGCGATCCCCATCAATGGTCCAACGGCCCAGCCGACATTCGTGGCCGTATAACGCCACGAAAAATATTTGAGACGCAGCGGCTCGGGGCACACATCACTCATCAGGGCGCGTGAAATCGGCTCGTAGATCGCAAGAGCGACGGCAGCAGCGATCTGAGCAATGCAAAATGCAACAACCGTTTCGGCGAGCCCCATACCAACCAAGGCAAGAGCCATTGAAAGCAAGGTAAGCACCAGCACTGTCTTGCGCCCCACCCTATCCGACAGTGTGCCTGCGAAGGGAGCCGTGAGAGCGCCAAGCAGGGGGCCGATCCCGAGAAGCGCACCAATCATGGCCGGACCGAGCCCGAATGACTGCTGCAATTTGATAGCGAGGAACGACAGCGTCATGGCGCGGGCGATGGTCACGAATCCGGAGCCCGCAATGAGGAGCAGAACATAGTTCAGTCGTTGTCTATCATACGTCATCTGCGCCCTCAGGGATTTACTGTCGAATGAAGCGATTCCCGCGCTAGCCTATCCGATCTTCCATCAGATGACCTGGATTCTTGCAACGTATGAAGGCCGGAATCTTGCTGCATCGCTTTTTACGACTATCATCAATTGACGCGCTTTTCGGGCGAGAAGAGAAGCGCGGGTGACGTCTGCTATCGAATCGATTGCGGATGTAACGCAACCACGCCTCATGAGTGGTCACTTGCTTGCCGGCTGCCTCATGGCACTAGCTATCGGCGACTCCGTTCGCCGGTAGCCAGGTCAGTTCGTCGCGGACTTCTTTTGCATTCCGCGACAACACGTGCCCGCACTGCCCGTTCGGCCTCCAGTCCTCCTGCGGACAGCACGAGTTCATATCCAGGTCACTCCTGGAACGACACCTGATACAGGTCATTAGATTTCGGCTTCACTCTTGCTCGGCCATTCGATAGCCCACGCCAGGCTCCGTCCTGACGATCCTCGGCTGCGTCGGATCCCGTTCGATCTTCTGGCGCAACTGACCGATGAAGACTCGCAGATAATGCAAGTCGTCACCATGGGCGGGACCCCAGACGGTCGTCAGGAGAGCACGATGTGTCACGACGCGGCCGGCATGGCGCGCAAGCAGCAAAAGCAGGTCGTATTCCTTGGGCGTCAGGTGAACCGTTTCGCCATCGCGGGTGACCCGTCTCTTGATCGGGTCGATCGTCAAACCGTCGATCTCCGTAACGGCCGGGATCGCGTCGCGCCGCCCGCGGTGGCGGAGCGCGGTGCGGATCCGGGCGGTCAGTTCGCCGATGCCGAACGGTTTCTCGACATAATCGTCTGCCCCAAGATCGAGCGCCGCGATCTTTTCGCTTTCGCGGTCACGGGCCGACAGGATGAGGATCGGGATGTCCGACCAGCCGCGCAGGCTGGTGATGACTTCCTTGCCATCCATGTCGGGAAGGCCGAGATCGAGGATCACCAGGTCAGGTGCCTGGGTCGCCACGGCCTTCAGCGCTTCGGCGCCCGTGCCGGCCTCGACCACCTCGTATCCGGCAGCGGAGAGAGAAGGTTTGAGGAAACGCTGGATCTGCGGCTCGTCGTCGACAACCAGGATGCGGGACTGGTTCATCTGACGTCGTCCCTGGCTTCACTGCTTGCTGGAAAGCGCATGACGATTCGCGTGCCCCTCTTCTTCAAGGCCGGGCTCTCCGCATGAATCTTGCCACCCATGGCCTCGACGAAGCCACGGGCAATGGAAAGCCCGAGCCCCGTTCCCGGCGCGCGCCCGTCCGGCTTTCCCCTGCGATAGAATTTTTCGAAGATGCGGTCCAGATCTTCGGGCGGAATGCCCTTACCCTGATCGGTGACCGAGATCAGCACGTCCCTGCCGTCACGTCTTGCATAGACGTTGATCGGCTCTTCACCGCCGTATTTCACGGCGTTGTCGAGAAGGTTGAAGAGGACCTGGCCGATCAGCACGCTGTCGCCTCGGATCAGCGGCATGTCAGCGGCTATGCCGGTTTCGATGATGCGCCCTGGCGCATGCTTTCGTGTGCGTTCGACGGCGGACTGGACGACATCGGCGACATCTACCCAGTCCTGCTTTGGCTTCAGCGTGCCAGCCTCGATCCTTGTCATATCCAGAAGATTGGCAACAAAGCGGCTCATGCGGCTGCTTTCTTCCTCGATCGACTGCAACAGATCGTCGCGGTTTTCCGGCGTCATCCGCTCGCCGAGCTGGCGGAGACCCGTGACGGCACCAGTGATCGTCGCGAGCGGCGTGCGCAGATCGTGCGAGATCGATGACAGAAGGGCTTCGCGGTAGCGCTCGCCCTCCAGCCGGGCTGCCTGCTCCACCGTCTCGTCGGCGAGGCGCGCGCGGTCCAGTGCAATCGCAGTCTGGTCGAGAATGGCAGTCAGCGAACGTTCAGCGTTGAGATCCAGGCTTGCGCCCGAATGCTCGATGCCGCAGACGCCGACAATGCCGTGCGGTCCAAGAAGCGGCCGAAATTCGAAGCGGCTGTTCGGCAGCGTCCCGGTGCCATGGCCGGCGGGCTCGCGCTTGTCATGGGTCCAGCGGGCGGCGGTCATGTCGGTCACGTCGAGTTCGGTGTCCGGCGGCCAGGCGGCCGTCACGGCAAGGTCTCCCTTACGCGGCACGAGAAGCACGACATTGCGCTTCAGGCTCGCCTGCAGTTGTGAAACAGCGAGCCAGATCGCGTCCTCGCCCTTTGCCGTGCTCGCGAGCTTGCGGGAGAAATCGTAAAGCGATTGCAGCGCGGCCGCGCGGATCCGCGCCACCTCCGCCTGTTCGCGGATGCGCGAGGCTAGACCGCCAGCAATGATGGCAACGGCAAGAAAGACGAAGAGCGCGAAGACCTCGTGCGGGGCCGCGATGGTGAAGGTGTGGCGGGGATCGATGAAGAAGAAGTTGTAGGCCAGCGCCGACAGGATAGCGGCCAGGAATGCCGAAGCGTAGCCGCCGACCACCGAGGCTCCGAGAACTGCCAGGAGAAAGAGCAGCGATATGTTCGGCAACTCAACGAAGACGTCGATCCCCTTGCCCACGACCGTCGTCGGGGCGACGAAACCGAGAGCCCAGATTGCCGATTGCCTGAGCGCGGAAGCCCTCGGCAGGCTGACTGAGGGCCGCGCGCGTTCAGGGGGCGACCCCTCCGGTGTGACGATGTGGACACCGAGACCCGAGGCCTCGCGCGCCAGCGCATCGGGCAGCGAGCGGGAGACGAGCTTCTGCCAGCGGCTGCGCTTGCGCGTGCCGATGACGATCTGCGTCGCATGCTCTCGACGCGCGAGCTTCAGGATTTCCTCAACGAAATCATTGCCGACGACACGGCGCGTTTCCGCGCCCAACTGCTCGGCGAGACGAAAGAGCGTTTCAATCCGCTGCAAGCGTTCCGGTGTCTCCACCTCTCGGTCGGCCCTCTCGATCGAGACGACTAGCCACGGTGCGTTCAAACCCGAGGCGAGACGGCTTGCCACGCGCACCACCTTTTCCGACAGCAGATCCGAACCGACGCAGACCAGGAGCCGTTCGCCGGTGGCCCAGGGGCCGTCGATGGCATTTTGCTTCAGGTAGTCGACCATCTGGTCGTCGACCCGGTCGGCGGTGCGGCGCAGCGCCAGTTCCCGAAGCGCCGTCAGGTTGCCGAGGCGGAAGAAGCGATCGACGGCGCGGTTGGCGCTTTCCGGCAGATAGACCTTGCCCTCCTTCAGGCGTTCGATCAGCTCCGAGGGCGCCAGGTCGACGAGAAGCACTTCATCGGCACGTTTGAGGACCACGTCGGGCACGCGTTCGCGCACGGTGACACCGGTGATCTGGGCGACGAGATCGGCCAGACTTTCGAGGTGCTGGATGTTGAGTGCCGTCCAGACGTCGATGCCGGCCGAAATCAGTTCCTCGATGTCCTGGTAGCGCTTGGGATGGCGGCTGTCTTCCGGATTGGAGTGGGCCAGCTCGTCGACGATGATGATGCGGGGACGCCTTGCGAGAGCCGCATCGAGATCGAACTCCTCCAGCATCCGTCCGCGATGGGCAACACGCCGGCGCGGCAGGATCTCCAGTCCGTCGAGCAGGCCTGCCGTTTCGCTTCGCCCATGGGTTTCAACCAGGCCCACGACGACATCGCTGCCATCGACCTTCAGGCGCCGGGCGCGCGACAGCATCGCATAGGTCTTTCCAACGCCGGGCGCAGCCCCCAGAAAAATGGTGAGTTTGCCCCGGCGGTCTTTCTCCGCCAGGGCAAGCAGGGCATCGGGATCGGGACGTCTTTCGTCCTTACGGTCGTCATCCGCCATCAGGCTCTCACATCTTCAGGGCGTCGAGCGCCAGATTGAGCTCTAGCACGTTGACCCTTGCTTCGCCGATAATGCCGAAGGCCGGGTTTTCGATCGACCGGGCGACAAGTTCTGCGACAACAGTGGGCTGCAGCCCCCTCGCCTGCGCGATACGGGCAACTTGCGCCTCGGCAAAGGGGGGCGAGATATGCGGGTCGAGGCCGGAGCCCGAGGCGGTGACAGCATCGCCCGGAACGGGTGCGGCAAGTCCCGTTCCCTTCAGCCTTTCGACGTCGGCAACGACCCGATCCTTGAGCTTCACCGAGGTCGTGCCGAGGTTCGAACCGGACGAAGCGGCTGCGTTGTACGGGTCAGGATCCGTGGCCGAAGGACGCGGCCAGAAGTAGCGGTCGGAAGTGAAGTTCTGGCCGATCAGCACTGAGCCGATGACTGTGCCGTCGCGTTCGATCAGGCTGCCATTGGCTTTTGCTGGCATCACCGCCTGGGCAATGCTGTTGATCGCCAGGGGATAGGCGAGACCGGTGAGTGCGGTCAGGGCGACAACGAGGGTGAGTGCGGGCCTGAGATGGTTGAGCATAATTACACCAGACGAAGGGCGCTGACGGCAAGGTCGATGACCTTGATGCCGGCGAAGGGAAGAACGAGCCCACCGAGGCCATAGACCAGCAGGTTGCGGCGAAGCAGCGCTGCCGCACCGGAGGGGCGATAGGCGACGCCTTTCAGCGCCAGCGGGATCAGCGCCACGATGATCAGCGCATTGAAGATGACGGCCGAGAGGATGGCCGACTGCGGCGAGGCAAGCCCCATGATATTGAGCGCTTCGAGCGCCGGATAGGTGGCCACGAACAAGGCCGGGATGATGGCGAAGTACTTGGCCACGTCATTGGCAATCGAAAAGGTCGTCAGCGATCCGCGTGTCATCAGGAGCTGCTTGCCGATCTCGACGATCTCGATGAGCTTGGTCGGACTAGAATCGAGGTCCACCATATTGGCGGCCTCGCGGGCGGCCTGGGTGCCGGTCTGCATGGCGACACCGACATCGGCCTGGGCAAGCGCCGGCGCATCATTGGTGCCGTCGCCGCACATGGCAATCAGGCGACCGCCCTGCTGTTCCCGGCGGATATAGGCAAGCTTGTCTTCCGGGGTCGCCTGGGCGAGGAAGTCGTCGACGCCGGCTTCCGAAGCAATCGCGGCGGCCGTGACCGGGTTGTCGCCCGTTACCATGACCGTGCGAATGCCCATGGCGCGGAGCGCCGCAAAGCGTTCTTTGATGCCGGGCTTCACAACATCCTTGAGGTGGATGACGCCGAGCAGGCGGTCTCCGTCGGCAACGGCGAGCGGTGTGCCGCCGGTGCGGGCGACCTGGTCGACGGCGCGGCGGAATTCGGCCGGCGCATCCTGATCGGTCAGACCGGCGAACTTCAAGACCGCGTCGACAGCGCCCTTGCGCAGCCGGCGCTGACCGATGTCGACGCCAGAAAGGCGGGTTTCGGCAGTGAAGCCGATGACGGCATCGAACTCGGTCTTCGGCATGGGTACACCGAATTCGCCTGTCGCCAGTGCCACGACGGAGCGTCCCTCGGGCGTTTCGTCGGACAGCGAGGCGATAAGGGCTGCCTCTGCCAGTTCGCTCGGCGTCACACCGGGGGCGGCCAGGAAGTCGCTCGCCATGCGGTTGCCGAAGGTGATCGTGCCCGTCTTGTCGAGAAGCAGCGTGTCGACATCACCGGCTGCCTCGACGGCGCGGCCGGAGGTGGCGATGACGTTGAAGCGCACCAGGCGGTCCATGCCGGCGATGCCGATGGCCGAGAGAAGGCCGCCGATCGTCGTCGGGATCAGGGTGACGAGAAGGGCTGCCAGCACCGTGACCGAGAGCACCGTGCCGGAATAGCCGGCCAAGCCCCAGATCGCGACGCAGACGAACAGGAAGATCAGCGTCAGCCCCGAGAGCAGGATCGACAGGGCGATCTCGTTCGGAGTCTTCTGGCGCTGGGCGCCTTCGATCAGCGCAATCATACGGTCGACGAAGGACGAACCGGGCTGGACGGTGATCTTGATCTTGATTTCGTCTGACAGAACCTGCGTGCCGCCTGTCACCGCCGAGCGGTCGCCGCCGGATTCCCGGATGACAGGCGCGGATTCGCCGGTGATGGCGCTTTCGTTGACCGAGGCAACACCTTCGATCACTTCGCCATCGCCGGGGATGAGTTCACCGGCCGCGACCAGCACGATGTCGCCGACCTTGAGGCTGGAGGCCGGGATGGTTTCCGTCTTGCCGTTAGCGGCAAGACGACGGGCGACGAGTTCGGACTTGGTCTTCTTCAGGCTGTCGGCCTGGGCGCGGCCACGGCCCTCCGCCACTGCTTCGGCGAAGGTGGCGAAGAGCACGGTGAACCAGAGCCAGGCGGCGATCTGGCCGGAGAAGCCGGCCTCACCGGGATTTCCGGCGAGGTCGCGGATGAAGAGGATCGTCACGACAACGGCGACGATCTCGGTCACGAAGATGACCGGATTGCGCAAGAGCTTGCGCGGATCGAGCTTGACGAACGCATCGCGGATCGCCGGAAACAGGATCGAGGGGTCGAGAAGACCTGGAGCTTGGTGGTCTTTTGACATGATGGTTCCTTAGAAGGTCTGGCCGGCGAGCATGGCGAAGTGTTCGACGATGGGGCCGAGCACCAATGCGGGCAGGAATTGCAGGCCGCCGAGAATGAGGATGATGCCGATCAAGAGGCCAACGAAGAGCGGGCCGTCCGTCGGGAAAGTGCCAGCAGAGGCAGGCGACTTGACCTTGGCGGCGAGCGATCCAGCGATCGCCATGACCGGCACGACATAGGCGAAGCGGCCAAGCAGCATCGCGATCCCGAGCGTGGTGTTGTACCAGGGCGTGTTGCCTGTGAGGCCGCCGAAGGCCGAGCCGTTGTTGCCGGCTGCCGAGGTATAGGCATAGAGGATTTCCGACAGACCGTGCGGGCCAGCCGTACCGACGCTTGCCACTGCGAAGGGCAGCATGGCCGAGACGGATGTGAAGCCGAGGATGACCAGCGGCAGGATGAGCACGGCCAGCATGGCGAACTTCATCTCGCGGCCCTCGATCTTCTTGCCGAGGAATTCCGGCGTGCGTCCGACCATCAGGCCGGCGACGAAGACGGAGAGAATTGCGAAGACCAGCATGCCGTAGAGACCCGAGCCGACACCGCCGGGGAGCACTTCGCCGAGCTGGATGAGGAACATCGGCACGAGACCGCCCAAGCCCGTGAACGAGCCGTGCATGCCGTTGACGCCACCATCCGAGAGGCCAGTCGTCACCGCCGCATAGAGCGCGGTCATTGCCTGGCCGAAGCGGACTTCCTTGCCTTCCATATTGCCAAGTGCCGGATCGACACCGATCGCCGTCAGAATGGTGTTGCCCTGGGCTTCGGCCCAGTAGGTGACGGCCACGCCTGAGATGAGCAGGAACGCCATGGCCGAGATCAGCGCCCAGCCCTGCCTGCGGTTTCCGACCATCTGGCCGAAAGTGTAGGCCATGGCGGCCGAGATCGACAGCATGGCGAAGATGTTGAGATAGTTCGACCAGGCGGTCGGGTTCTCGAAGGGATGGGCAGCATTGACGTTGAAGAAGCCACCGCCATTGGTGCCGAGCTGCTTGATCGCTTCCTGGGAGGCGACGGGGCCGAGTGAAATCACCTGATTGGCGCCTTCCAGCGTCGTGGCCGTGACCGAGCCGGCGAGCGTTTGCGGCAGGCCCATGGCGACGAAAGCGAGTGCGACGACAATGGCGAGCGGCAGCAGCACGTAGAGCGTGGCTCTCGTTACATCGACCCAGAAATTGCCGAGCGTGGACACTTTGGATCGGGCAAGCGCACGGGTCACTGCGATGGCGAGCGCCAGGCCAATCGCTGCAGACAGAAAGTTCTGCACGGTGAGGCCGGCCATCTGGCTGAAATGACTCAGCGTGGTTTCGCCGCCATAGTTCTGCCAGTTGGTATTGGTGACGAAAGAGACGGCCGTGTTGAAGGCGAGGTCCGGCGCCATGCCGGCAAAGCCTTGGGGGTTCAGCGGCAGATAGCCCTGAAGGCGCAGCATCGCATAGAGGACAAGGAAGCCGGCAAGCGAGAAGGCGAGCATGGCGAGCGTATAGCCGAGCCAGCTCTGCTCCTTCTCCGGGTTGATGCCGCTTACCCGGTAGAGATCACGCTCCACGCGGCCGAGAATGGAGGACAAAAAGGTCCGCTCACCGGAAAACACCCGCGCCATGTAGAGGCCGAGTGGTTTGATGACGATGAGAACGGCGAGGAAGAGGAGGCTGATCTGCAGCCATCCGACAATGGTCATGGATCTGCTCCGATCAGAAGCGTTCGGGACGCAGGAGCGTCACGACGAGATAGACGCCGAGGGCGATGGCGACAGCGAGGCCGAAGAGAGGTTCAAGCATTTGCGTTGCCCTCACAGCCGGTCGAGCGCGCGGGCATAAAGGGCCAGCATGAGAAGCGTGCCGCCGCCGAGCGCGATAAAGATGAGGTCGGACATGTCCGGGTCTCCTGTTGATACAGGAGGAGAATTAAGGGCGTTTCGGGTTAGGCTTCGATTGGGAAGGCGCGTGGTGGAGATAAAGAAAACATAAGGATGCACCCCCGACGGTCGAGTATCGCCCCATTGCCATGATAGCCACAGCTACCAAGCAGGCTTCGTCTGTCCGAGCCGGAGGGCCGGTTGGCTGGCGGATCACCTGCCCGCTTCGCGGCGGTCGCCGTCAAACCGCCTTCAGTGGTTCGAAGACGGCTTTCATGGCGGGATCGAAGCGGATAGCGGGCAACGCTGCGATGTAAAGGGCGTCTCGCACGGGCTTGCGACCACCTGCGATCATCCTCTTGCCGCGCATCAGACCACTGTCGCGATTGACGGGCGTAACGCCGACCAGCTTAGCAATCTCGCCTTTGCCAATCAGCCCCAGTTCGGGAAGGCCGGCAATCAGGAAGCATGCGGTTCGCAGATCGATGCTCTTGAGCGACATGAGAACCTTCGCCTTGAGGGGCAAGGCCTTCATCCGACTTGAGGCATGCTTCCATAGCATCGACCCCCGACTGGCGCTGCTGCTGCAGGAATGCAAGTGCCTCCTCGATCCACGCCCCGGCATTGGTGCCGGCGACGAATACGAATCCAAGATCGGCATGAGAAACCAAACTGCTTCATCCATTCCTTTTCAGTGTAAAATTGCCGAATTCTGCAACGTCCGCCTGGCCCCGCTCGTCTCGAAATGAACACTGGACAACATCAAGCCGTACCTGACTAGCCTGATCATCTACCGCAAAATCATCTACCGCAAACACCCGCCGATGCGGATGAACTGCATCAACTGGCGTTCAATAAGCGATGCATGCGGTCTCGAAGACGAGCTGACGGCGGCGCTTAAGAAGAACCTGCTGCCAGGCCTTGAAGCCATCGCACGCTGGATCGACAAGGAGCGAACGATAGATGATAATCGGCCCACGCCGGATGACGAGCGCCGGGCGCCAGCTGCGCGACGGGATAAGTCCTTATCTGCGCCCCGAGAACAGGCATCGCCTCGCACGATCCCGCTGCATGACATCCATACCAAATTGCGACAGAGCCTTCTTGAGATTACTGGGCCAGAGCCGCCAGCCGACCGCTTGAAGGCTGGCGCATGATGTCCATCCGGACGTCGTAGATGCGAACAAGTTCCTCGGTCGTCATGACCTCTCCCGGAGTGCCATGGGCAATCAGCCGGCCGGAATGCAGTGCAACAATCTCATCGCAGAAGCGGGCGGCCATGTTGATGTCGTGCAGTACGGTGATGATGGTGATGCCCTTGTCGCGGCAAAGATGGTGCGTCAGAGACAGGACGTCCAGCTGATGGCCGATGTCGAGTGCGGAAATGGGTTCGTCGAGCAGAAGGCAGGCGGCATCCTGCGCCACGAGCATGGCAAGCCAGACACGCTGGCGTTCGCCGCCCGACAGGCTGTCCACCATGCGCTCGGCAAAAGGACCTATACCGGTGAGTTCAATTGCCTCCTCCACCTTCTGCCTGTCGATGGCGCGGAACCGGCCGAGCGCGCCGTGCCAGGGATAACGGCCCAGCGCCACCAGCTCCTTGACCAACATGCCGGGCGCTGCCGGCGTCCGCTGCGGCAGATAGGCGAGCCGGCGGGCGAGTTCCCGTGTACCCCAGCCTTCAAGGGGCTTGCCTTCGAACTGGATAGTGCCCGCGCTCGCCGCCTGCTGCCGGCCGATCAACTTCAACATTGTTGATTTGCCGGAGCCATTGTGACCAATCAGAGCAATGGACCGGCCTGCCCGAAGATCGACCGTCAGCGGATGCAACAGGACGCGACCTTCGATTGCAAAGCTCACCTCCTTCAATGAGAGGAGAGGAGGACTTGGCTTGGCGATCTCACGCTCGTTTGCGTTCAGCGGCATAGTGCATCATCCATAAACTGCAAGGGTAGGCTTCCTTTGTTATCAACAGATGGCCTGCTTGAAGACCACACGCAGGCAGGATTGATACCCTGCATTAAAGTTGATAACTATACACATGTTTATTCGATCAGGATAGCTGCATGACTTTCCAGCCACGAATGCAGAACAGGATCGAGGGTTTTTCGGTGATGGGCGGGCTGAAGCGCCGCTACTGGAACGGCATGACCGCCGACCTGTGGGACGTGGAATGCGCCGCCTATGCGGGCGGCCACTATGTGGCACGGGATCCAAGACTGTTCATCCTGCTCGACCAGCGCGGCCACGGGCGTCCTCTGGTCAAGCTTTCGCCGAAATCCCGCGGCGCCCCACAGGACAGCAACCAGAGCCCGATCTCGTACATTCCCGCCGGCATGGATCTCTGGATGGACTTTGCCGACGTGCAGTATGTGCGTCATCTCGATATCCACTTCGACGCGGATATCCTCGGCCGTCGGCTCATGGAAGAAATCGACCCGAAAAAGCTCAAGGACCCCCAACTGCTGTTCTCGGACCAGCGCGTCATGGCGCTTGCCGGACTGATTGCCGCCGAGATTTGCAATCCCGAGCCGTTGCACGATCTCTACGGGGACGGGCTTACCCTGGCGCTCCTCATCGATGTCCTGAAAATGGTGAAGACACCGCCGCGGCGGCGAGGAACGCTGGCAATCTCCCAGCTTCAGCGCGCCACAGATTTCATCACCGCAAACTGCATGCGCAATATCCGTCTGCAGGAACTCGCGGACTTGACGGGGCTGTCACCATCGCATTTCAGCCATTCGTTCAAGGCGTCGACTGGCATGGCGCCCCACGACTGGCAGATGAATGCCCGGCTGGAACGTGCGAAGGATTTGCTGGTGTCAGATGCCTATCCTTTGACAGAAATCGCTGCTGAAACCGGGTTCTCGGATCAGGCGCATTTTACCAAGGTCTTCCGCAAGCATATCGGAACGACCCCGGCCCGCTGGCGGAAGGCGAAGCAGGAGTGATGCATTTTTGCATATATTTGCCCGCCGTTTCTGAATTTGCCCAAAAACGTCCAATTGCCGCTGATCGAACCAAGCCGAAACTTTAAATATGAGCTAGCTGCTCATCTTATTGCGATGCCGCTTCTCGCGAGCGGCGGAAAAGTTCGTGTGAGTGGGGCTTGAAATGGAAAAGAGAGAAGCGGCCTTGGGGGCAAGGCTAGGACTGGGTACGGGTGTAGCACTGGCAGCCCTTTGCGCCGCCTGGGCGGCGCACGCGCAGAATGCCGATACGACACTGGCGCCGATCGTTCTTCATGGCGAAGGCGAAGGCGATGGAACCGGCCCGGTCAAGGGTTATGTCGCGAAGAAATCGACGACCGGCTCCAAGACCGATATGCCGCTCAGGGAAATCCCCCAATCCGTGTCGGTCATCGGCAGGGAAGAGATGGACGACCGCGGCGCCGTCAGCAAGATCGATCAGGTGCTCCTCTACACGCCCGGCGTGTTCGGTCAGCCCTATGGCTCGGATCCAGACACCGACTGGATCTATGTTCGCGGCTTCAACGCATCGCAGACGGGCGTGTTCTTCGACAGCCTGGCGCTCACCAGTCACTCCTACGGCGGCTTCCAGCTTGATCCGTTCATGCTCGAGCGCGTCGAGGTCCTCAAGGGACCGGCCTCCGTCCTGCTCGGTGGCGCCAACGCAGGCGGCGTCGTCAACCTGATCCGCAAGCGCCCGACCGACGAGCCTTATTACTACACAGAAACCGGCATCAACACGAACGGCAACGCCTTCTTCGGCTTCGATCTCTCGGACAAGATCACGCCTGACGGCAGCTTCAGCTATCGCCTGACCGGCAAGCTGGCGGGCGGTGACAACTATACCGATTACAGCGAGGACCTGCGCGGCTTCATCATGCCGCAGTTCACCTTCTCGCCGGACGCGGGCACCAGCCTGACGGTCTGGGGTTATATCAGCGGCCTGGATCAGGTCCATACGACGAACGGCCTGCTGCCCTACGGCGGCACGGTCGTCAGCGCCGGCTACGGCAAGATCCCGCGCGACATGTTCCTCGGAGACCCCAATTTCGACGACGGCACGGTCGTCCAGAAGATGGTTGGTTACGAGTTCGAGCACGAATTCGAAGGCGGCTGGAAGTACACGCAGAACCTGCGCTATTCCAACCTCTTCAAGCGGGAGCAATACGTTTATCCGTTCGATATCGACCAGACGGACGCGGTGGTCGGCCGCTATAGCGAGGACATCACTTCGAAGGCCAACGCCTTCAACGTCGACAACCGGATTGAAAACGAATTCGACCTGGGCGGCGCCTCGCACAAGGTCATGGCGGGCCTGGATTATCGATATTACCGCCTCGATACCGACCAGTTCGCGAGCGCCTTCGGATCAGTGCCCGCTTTCGATCCCGCCAACCCCGCCTACGGCGTCGCCCTGCCGCCGGTCGCCCGCAACCTGCACCAGGTCTATACGATCAACCAGGTCGGCGTTTACGCCCAGGACCAGATCAAGTTCGGCGACGGCTGGATCGTCACCTTGAACGGCCGCTACGATTACGTCCACAACGAGATCGAGGACCTGCTCGCGGGAACGCAGAACTATTCCAGTAACGATCGTGCCTGGAGCGGCCGCGCGGGCCTGGCCTACGAGTTCGCCAACGGCCTGACGCCCTATGTCAGCGCCGCAAGCTTCTTCAGCCCGATCGTCGGCCTGACGGGGGGCGCCGCGCCGAAGCCCGAGGAAGGCTACCAGCTCGAGGCAGGTGTCAAATACGAGCCGACCTGGCTCGATGGCAGCCTGACGGCCTCGGTGTTCGAGATCACCAAGCAAAATTACACGATCACGACCGGCGGGATAACCAGCCAGATCGGCGAAGTCCGCTCTCGCGGTATCGAAGTGGAAGGTAAATTCAACCTGGACCAGAACTGGAAAGTCATAGCGGCAGCGTCCTATACCGACATCGAGATCACCAAGGACGATCCGACGCTGATTGGAAAGACGCCCAATGTCGTGCCAGATGTCCTGGCCTCGCTCTGGCTCGACTACACCGTCACGGAAGGACCGCTGGAAGGGCTCGGCTTCGGCGCCGGCGTGCGTTACCGCGGCAAGTCCTGGGCGGACAATGCGAATACCCTGCGCGTTCCGGATGCGACCGTCTTCGACGCAGCGATCCACTACGAGAAGAACGACTGGAAGGCGTCGCTCAACGTCACCAACCTGTTCGACAAGGAATATGTCGCAGGCTGCAACACGCAATATTTCTGCGGCTACGGCGAGGCACGCACCGTCAACTTCAAGATCAGCAAGGTCTGGTAATTTGACAATCTTAGACAAGTTTTGCAGGAAGGCCATTTTGGCCTTCCTGTGCCTTGGGAGACATGTCAAGAGTGCACCGATTTAGCCGCAGAGCCATCCTTTCAGCCGCCGCTGCGTCGGCTGCGGCGCGCGTCCTGCGCGCGCAAGATGCGGGTCCGCGGATTGCGACTCTCGACTGGGCACTTCTTGAAACGCTGCTTGCGGTCGGCGCCAATGTCGTGGCTGCAACCGAGCTTCGCCAGTTCCGCCAGGTTGCGGTCAAGCCCGATGTGCCGCAGGGCGTCGCCGATCTCGGCCTGCGGGGCACGCCGAATTTCGAGGCGCTGCGTTTCGCCCGCCCCGACCTGATCTTCAACTCGAACTTCTATGCCTGGGCCGATCCGCTGATGAGCCGTATCGCGCCGGTCGAAAGTCATCCGATCTATAAGCCCGGCGAAAGTCCATATATCCTCGCAGAACAGGCGACGCTGGCGATCGGCGAGCGCCTGCGGCTCCCCGCAGCCCGCCGGATGGTCGAGGATCTCGCGGACAGGCTCGATCGCTATAAGAACCTCTTTGCCAAGGGTGACGGCCGTCCCCTCCTGCCGATCAACCTCGGCGATGCGCGCCACTACAGGGTCTTCGGGTCCGACAGCCTGTTCGGCGAGGTGCTGAAACGCATGGGGCTGGCCAATGCATGGGTAGGCGCGACCAGCTATTCGGCCATGGCGCCGATGGGCATCGAGACGCTGGCTTCGATGCCCGAAGCCTGGATCGTCCTCATTCCTCCGCATCCGGAGGATGCCTTTGCGGCACTGACCGAAAGCGTGTTCTGGAAGGCCTTGCCGGCGGTGCGGGAAAACCGCGTTCTGACGGTCGGATCGATCAATCCCTACGGGGCTCTGCCCGCAGCAAGCCGCTTTGCCGAGTTCGTGGTGAAAGGGTTTTCTTATGTCCGGAACGGTTAGTCTCCCCATGCCCATACGTGCCGGCCTGCCCCACTTTCTCCCTGCCGTCGTGCTCGGCATCGCTTGCGTTACGTCGTTCATTCTGCTGCTGGCGTTTCGCCCGCACGTTCCGGGGGAGGCAGCGCCGACCGCGGCGCTCGACGCAATCCTGCTGTGGAACAGCCTTCTGCCCCGCGCTGCAATCGCTTTGATCGCCGGTGCCGCGCTCGGCCTTTCCGGTGCGCTGCTGCAAAGGGTGCTGCGCAATCCGATCGCCGATGCCTCGACCCTCGGCATCGCATCGGGTGCGGAACTGGCGCTGGTTTTCAGTCTCGGTTTCCTGCCGCTTCTGGGCGGCATCTCCCGCGAGCTGATCGCTTTTGCCGGCGGCTTTGTGGCGGTCGCCATCGTGCTGGCGCTGAGCTGGCGGCGCGGGCTCGATCCGGTCACGGTAGCGATCTCGGGGATGATTGTCAGCCTGATCGCGGCCTCGCTCAGCGTGACGCTCATCCTGGCGCGCGGCGAATATGCGATGTCGATCCATATATGGGGTGCGGGTGCCCTCAACCAACAGGACTGGAGTGGCGTCAACTCGCTCGCGCCGCGGCTCGGAGCGGGCATCGTCGCCGCGGCGATGTTGTTGCGACCGCTGAATGTCCTGGCCCTTGATGATTCCAGCGCTAAAAGCCTCGGCGTGGCGCTGCACGGGGTCCGGTTTTCGATCCTTATCCTCGCCGTCTGGCTATCCGCCTCGGTCACGGCAACAGTCGGCATCATCGGCTTTCTGGGGCTTGCAGCGCCCGCCATGGCAAGGTTCTGCGGCGCGCGAACAACCGGACAGGTGATGATAACGTCTCCTCTTGCGGGAGCCGCGGTTCTCTTTCTGGCCGATTGCCTGACGCAATTGCTGGGTCCAGGTTTTTCCGATCTCGTACCGACAGGTGCCGCAACCGCGCTGCTCGGCGGGCCGTTGCTTCTCCTCCTTCTGCCGCGCGTCAACGGATTCTCTGCCATGACCGCAACAGCCGATGCCACCTCGCGACAGTTTCGAAAGCCTGCCGTCGCGCTGTCGCTCCTGGCAGCGGCGCTTGCCGTCATCCTCGCACTCGTGCTGACTTTGGGCCCAACGGATAGGGGCTTGAGCGTTGCACTTGGTCCGCTCTTTTCCGAGCTCCTGCCCTTCCGCCTGCCGCGTATCCTGGCAGCCGGCGGGGCCGGCGCGCTGCTCGGAGCAGCCGGTTTCACCATGCAGCGGGTGACAGGCAATCCGATCGCAAGCCCTGAAGTACTCGGTGTTTCGAGCGGCGGCGGCGCCGGTTTGACGATCGCTCTCTTCGTCTTCGGTGTCCCGTCACCTGCAATCGTGCTTCTCAGCATGGCGCTCGGCTCGCTTGGCGCCTTCCTGGTGACGATCGCAATTGCCGGCCGCTCCGGATTTTCGGCCGAACGGCTGCTGCTTGCCGGCATCGCCATCAGCGCCTTCTGTATGGCAATCGTCAGCATGGTGCTCGCCCAGGGCGACATGCGCAGTTATGTCCTGCTCACCTGGATGTCGGGATCGACCAATCGCGCTGGCGCTGTCGAAGCCTGGACGGCAATGATCACGCTCGTGGTGTTGACAGCACCGCTTTTCCTGATGACCCGCTGGCTCGCCATCCTGCCGCTCGGCACCAGCCTCTCCCGCAGCATCGGTCTTCATGTCCTGCTGTCCCGCCTTTTGCTCGCCATTCTTGCTGCATTGATGACGGCGATCTCATCTTTCCTCATTGGCCCCTTGAGCCTGGCGGGATTGATCGCGCCGCATCTCGCCCGGCTTCTCGGCTTCCAGAAGCTGCAATACAATCTTGCCGCGGCGATCCTGATCGGCGCAGGCGTGATGATGATGGCCGACTGGCTGTCGCGGGTTGTCATCTATCCCTATCAGGTGCCGGTCGGCCTCTTTGCCGCGCTGATCGGCGGTCCCTACCTTCTCTGGCTGCTCGGCCGAAAGGAAAGATCCGCATGATGGCAGAACGCTGAAGGAAGCCTTGGGAAAAAAATAACACGGCCGTCTCAACGCCGAGAGCCTTACGGCAAATGCGAGCATTTGCCTATCGGCCAAGGGATGGCCGGGAAAGCAGTGGCGTTGCACGGGGTGAGCATTGCGCTTGCCTGCCGCACCTTCGAGGTCAGCGAGACCTGCTATCGTTACAGCGCCAAGCTGAACGACGAGAACGAGCAGATCGCCGATCTCCTCTTCGGACTGACGCGGGCAAAGAAGACCTGGGGCTTTGGCCTGTGCTTCCTTTACCTGCGGAATGTCCGAGGACATCGCTGGAACCACAAGCGCGTATACCGCATCTACCGTGAGCTGGAGTTGAACCTCAGAATCAAGCCACGCAAGCGTTTGAAGCGGGACAAGCCGGACGCTCTGACTGTGCCGGATGCGCCGAACCTGGTCTGGTCAATGGATTTCGTGGCGGATCGTTTGGAGGATGGTCGGCAATTCCGACTGTTGAATGTCTTGGACGACTTCAACCGCGAGGGGCTGGGCATCGAGGTGGACTTTTCGCTGCCTGCTGAAGGCGTCATCCGCAGCCTGAACCAGATCATCGAATGGCGAGGCAGACCATTCGCAATTCGTGTGGATAACGGACCTCAGTATGTCAGTGGCAAACTGATGGAGTGGGCAGCAACGCAAGGAATTGCCTTGAGCCATATCCAGCCCGGAAAGCCGCAACAGAATGCCTATGTCGAGCGCTACAACCGCACCGTCCGACATGAATGGCTTGACCAGTACATCATCGAAAGCATTGAGGAGGCGCAGGAATTCGCCACGCAGTGGCTCTGGATGTACAACAACGAACGGCCCAATATGGGCATCGGCGGCATAACGCCCGCACAGAAACTGAAAATGGCCGCGTGAATTTTACTGCCGAGCCCCGTTAAGAATGGGGGATTACCGGAGCGGCTCAGCGGGTGGTGGAAAGCGAGTTCTACGGTCCCCTACTGCTTGCCAAATAGGGTGCTCCCTCTCTGCCTTCGTCGCGCCTTCAAGCAAGCCATTTACGCGGCAGTCGATTTCGTAAGTGAAAATGGTCCACAACTGATGGTGCAGACTTTCATCGACGAAGAGCAACTGACCGCCATCAGCTATCAACTTTATCGAGATTCCGAAGCAATCCTCGAACACTGGCGGCATGCCGATCCCTACATCGCTGAAGTTATGCGGTATTGCACGGTTGTCGCGTTCGAGATTTACGGCGAGCCAAACCCCGCGGTTATGGAACGGATGAACCCCATGCTTCAGGCCGGTCGCGCTACCCAAATGGTCCGTCTCGCGGGTTTCGTTCGGCAATAACCAGACGCTCGATCGCGTTACCACGCTCTCGGGCGAGAGCTTATGTTGGAACTGCAGTGCGGCGCTGAAGGCAGACTGACGTTCTGATGTGTTTAGGCGCTTGCACAAGCAAGTCCGGTGTTGCCACAACAACAGCTCAATGCCGCCGGTCGCGGCGCCCGGATTACCTTAACAGCTGCTCACACCTTAATGGGAGTTGGACCAGCGATATCGGTTTTCGGCCAGAGCGTGCTGGAAATCGGGCGGTCGTAAGGCTGGGATCTCGCGTGGGCTATTCACCTTCGATGGACACCTTCACCCGTCGTGCCAGCGTATCCATGTCGAACGGCTTGGTCAAAACCTCCATGCCTGGCAATAGATGCCCTTGGTTTAACACTGCATTCTCCGCGTAGCCCGTCACAAACAGGACAGGTAGGTTCGGCCGCGTCTCGCGGGCACGATCTGCAAGCTGGCGGCCATTCATGCCATTTGGCAGCCCCACATCGGTCAGCAACAGGTCGATCTGTCGATCTGCTTCCAGGACCTCGGTTGCCTCACGTGCGTCACCAGCCTCAATGACCACATAACCCAATTCCTCCAGTTGTTCAGCAGCGACCATGCGGATCAGAGGCTCGTCGTCCACGAGAAGGATTGTCTGACTTGGCGCCGCAGCAGTCGGCCTGCCGGCAGGTATCGTCTCGTCCGCGCCAACCTCCCCCGTGAACCTAGGCAGGTAGATGAATACAGCCGTACCTTCGCCCAGCTCCGAAAAGATCCTGACGCTGCCGCCGGATTGGCCGGCGAACCCCCATACCATCGACAAGCCGAGGCCGGTCCCCTGGCCGATGGGCTTCGTAGTAAAGAATGGATCAAAGGCGCGAGCGACTGTTTCTGGTGCCATGCCCGTACCCGTGTCCGAGACAGAAACCGATAGATATTGACCGGCCTTCAACCCCAGAGCAGGCGCCATGCGATCATCAATCCAATGGTTTGCCGTTTCGATCGTCAACGTGCCGCCGGATGGCATCGCGTCGCGTCCGTTGATACACAGGTTCAGAAGCGCGCCTTCCAATTGACCCGGATCGACAAGTGTCGGCCATGCTCCGGATCCCTGAACGACCTCGACGGCGACTGCGGGGCCAACGCTCCGACGCACCAGCTCCTCCATCGAAGTTATGAGCTTGTTGACATCCGTGGGCTTGGGAGCAAGCGTTTGTCTCCGGGAGAACGCGAGCATACGCTGCGTTAAAGATGCGCCGCGCGCGGCCGCGCCAGTTGCAGCAGTCAGATAACGATCGATATCGCTCAAACGCCCCTCTGCCACGCGGCTCCTCATCACCTCGAGACTGCCGAGGATCCCTGCCAGGAGATTGTTGAAGTCATGGGCCAGCCCGCCGGCGAGTTGCCCTACGGCCTCCATCTTTTGCGCGTGCCGCAGAGTTTCCTCCGCTGCCATGAGTTCGCCAGTGCGCTCCGCGACCGTTGCCTCCAATGACTCGTTGGCGCGACGCAACTCCGCCTGGCTCGCGAACAACTCGGCCTCTGATCTTACGCGTTCAATATGGGCCCATGAGCGCTCGGTGACTTCCTGGACCAGCGCAAGTTCATGAGACGTCCAATTATGCGGCAGCTTGCGATGGACGGCCATGAGAGCCGTAAGTTTTCCATTTTTCACCAGTGGCAAGCAGATCGTCGCCGCGATGCCAATTTTCCTGAACGTGGCTGCTTCTTCCGGGGCAAGTTCCTTCAAATTGTCACTGATCACGAGGGGGCGTCCCGCAGAAAGCTCGTCAACGGCTAATCTGCCAAAATCTCTGAGATGATATCGGCCAGTAATGTGGTCGGAACCGGGGGCCGCCCAGTCTCCTCGTATGGTGAAGCCGTCCTCGTCAGCGTCCATGTCGGCGTAGGCGCAAACGGATACGCCCAGTTGTTCGCCGAGCATACGGGTGCTGGTTTCCAATATGGCGTCCGCATCCTTTAGCGGAGACGTCGTCTTTCCTAGCGCATCGAGGAAATCCAGCCGCGCCGTATACCGTGCCTTTTCAGCTTCCGATTTTGCGCGCTCGACAGCCGACCACGTCCGTTCGGCAACCTCGGTCGCAAGAGCAACATCGTTATGCGTCCACTTGAGTGGAAGCGGATGGTGAAGAAATAACATAGCTCTTAATTGGCCATGTTTGATCAGGGGCACTGCCAAGACGGTTCGCGATCCGATTGCATGGAACACCGCAGCCATGCTCCCGATCCGATCATCCTGGTCGACGTCGTCTACGCACAGGACTCGACCGTGTTTGAGCTCTTCGATGATCGACGGGCCGAAGTCATTCATGCGGTATTTGCCAGCAGCACTCGCGATTCGCCCGTCTGTCCAATCGCGCTCCACGATGACGTGTTCTTCTTCATCATCGATTTCACCGTAACCAACTCTTGCTACGCCGAGCGCTCTGCCCAGTGCTTCGGAAGCTGCGGCCATCACTGCAACTGGATCTGCGATATCCCTCAGCGTTTCCTCCAACGCGAGATGAAAGGCTTGCCTCTTCTCCAGCATAACGCGCTGGGTGGTTTCAGTGACGGCGCAGAACATTCCCCGCACGGCGCCATGGTGATCCCGTACCGGCGAATACGAAAAGGTAAACCAGCTCTGTTCGTCATAGCCGGCGCGGTTCATAATCAGCGGAAGGTCCTCGCTGAAGGTGGCGATGCCCCTCATCGCTCTATCAATAAGAGGGAAGATGTCGTCCCAAATCTCGTGCCATATATCCTTGAACCGCGCGCCAAAGGCGGCCGGATGCTTTCCACCGAGTATCTGCGCATAGGCGTCGTTGTAAAGGAAGGCCAGTTCGTCACCCCATGCCACGAACATGGGGAACTGGCTATCGACCATCAGGGCTATCACCGATTTGAGAGAGGGATCCCAACAGTCCGGCGGGCCAAGGGATGTGCGTGCGAAGTCAACCGTTTTCAGGAGTTCGGCAACCGGATGTAGAGTAAGAGGCGCCTGCAGAATATTCGGCCCGGAATCCATCAATCCGTCATCGATCGCGATCCACGCATTAGCCATTAGCACCCCCGGCGCATCAAAAACGCTGTTTAACGTCTGTTAGCGCGACAGAGTTCCGCCAGCTAAACTCAAGTTCAGAATCTCAGACGCGGACACGCGCTATCTTGCTGATGCCAGTGATCGTAGTAATGCCACGGACTTACCTGAGCCGGTGGCCGGATTTACCTGGTATCATCACCACTTTCCGACGGATCTTCACTGAGCGTCCGAATGTCGGCCGCTGAGTTTATGCCGACGACGCACGGAGAGTGCGGCTCTTCGAGGCATCACAACGTCGAGTGGCACTACATCGCACCGGGAAAGCCGAGGCAGAACGGCTATGTCGAGTCCTCCACCGGCCGTATGCGTGGCGATCTCTTGTACGAAAGCCTGTTCTTCGGCGTTGATCGTGCCCGCAGCACCATCGAAGAATGGCCGGAGGATTTTAACCATTTCCGACCGCGGCGCCTGTTGAGCATTTGTACTCATTCAAAAGACGAAATCAGCAGGAACCCTCGGCAAGACGACGTTCTTAACTGCCGAAGAAGAGGCTGTTGTGCAGCCTCTTCACTGATCCGCTTGTTTCACCGGATGACAGCCGGTTGTCGGACCTTAACCGTAGTTGATCGGCAGCCAGTCGTAATTCGTGCTGTCTTTGCGCACATGGCCGATGCCCGGAAAGGCGATATGCGCGCCTGCCACAAGATATCTGCCTTCCACCGCCTGCTTGAAGGCAATGTCGCGTGCGGCCACGGCGCCTGTCTGGTCGATGTCGAATTCAATGGCGACGCCCGGTTCATCGAATTGCACGATATCGCCATGGGTGATGTCGCCCCAGAATACGATCTTCTGGCCTTCGCTTTCCAGCGTGATGGCGCTGTGACCCGGCGTATGCCCCGCATAAAGAATGGAACCGAGACCGGGAACAGGTGCCGCGTTATCCGCGAAGGTCTCGAATTTTCCAGCTTCAGCATATGGTGTTACACATTGATCCGCCTCGACGAACTGCTGCTTGACGATGCCCGAGGCTGCCTTCGCATTCGCCGCACTCAGCCAGAATTTTGCCTCTCGTTCATTGACCCGCAACATGGCGTTCGGGAAGGTACGTTTGCCATTGCTCATCAACCCGCCGGAGTGATCGGTATGAATATGAGTGAGGACGACATCATCGATGTCATCCACCTTGTAACCGGAAGCCTCAATGCTGGACACGAGTTTGCCGAGCGATGGCCCTAGATAGGCACCGGTGCCTGCATCGATCAGCACCAGTCTTTCTCCAGTATTGACAAGGAAAGCGTTGACGGAGGTTGGGACCATGTCCGGCAGAAACGCATCTTTCAGCGCGTTTTGTGCATCGTGCTCGCTGGTGTTGGTGTAGAGCTTGGCAAGCGGCAGGGCTACAGTTCCGTCCGACAGGGCCGTAACCTCCACAGTGCCGATTTTTAACCGGTAGAATCCGGGTGCTTGAACAGCTGCAAAGGGTGCTTTGGCGAAAGTGACTGACGGCACGACAAAAGGTACGACGACCAGGCCGGTCAGAGCGCTTTTGAGAATGGAACGGCGGGATGGCATAAATTTGATCCTTGATTGAGGGTGCGGAGTGACTTGCAAGTTCCTCGTCATCAGCTAAGGATGTCTCGATCAGCAATCAAATCGATACCACTTATGCAAGTCATCGATCACTTCAATCTACGTTCATTCGATCTCAATCTTCTCGTAGCTTTCGATGCCATGATGGAAGAAATGAGCGTCACCCGTGCAGCGCAGCGGCTGAAAATTCAGCAGCCTGCCATGAGCCACAATATATCGACCCTGCGGACCTTGTTTCAGGATGAGCTCTTCATCCGTATAGGACAGGTGATGAAGCCCACGGCACGAGCGCTCAATCTGGCCGGTCCGGTACGGCAAGCTCTACGGCAGGCGCAAGCGGCCGTCTTGATGGCGGACGTATTCGATCCGGCCACCGAGCAACGCACGTTCCGGCTGGGACTTTCCAGCGAAGTGGAACTGCTGTTGCTGCCCGATCTGACGGCACGCCTGCGAGAAACCGCACCGGGCATACGCATTCTGGCTCGCGGAGGTGATGCGGCAGAGGTCGACGCGATGCTGGATGCGGGCGTCATCGATCTGTCTGTGGGGTGCAGCTATCTACCGGACTCACGGCACCATTGCGAGCCGCTGTATCAGTCCAGCGTATTGTGCTGTTTCAATCCGCATTTGCTGAAGCTTTTCAATCCGGTGGGCCTTGATGCCTATATGGCAGCACAGCATGCGGTGATCTCGCAAACCGACAGCCTGCATGGCTGTGTCAAGGATGCGCTGGAGCATGCGGGTGCAGAACTGGAAGTGGTGGCGGCAGCTCCCGATTTCATGTCGGTATTGGCGACTGCACATTCATCAGCGGTGATTGCCACCGTCTCATCGCGCATTGCGCTTCGTTACGGGCCGCTGCTGGGCCTTGAGGTCAGCCCGGTGCCACTGGCGCTTTCTTTTCCACCGGTCGCAATGGTCTGGCCGCTTCAGATGGATAGCGATCTTGGCTGCACATGGTTACGGCAACAGATCCGTGAGGCGATGCTGACGACGAACGGGGGCAATGTCGTGGATGTTGCGGCCTGACGTTCCATAATGAGCAGCGTGCGTTTGAACGCCATCCGGCCTAATGGGGGACCTAACCATCTATCTAGGCATTCCGAAATCTGGCCGTTGAAGGGATGTGAACTGCCGATCTGGTTGTCAAGATCAACTTATCATCTCGACTGCACTTATAACATACGTCGGCCGCAGCCGAGAAAGAATTACCGATTTGGGCCGGAAGATATTCGATCACCAAGTCTGGACGATCCCGGCCATCATAGAGCGCACCACGGTCGCCATCCGTGGTTTAGGTGCTATTGCAGGAAATGCGGCCCAACCCAGCTCCGAGATTTTTAGGGAGTCGTCGACGCTGCAGCCACTGTCGGGAAAATTCGCGATCGATCCTTGATCCAAAGAGCCTGCAAACCTATCTGGCTATTGCGGACCGGGCCCCTCTCGCGGAGGCTGATCAAGCCTCGTGATGTCGGACCGCATCGGAACGATCCCGATGCTCTGACAGCCCGGCATTCGCGCCACAGTCATGTGCGGTCGCTCCGATCATTTCCGATCAAGAGGAGCGACAAAATGGATTTTCTCTTCACCGACTTGCTTGGCACGCCTGTCTGGTTCTGGCTGGCATTTCTTGGCCTCGTCGCCGCGCTCACCGCATTCGACCTCGGGGTCCTTCACAAGGAGGATCGCGAAATGGGGATCAGCGAGAGCTTGAAGCTCTCAGCCTTCTATATCGGGATTGCCCTGCTGTTCGGGGCCTGGGTCTGGTATGCGCGCGGGCCTGAACCCGGCATGCAATACTTCACCGGCTTCTTCATCGAGAAGGCGCTTTCGATCGACAATGTCTTCGTCATCAGCCTGATCTTCACCTATTTCGCGATCCCGCCCAAATACCAGTACCGGGCGCTGCTGTGGGGCATCCTGGCTGTGATCGTGTTGCGCGGCCTGATGATCGCCGGTGGCGCGGCGCTGGTGAATGAGGCGTATTGGGTCCTCTACCTCTTTGCGGCATTCCTGATCTTCACAGGCGTGAAGATGTTCTTTGCGGGCGACCAGCCGATGGACGTCGCGAACAACCGCGCGGTACGGTTCATCTCGACCCATATGCCGGTCACCAGGGAACTGCATGGCCAGCGCTTTTTTGCGCGTGTGCGGGACGGAAAGACGGGCAAGCCGGTCATTGCGGCGACGCCACTGTTCCTCGCGCTCGTCGTGATCAACCTGGCGGATCTCGTGTTCGCGGTGGACAGCGTGCCGGCCATTTTTGCAATCACCACCGACACATTCATCGTCTACACCTCCAACATCATGGCGATCCTGGGTCTGCGCGCGCTTTATTTCGCGCTCGCGGCCATGGTTCACCGCTTCCACTACCTGAAATACGCGCTTGCGGCGGTGCTCGTGTTCATCGGAACAAAGATCTTCGTCGCTGACTTCTGGCTCGGAGGAGATAAGTTCCCGCCTGCGGTAAGCCTTGGCGTCACCTTCGCGTTGATCGCAGCCGGTATTGCGTATTCGCTGTGGCAAACACGTAGCGAGCCGGAGCCTGACCGATCAAGAGAGGCGGGATCAAAGGACTCAGCCCGCATCTCAGACCCTAAACCATAAGGTCAGGTGGTGGCTCGGTTGGCGAAACACAGCATTTCGCGCCGGACTCGAACTTCGAAGCCGGACCGTAAGGAAGGTCCGGCAACCGGTTATTGCCCAGCTTTCCTTGCCGCCAGAAGAAGGCTCTCAAGCCGGTCGGCGAACAGGCATCCCCCCGCGGCCAGCATCATCAAGATCATTCCGGTGACGCTCTGCAGGGTGATCGCCTCCCCTGCCAGCAAAGCACCCACGCCGACGGCGATCGCCGGAGATACGAAGGCAAAACTGCCGGCTCGCGACGGGCCAATGTCCCGCAAGAGCTGCATGTAAATGCTGTATCCGATCAAGGAACCGAAGATGACAAGAAAGAGCCATCCCGCGATTGCGCGCCAGCTCCACATGGTCCCGATGGCGGCCGTGGCATCCGGCTCCATGATGAAGGAAACTGCGAGCAGCACGCCACCGCCGATCAGCGTCGTTGATCCAGACAGGACCACGCTTCCATAGCGCGATATGAGCGGTCGCGCGAGCACCGATCCCCATGCCGAGGAGATCGCTGCCCAGGCAACCGCTACAAGACCGAGCACTGCCGACGAGCCTGCATTGGTCGCCGCGAGCGCAGGTGCGAAGAGAACGGCCAGTCCAGCCATGCCGAGCACCATGGCGCCAAAGCGAACGATGCTCCAGCCCTCCTCACTCAGCGCGATGCCGAAAACAAGCAGAGCCAGCGGCGTCAATGACATCTCCAGCACGGCGGCCGTGCCGGAGGGGACGAATTTCATCCCCCAAAACAAGGGACCATAACAAAGGGTAATCATAAGCAGACTGGTGACGAGCAGCCGAACTACGTGCTGCCCCTGCATCAGCGTCAGGGAGCGCCGGATCGCACCCCATCCCAGGAGCACGATCCCTGCGCAGATGAAACGTGTCGCGGCAAAGAGCATCGGAGGAACGGTTGTGACGCCGATTTTGACGGCGATCCATGTCAGTCCCCAAACGAGGCAAAGGATGAGGAACTTGGTGAAGTTGCCAACAGATGTCACTGGGCTTATCCTATGTAACGGTTTAAATGCATTACATACGTTACAACAAGGTGCCGGCGAACTTGTTCCGGTGGTGACATGGCGACTTCGACGAGAGACATGCCGCTGAATGGCGGCCATCCGGCTCTTGACTTCGTCAACACGGTTGACAGCCGAAGGGGACGATGGGGCCCTGACCTGCTGCGGTGTTGCGACGACCTTATCGTCCTGGCGGCGCGGGTTGGCCTGATCGATGAGAAGCAGGCGGTCATCCTTGACCAACTTGCTAAGAGGCGGCCGCAACAAGCAGGAACCTTAGTTGAAGAGGCGATCAGCTTGCGGGAGGCGATATACGACCTCTTCGTGGTGGAAGACACAAATCAGCCCTACCCGGACAAGCCGTTTGCAGTTATCCACGAGAGGGCCAGGCGCGCGCGTGCGCGGCAGCGTCTCTTCGAAACAAAAGAAGGCTTTCAGTGGCTGCAGCCGATTAGCGAACTTACCGACCTTGTGGACCTGTTCGCCTGGCAGGCGTCTGAACTGCTCATCAGGCGACATGAGCGCCGTCCGGTGCGAGAATGCAAAGGCGATAATTGCGGCTGGCTGTTTCTCGACACTTCGAAGGGCGGGCGCCGTCTTTGGTGTTCCAATGCAACCTGCGGCACGCACGCAAGGGTCAAACGCTTTCGAAGAAAAGCAGACCCCCAGAATTAGGGCCGGCATACATCCGCTGTGCAGCAGGGTCGGTGCATAAAAACAACCCATCGGGTCGAAAAAACGGGAGACTTCGACTATCTATCTCGGCATGATCGATTTTGCGGACCGAAGCCGGCAATGACGCGGAAGATGAGCAGGGCTTGGCTCACAAAGCTGCTCGCCGGTGCGGGCGGACTGTTGGCCGCAGCGCTTTCCCTAGGATATTCCCTATACGAGCAGCGCGAAGCCGACATGATTCCGCAGGTGGAAGCGGCGACGCCGGTTGAAGCCGGACGCTGGAAGGTTTCCGTCAGCAGAAGCACTATCGACGCAGCGATGCCGAACGGGGCACGAATATCGCCAGGCAAGAAGGCGGTCGTCGTCGAGATGATGCTAGAGAATATCTCGGCGGAAAGCTCGAACCTCTATGGCAACCTGATCAAGCTCGCCAATGTCCACGATGCATCAAAGCCACAATACTATTTGAAGCGTGACCGGGCCATATTGTGGGACTTGCATCCGAGAATGCCTGAAGCTGTAACTGCAGTCTGGGAGGTTCCGGCGACACTTTCGCTACCGACTGTTTTGCGGCTACGGATCGAGGGCGCCATCTTCAAACCGCGGGACAATCTCTATGCCGCGCCCGGCTGGTTTCCTTCGGGCAGCGTTGCGGAGGTAGCATTGCCCCTCAATGTGGGGATTGAGCCATGACGCGGCAAGCCCCGATGGTCCTCACAATAGTCCCCGTCGCTGCGCTCCTCGCGGCGTTGCAAGCAACGACGCCGCCCTATGCCATGCTGACCGGCCCAATCCGCACGACAGGGCACCAGACCGAGACGGTTTTGAGCACGACCTTCGGCGTGAAGGTCCATCGCGTATTGAAGGCCGGAACGATTGCCTACGCGCGGTTCGGGCGGGCAGTCCAACTGCAGACTTCCGGAGTTTGGATCGTGGTCTCCGCCGAGCTGCGGGCCTTCCAGAAAACGATGCCGGTTCGCGCAGCGACCCTCATCGGCGCCTCCGGCCGATCGTATCGCCAGTCTCGGCGCGCAGGGGAGGCTCCAGGCATTCTCTCGGCGAAAGTCGTTCAGCCTGGCTTGCCGACGACAGGCATTTTCGTTTTCGAGCTCCCCGACGACGAGACACTAGGCATGAAGCTCGTGCTTTCGGAGCAATATGATCCACAACTGAAGGACGAGATCGGCGTGTTTCTCGAAGACGATGGAACGGCCTCGCGCGACAGGCTGGAGATTGGCAAAGATGGTGTTTGACGGCGAGCGGAAGATGTGGTGGCTTTCGCTCGCCAGCCTGCCAGCGCTCGTCGCTGTCGCCGTCGTGATCAATGCCTGGCGCAATATCGAGAATTACAGGCACCGCATCGAGACCGATATCACGCAAGGGCCGGATCACCTCGATTACGCAGGCGCGACGTGGCGGCTCGAAAACGTACGCCTGCTTGGTGATGGCCGGGACGCCAAACTGCGCCTTCCCGGTCAGATGCGACTTGTCATCGTTCGCTTGGTAGCGACAGCCACGCGCGACATCGGTGATGCCTGGGGACAATGCGAGGTCAGCCTGACGGATGGAACGGGGCGTCGCTGGTTGCCGCTCGACGTCAGCCTGTCAAACGATATCAGCCGCGACCTCGATCCTGGCAGGGAACCCGTCAGTGGCTGCGGTATCACGTCGCTGAAACCGCCTCCAAAGGATCATGCTGCCCTGATCGAAGAGAAGTTCGTGGTTCCGGCTGAGGCAGTTCCGGTCCTCTCGGTCAAATTGAGCACAGCTGCCTTGCGGCCGAAAGCAATCGGTTTTGCTCTTGATTTGAATTGAAGTCGCGGCGCTCCGCCTTCATTTTCGGCCCCTCCACTCTCGCCCTTGTGCGAATCCGATCTCGAGCGTGGCCGCCAGAAGGCAGATCTTGATCGGCGTCACCAGTAGTCCTTCGCCCGGCTCGCTTGGCGTGCCTATGAAGGGTGAGATGGTCTGCGCGATGATCTGCCAGAGCGACAGGTCATGTGGGCCAATGAACTGCGTGAGACCGTACCAGGCCCACGCGGATCCCCAATCCAGCAGGCGATAGACAAGAATGGCGGCGAGGATCGCGACGATGCCGGAGTTCAGCGCGAGGCCGACGCCCTCGGCGAGGGCGCGATACCGTTTAAGTGTGCCCTCAACGAAGTGCGAAATGAAATCGCGTACGGATTTCGGCAGCGTCTGCCAGCGGGAAACGGCACGAGCGAAACGCCCCTCACCTAACGCGGGCTCGCCGTGGATGTCATAGCCGTAGACAAGAGCTGCGAGCGTCAACCAGACCACGGGGTAGAGCGAATAGAAGAATAGCCCGACTAGTCGTGTGTGGAGCGGCAGGGGGGAAAATTCTGGAGGCAGCGGAATGGCTTGCTGTGCGGCGGCGTCTGCTACCGGCGTCAGGGAGCTAAGCAGCATGCCCATCGTTTCCGGCAGATGACTGAACCAGGCTCGAACGTCATCCTCCCATTCAGAGAGGACGAAGAGGCCGATAAAAGCCCAGTTGGCTTCGCAAATCACGATAAGGATCGGCCATATCGAGGCACGCGAACGTTTGTGCATAGCCTTTGCGAAACGGCGCACGGCCCAGGCGACGACCACGGGCGCGATCAGCCATGCGCTACCCGATACGTCAAGCAGGCCGACTGCCTCGCCCGAAAGAAGGAGACTGAGAGACAGGCGGGAGTAGTCGCGCACGGTGTCGCCCAGAAAACCCCAGGCTGCGTAGAAGGCGAAGAAGGGGACCAGAGTGAGAGCCAGAGCGCTCACGAAATTGCCGGGAACCGTTTCGATCTCGGCATGCGGCTGTCCCGTCAGCGTCCGCGAGGCCGCGTCGAGGGCCGGCAGGCCGCGGCGGACCGTCTCGAACAAAGCAACGACGACGACGAGCTTCAGCAGGACCACTAACGCCAGCGCCGACAGGCCGGCCAGCGAATTCCATCGCCCGATCATGGCTGCGGCCTCGTTCAGCAGGAGATTGCCGATAAACCCCAGCAGCCAGAGCGCCGCCAGTTGCGGCCAGAAACGCCAAAGCAGGGAGGCCGTCAGATGCAATAGTTGAAGGGCGGTTCGAATACCGGCGCTGAATCCGATCGACGAAGCAGGATTTGACATCTGTTCCCAATAGCATTTCGTTGACTGCGGGCCAACGGCTCAGAACATGAAGATGCAGCGCGCGCATTACCATTTGGGGCGTGACGACAGGCAGTTGATAGCCACCTTTTATCCGGTTCAGAACGGCCTGCTGATCACTGGACAGAATGCCCGCTCGTGGTGGACCGGGCTGGAACCCTTGCCAGTACGCTAAGGTTCACCAAAACCTCTTGATCAAACGCCTTTGTGACGAAGGCGGCAGTCAAACCTCCCCTCGTCTCAAACACTAGGTAGTGGCTGCGAGCGGCGCCTCCTCCGTTACCCGAATTTTCCGGGCGAGGTTGCGAGAAGCCTCTTACGCTCCACTACCTTCCTATTGTACTTGGGTGGCCGGGTGGCGGACGTCCCTTACTCGGTACAAGAATTATCGAGGGGCCTCCTACCCGCGAACCTCTGCCAGTGAGGATAGGTGACCGTCCGACCATCATCGCGAACTGAGAGCCGCAGCCATGCAGAAGTGGAATGAAATCGCTCACCTGCAGGCAGCGTAAGCGAAGTGGCGGGCGAGGCTTTTGACCGCAGCCTGTTAACTTGACGGTGTCATTGCGTGATCCGATCAGCTTATATAGGGTTACATCCGTCGCGAAAATCGGCTGCCGGTCCTGGCAGTCGCAGATACGTCCGTCATGACTTTTGTCCTGGCCGCACCAGCGTCTCCCGAAGCAACAGATCTATCTGCAGGAGCGCTTACATGCGTCATTCCATCACGATTATCGGTGCCGGCCTTGCCGGCCTGACCCTCGCACGAATTCTTCATCTTCACGCTATTGCGGTAATCATCTACGAAGCCGAACCCACCGCCAATGCTCGTTCACAGGGCGGCCTGCTCGACATTCACGAACACAACGGCCAGATCGCACTCAAGGCCGCAGGACTTTATGAAAAATTTCTCGGTCTCGTCCGTCCCGGTGAGGACGCCAAACGCGTGGTCGATAGGAATGGTGCGGTTCTGTTCGAGCATCCCGGAGACGGGTCTTTCCGGAGTCCGGAAGTCGACCGGGGCGATCTGCGCGCGATGCTGATCAACTCGATCCCGGCCGATGCGATCAAGTGGGGGCACAAGCTGACATCCGTCACGTCTCTGGAGGGAGGCCGCCGTCGTGCCACGTTTGCCAATGGGACAAGCGTAGAGACCGATCTCCTTTTGGGGGCGGACGGCGCATGGTCGAAGGTTCGTCCGCTTGTCTCCGATGCGAAGCCCATTTACTCGGGGATCTCATTCATCGAAACGATGCTGCTCGATGGGGATCGGCGGTTCCCGGCCATTGCCGAGGCAATTGGCGAAGGCACGCTGATGGCTGTCGCGCCCGGTCAGGCCATCCTCGCCCATCGTCATGCGGACGGAACGCTCCATACCTATATCGCCCTGCGCAAGCCCGAGGATTGGACGAAGTCGATAGACCTGACCGATACCAGGGGGGCCCTGGCTCGGATTGCCGTCGACTTCGAAGGATGGTCGGAGCCTTTGCTGACGCTTGCGACCGAGAGCGACACCGCGCTCGTGTTCCGTCCGATCTATGCGCTGCCGGTTGAGCACCGCTGGTCGCGCAGGCCCGGCGTGACTTTGCTGGGCGATGCGGCGCATCTCATGTCTCCCTTTGCAGGGGAAGGGGCTAATCTGGCGCTTTATGACGGTGCAGACCTCGCCGAGGCGCTCATCGCGTCGCCGGACGACCTGGAAGCGGCCCTCGGTCGCTATGAGGAGAAGCTCTTTCCTCGAAGTGCCCGTATCGCGTCTCTGACGGCGAAAAATCTGGACTGGTTCTTTGGCGAGGGCGCCCCTGAAAGCGTCGTGGCGCTGTTTCGGCCGCATCTTGGATAGGGCCCCGCCCCTGAGTCATTGCCCGGCCAACCTTGACGATCTCACTGGACCGACATAGTGGACGAGACTGCCGCGTTCGGCCGCCGTACTTAGGTAGAGGAGCTGCGCGCCGAACACGATCCCGGTCGCGATGATCAGCAGGGCCACACGGCGCTTCGACAGGATCCGCCCGCTATTCCGAACCAACAGTTTCGGCCGGAATTCTATACGTTTAGCGACCGGCAATGTTTCCGGGTGTCGCATTTCCAGCCAGATGCCAAGCAGGACCGTGATCAAGAGACAGATACCGAAGACGCTGCGCCAACCGGCAAGCGAGATCACACCCTGACCCAGGGCAGGAGCCAGCATCGGCACGAGAATAAAGAGCGTGAACATGAAGGACATAACGCGCGCCATCGCGTCGCCTTCGAACTGATCGCGGATCATCGCGCGTGTCGCGATCTTCGGCCCGGACACGCCTACACCCTGAAGGAACCGGCCCAGGATCACTATTTCGAGCGAGCCTGCCAGCATCGACGTGACGGTCCCGATCGCATAGAGGCAAAGGCCGAGCACGAGCGCCTTCTTGCGCCCTATCGCATCGGACAACGGCCCTAACAGCAATTCCCCGAACACCATGCCGAAGATGAACAGCGATATGACGTGCTGCGTGGATAGCGGCGGCGCGACACCAACCTCTTCTCCGATCTGGCGTAATGCCGGCAGGAGCGCATCGATGCTCAGCGAGGTCAACGAGGTCAGAAGGGCATAGAGGATAATGCGTTCGCGGAAGCTGATGGAATATGTCATGTGGTTATATACATTTATAGAGATACCCAGCGAAGAGACCTGCCGGGCTTTAAGAGATCCTCAGCCGCGAGGTCTTCGCATGCCTGGCTTCATGCCGTCCGGGCATTGTCCTTGATACACGGCCTCGACCGTCGAAATCAGCTTGTCTCCTTTCCCGCCTATTCCCTCGAACAAACTGGCGGAAACAAAGTGGTAACGGGATGTGAAATCTCCTTCATAGGTGACAGTAAGCTTTACCTTGCCCGTCATCGAGGATTGGCAGTTCGCCTCGATTTTCCGGGACCCGAGCGTAGCCATCCTGTTGGATACCACACACTCCTGCGCGAAAGTCGACCAGACATCCGTCTCGATGAAGTTGGTATGAGTGTCATCGACGCACAAACTCCCTTTTACCAAGCGATTATCTGGCGAGTCGAATACCCACAAACCTGTCTGACGCTTTGGAAAGTCGTCAGCGGCGACCGCCGCTGGAGGCCAAGCTGCAAGCAGTGCGAAAACCGAAAGAAGTTTAACTGACATATTGTCCTGGTCCTTCATTTGTTTGTTTGTTTGTTTGTTTGTTTGTTTGAGAATGCGAGGCCCAACAGGACACCTTCCATCAACGAAAATCGCCAACACCGTTGTTTTCCACCCGCACTGTATCCACAACCTCGAGAATGGCGGCAATGACCACATCGGGCCGAGTGAACTGGATATAGTGTCCGGAATCAGCCACCAGCTGATGACGGCTGCGCGTTGACCAGGAAGCCTCGTCGTCATGCAGCTTCCTCCAAACTTCACGACGACGCGTGTCCGCCTGCCGAGACATGTTCTCTGCTTTTAAAGCGTCATTGCCGAGTGGTGCCATTGCCGTGAGCACAACCAACGGACGGTCACCCAACGTGCGAAGACCGCCGGCCTCCCCCAGCGTCCGGTCGACATTCATATTCTCGGATACTACGGCCGCCAGCGATGTACTTACAAAGGCCTTGGCCTTCTCCGTGACGCGTACCGGAACATCATGTGCTCCGTCAGCCGTCGCCATGAGGCGGATAATCCCGGTCCATGCAAGGCTCGACGCGATCTGCATAGCTTCGTTGATGTAGTCCGGCGGTGTGTTCGCTACCTCCGCGAACCGAGCGACCTGATCCGGATGCGAGGCATCGACGAACACCAGGCCCGCGACTTCATCACCAAATTTCCGGGTGTAGGCCATGCTGTAAGGCCCACCGATCGAATGGCCGGCCAGAACGAAAGGTCCCTTCTCTCCTGCCGCGGTCAGGACGGCCCGAAGATCCTCTGCCACGGCATCGGCGTGCTGCGGCGTGAACTTCGGCTCGCTCCACATAATTCCGGCGCGATCATAGGCACAAGCGCGGGTAAGGCGTGCGACGCTGTCATGTACCTTTGCCCACGAAAGCGTCCCATAATTGTCCAGTCCCGCTTCAAGGATGACGGTCGGCGATCCTTGGCCACCGCAATCAAGATGGATATTACGTCCTCCAACGTCAATCAGTCTGCCCGGAGGCGGGTATTTTGCCCTGGCCCAATGCCGCGACAACACCTCGTAGGCGCTGCCCACCGCAACCGGCAGAACGACCAGTGCAACCAGGCAGAAGGAAACAAGCTTGAGCAAGAGCTTCATATGAACCGGCGGGAGGGTCGAGAGAGCTTCAGGGCCATTATACGGCTCCGTAAGAGAGGACATACTATTGCGAAGACGTTCATAGTTCAGGTCTCGGAACGCGCCGGCATCGGGCATAGCTGGAATGGATAGCTTATAAAGGGTTTGACCATCCGACTAGATTCGGCCACGAAACCCTGACGCGCGCAAAAGTTGATAGCGCGCCTGTTCCCTCGGCTTCCTCAACAACGTCGATGATGGCGACGTGGCCGCAGGCTTCATCAGTTACTCCATCGCGGCGCGGGATCAGATGCATCCAAGCGCTCGGTCTTCATCTGTTACAGCAAGGAGGGTCAGAGAGCCCGGAGCGGCCTCCTCCAAGGTTGAGGCCATGAATCTCTCCTGGAGGTCTTTCATTGACCTACCGTGGCTTGCAGAATTTACGATGACCTTCGCAGGCGGCTCACCCCACTGGCATGCCTTCGGAAGGACCGCTCCTGGCGCATTCACCGTGATTGTGTATGTCGTAAGCCTGCAAGAAGCTTAATGGAAAGAGCGTTGAACTGATGTTGCTCGGCCATTGTTAATCCTGCCAGCGCCAGGCGCTCGTTTTCGACATGCTTCGCAAGGATCCCGTCGATCAACGAGACACCTTTGGGGGTCAAAGCCACCAGTGTACCGCGTCGATCGGTCGGATGGTTTCGTCGCTCCACCAAACCCTCTCGTTCAAGGCGATCTATACGAGCCGTCATTCCACCTGAAGAGAGCATTGCGGATTCATAAAGCCGGGTGGGGGTGAGTTCGTAGGGTGCGCCCGAGCGCCGCAATGTTGCCAAGACGTCGAACTCCCCGCTTTGTAGGCCATGCTCCGCAAAAAACGGAGTGAGACGATCGCGCATGATGATCAGCGTAATCTCTCCGAGACGGCCGAGCACCTCCATCGGAAAGGGATCAATGTCAGGACGCTCCCTCCGCCATTGTTCTGCTGCAGCAGCTGCGGGATCCAAGCTGTTGATAGGCTCACTCATATTCGTGCCTCGATTCTACGAATGTTCGCGATGATTCAGCCGTGTAGGGGCCGGTGTTGTCATGGCCGGTCGCGGATCCACCTGTGGCATGTCGGGCTTTCTGTTCTCGGAGCATCGGTTCAGTCCGTTGGTTTTTAATCCTGCGCAAGCACGCACTCATCGACTCCGTCGTATAAAACTGTTGATGCTTTCAACCATGTCATTTATCTCGATGTCAAGATTCTTAATAGCAAGCGATATAGAACGTGCTCCAACATCAAGATGTGCAACGCAAAAGCCATGAAGCATCCTCCGCTTCGAACACCCTTTCGATAATCGCCGTTGTCGCCGTTGCGCTGAACTTGCGGCCGGCACTTGCGGCTTTGGGCCCCGTTCTCGACCGGATCGAAGCAGGATCGGGCCTGACATCGACTGGCGCTGGGGCGCTGACGACGCTTCCGGTTTTTCTAATGGGATTGGGCGCCCTCGCCGGCTCTTCCCTGCAGCAATCGATCGGGGATAGACGCGGCATTGCTCTGGGAGTAGCGATCATTGCGCTTGCCTGCATTTCGCGGCTCCTCTGGTTTTCCAGTGCCGGGCTTCTTGCCAGTGCAGCAGTATGCGGTCTCGGCATTGCTGCCGTTCAAGCGTTGATGCCCGGATTCATCAAGCGGGTATTCCCGTTGGACGCAGGGCGCGTCATGGGATTGTACTCAACCGGCATCATGGGGGGCGCAACCATGGCAGCCGCGACTGCGGCTGGTTTGTCCCGTTTCGTAGGTTGGGAAGCGATGCTGGGGCTGTGGGGGCTGCCTGCTCTCCTTGCCCTTGTTCTGTGGAAAGGAGCATCCTCTTCGGATGCCTGCGTGAAACAAACGGCATCCCGTCAAACCGTGGGTCGATCACCGTTGAAAAGCGGCAAAGCCTGGCTCCTGCTTATCTTCTTTGGCGTCGGTACGGGCGCCTATACGCTTGTCCTGGCATGGCTACCACCTTTCTATATTCAACTGGGGCGCAGCGAAGATATTGCCGGCTATATGCTCGCGGGTCTTACGCTGATGGAGGTTGTCGCCGGTCTTGCTGTATCGGCTTTAATCAACCGCTTTCCTGATCGGCGGGGACCGCTGGCCGCCGCACTTTTCGCCATTCTCGCCGGCCTGATCTGCCTCATCACCATGCCACTGACTATGGCACTTCCCGCAATGATCCTGCTTGGGCTGGGGATCGGCGCGCTGTTTCCTCTGTCGCTGATCGTGACGCTCGACCACGCCGACGAACCGGCGAGTGCCGGCCGCCTCTTGGCCTTCGTCCAAGGAGGCGGCTATATTATCGCAAGCGTCATGCCCTTTGCGGCCGGCTGGCTGCGCGCCCATTCAGATGATTTGTCACAAGCATGGGTCATGATGGCTCTCGGGATCGGTCTGCTTATCTTGCTCGCGATGCGTTTCGCTCCCGAAGAGCGCATCGTTTGACTGCGTCCGCGGCAAGGCAGAAGGCAGCGCTCTACATTGCAGAAGCCATTTCCTGGAACGATGATCGTTCCGGCCTGATGCAGATCGAATTTAATGCCTGTCGCTGTGACCGTCAGGCCACCGCAGGCATGAAGAACCCGATCCTCGGGAAGGCATCGAAGCGAAAGCTGTTGTCAATGTCGGCCTGCTCAAAAGCGCGGTTTCCGCCGTCAAGACCATGCTGTCAACGCGGGAGTGTGGGGTGGAGGAAAGCTGGAGATCGATTGCCAGTTGGTGCAAAAGGTGGTCATTGCGCCATCGGCAGATGGCAAGACGGCGGAACTGATCATTCACGGCCGCCTTGCCGCTATTCTGGCTGCCCAGGAAGCGTGGCGCGAGGTTTCACGGGAACTGCGCAGTGAGCAATCGGCGGAGTTCGACCGCAGGCGTTCGGCTGGGGAGTTCAAGTCACTAGCGGACAAGACAAAATTCCTGCGCCGCTGCGAAGCCTTGCTGGCCGAGCGTGGGCAGGAATGGATGCTGTTACAAATGTCGGTGGTTGCGGGGGCAGGATTTGAACCTGCGGCCTTCAGGTTATGAGCCTGACGAGGTGAGGCCGAAGAGCAATCGATTGAGTATCGATTGCCGGCCGAACGGGCTGCTCCACCCCGCGCCATTTAGGTAAGCCGCTGCGCGGCTTATCCGGTTTGGTGCAAAACCCTTTGGGTTTTGTCACGGTGATGTAAGCGCGAAGCGCTTGCATCTTCTGCCGGAGCAAATTGCAGAGCAATTTGTCTCCTTTAAGGGATGCACCGGTATAGGATGGTGAGTTCCCTTGGCATTTCAAGTATTCTGCTCTGTGCCTTGAACGACGAAAGGCCGCTTTGGGGCGGCCCTTGAGTTTGGCCAGGGGCCTTAGGTTTCGTATTGAGAAGATTTTCGATCCACATTTTCATGTG